>JBIKPD010000287.1:0-5201 GCA_044357665.1 Roseateles sp. | reverse complement strand
GGGCTTGACCCAATGCGCGCGGATGAGAAAGTAGGTGTGGTGCGTATCGTCAACCGGTACCCGGATCTGCAGGTCGTTCACCGCTCTGGCAAAGTTCGGAAACACCACCTGAACGCCGATTCGCCAGTCGGCATGCTCCTTGGTGCGGTCGCCGTAGATCGCGCGGCGGCAAATGCCCAGGTCGTTCCTCTCGTAGAGCATTTCCTTCAGACGGCCGCGGTCGCCTTCGCCCTGGTACTCACCGGGGCGCCAGAAACGCTTCTTCAGGTCAGGTCGGCCCTGACGCTCCAGAACATAGTCGGAGAAAGCCACATGCAGCCAGTCAAGGTGATCCTGATCCACGGCGTTTTCCATGCTCTGGAACCAATTGCAGGGCAAGGTGGCGTACGCAATTTCGTGCAGCACGTCCTTCATCACCATCAGATCCCACACCGGCAATTCGGGCGCCGGCAGCGGCCCCATATAGGCGAACACAGCGCCGCACGCCACTTTCACCGGGTACGATTTGATCTTGACCTTGTCAGCGTATGGGCGTTTTTCAGCCGGCTGCTCCAGGCATTGACCATCGGCTCCAAAGCGCCAGCCGTGGTAGGGGCAACGCAAGCCCGTCTCCTCGGGCACGCCAAGAGCCAGGTTCACTCTGCGGTGCGCGCAAACGCTGTCGATAAGGCCCAGGGTACCGCTACGGTCGCGATACAGCACCAGGTCCTCACCCAGCAGACGCACCGGTTTGACCGGATTTTCGTCAAGTTCGCCAAGGGCGGCGATCGGGTACCAGTAACGCCTCAGCAACTCACCACCGGGTGTGCCCGGGCCGACTTGCGTGATCAATGTGTTGTCTTCAATCGAAAGCATCGTGATACCTCGAGAATAATCAGCGCTTTGGCGCGCCATGTTTGAACAGATACGGGACCGCAGAAAGTCTAGATCCTTTTTCGTCTCGTCTCAAGGCCCGGTCATGAATCGCATGCATGAGCCTGATGAGCTGGCCGGCTTGGTCCGGTACTTGTCAGGCTCAATCCCCGAACAACTCGAAGAACAAGTTGCGCAGCCACAGGTTCGTCGGGTCGCGGTGAAATCTTTCATGCCAGAACATCATGATCTCGTAGGAGGGCAGCGTGACCGGCGGGTTCATGACCTTCAACGGCAACAACTCGGCATAGAACTGGGCAAGACGCCCGGCCATGATTGCCAAAAGATCCGAGCTGGCAACGACCATCGGCACCGATTGGAATCCCGGCACGCGCAGCTTCGCGCTGCGGGGAAGCTTGTGATGGCTAAGAATGCGGTCGAGTTGTTCGTGCACATAGCCCATCGGGTCAACCATCACATGCGAAGCCGCGCTGAACGTCTCGGCCGTCATGCCACCCTCGAAGAGGGGATGATCCGCACGTGCAATACAGGCGTATCGCTCGCGGTAAACGCGTTTTTGCCGGCAGCCGGTGATAAAACTCGTGAACGTGCCGACTGCAAAGTCCACTTCACCGGACTCAAGGCTCAGGTGCGGCGCTTTCGAAGGCACTGGGGCGATTCGCAGTGACACGCCGGGCGCCTCCTTCGCAAGCCGCGCAAGCAGCTTCGGCAGATACAAGGTCTGGCTGACATCGCTCATGATGATCGTGAACGTGCGGGTGGCGGTTTGCGGCACGAACTCCAGGTGCTGTTCAAGCCCGGCACGCAGCAATTCCAGCGCTTCCCTCACCGCACGCGCCAGACGCGTGCCATAAGGCGTGGGCTGCATGCCGTCGGCGGTGCGGATGAAGATGGGGTCCTTCAACTGCGTGCGCAAGCGTGCCAGCGCATGGCTGGCTGCAGATTGGCTCATGCCGATCTGATCAGCGGCTTCGCTCAGATTCGTGTTCGCCAGCAATGCGTCAACCAGCAGCAGCTGGTTCAGGTGGAGCGCGTTCAGGTCCATTTGCCGCGCACTTTACCCGTTTAAGCGACATTTAGCACGCCATATGAATAGCATGCATTTTGCTGATGATTCACCGGCCTATGCAAGAGCTCATGCCCGGAATAAGGTAGCTGCTTGAATCGGATTGCCGCAAGGGCTTGCGTGCTAGCATTTTTAGCTGCTGTCCCTGCGCTGGCGACGCCACAACCCTGACACAAGGAGCAACCCCATGACGACCAAACCGGTACCCCACCAGAACCCCTACGGCGAACGCATCACCCTTGAACTTGCCAAGGAAATCGCCGAGGCCGGCGAAGCATTCGCCACCAAGCAGGGCTGGAACGCGACGATCGCAATCTGCGACGATGGCGGCCATCCAGTCCTTTTGCACCGCATGAGCAATGGCCAGTTCGGCAGCGTCGAGTTGACCCTGGCCAAAGCCTATGGCGCGACCGCCTTCCGCCGGCCTACGGGCCTCTTTCACGATGACCTGAGCGCGGGCAAGTTCAACACCTTCTGGCATCTGCGCCAGGAAGCGGCGATTCCGCTTGAAGGCGGCTATCCCATCATCGTTGGCGGCCGGGTAATCGGCGGGATCGGCGTCTCTGGGGTCGGCGCCGCCGGGTTGGCGGACGGCGACAGCCAGGTGGCCGTTGCCGCACTGGAAGTCGTGAAGGGCAAATAAGAAAAGAAGGCTCGGCAGGTATCGGCGCGGGCTGCGCTGCGCTTGCGTCTGCCTGACGGGGCAATATTCATGCAGAACTTTGTGGACTGGTTGGTGGTGGTCCTGCGGTGGACCCATATCGTGGCCATCCTCGGGTGGGTTGGCGCATCGCTTTACTTCATGTGGCTTGAGAGCAAGCTGCGCGCGCCCGGTTTGCCTCGCAGCAATGTGCTGGGAGAGGCTTGGCTGGGCCATGGCGGAGGCTTCTACATTGTCGAGAAGCGCACGATCTCGCCCGGGCAGGTGCCGTCGCCGGTCTACTGGTTCCGCAACGAGGCAGCGGTGACCTGGATCACCGGTTTCCTTCTGCTCGTGTTCGTCTACTACTGGACGGGTGGGGTCGACCTGATCGATGCGGATCGGCCGCTGGTGAGTCCGGGCTCGGCAATCGCCATTGCCATCGGCCTGTTCGTGGCCTGCTGGCTGGTGTACGACAAGTTGTGGGTTTCGGCATTCGCCGCCCAAAAACCCGTGGCAGCCACTGTCATCAGTGCAGCTCTGCTGCTCGGCGTCGTCTATCTGCTGTGCCTGCTCTTCAACGGCCGCGCTGCCTACATCCACATCGGCGCCATCCTGGGCACCAACATGGTCGGCAATGTCTGGCGCCGCATCATTCCTGCGCAGGTCGAGGCGGTAGCCGCCGCCACGGCCGGACGGGAGCGCGACATGGTCATGGCCTTGCGCGCCAAGCGCCGTGCGCAGCACAACACCTACCTCACGCTACCAGTGATCTTCTCCATGATCGCGGCGCATGCGCCAAGCACCTACAGCCACGCGCAGAGCTGGCTGATCATGGCCCTGCTGATCCTGGCGGGAATCGCGGCGCGGCAGATGATGATCCTCTACGACCGGCGCACCCCAGCAGGTCAGGGATGGCTGCCGGCCGCAGGTCCGCTGGCACTTGCGGCCGTCGTACTGGCGCTGTTGACCACGCCTCAGGGCGTACAAGCACCGGCGCAACTGGTGGCGGGCGAGGCGCCTGTGTCATTCAATATCGCCCGCGGCATCCTCGAGCTGCGCTGCATGGGCTGCCACGCAGCAACACCGATGGCACCGGGCGTTGCCGCAGCCCCCGGCGGCGTGCGCCTCAACTCACCCGATGAGATCAGGATGAACGCCGCGAAGATCCAGGCCACCAGCATTGCCACGCGCTCGATGCCGCCAGGCAATGCCACCCGGATGACGGATGAGGAGCGCAGCTTGGTCGGACGCTGGCTGGCAGCGGGCGCACAGACACCATGATCTGATCTTTTCGCGGCGACGCAGCCGCATCTCTGCATATGCATCAGCTTCATTGCGCTGATGTGCCGCCCGCCATGTACAAAGCCCGGCGGGCCGCATAACGTGTTGACGAATTACTTGGCAATTCCAATTGCTTCACCTGTCAGTCCTATTGTGTCCATTGCATCTCCCCAGACAGAACAAGTTGTCGCGGCTCAGGCCACCGCGTCGCAAGCCATGCCGGAGCCAGGGCTGATCCAGACGCGGGTGGAGTGCATCCGTTTCGGCACGCACGACACCAACCTGTATGAGCTGCGTCCGGTTGATGGCACGGAGTTGCCAGCCGCGCAGCCTGGCGCGCACATCGCCGTGCACCTGCCGTCCAAACTCGTCCGGCAGTATTCGCTGTTGCAGGCGGGGGAGAAGCCGCTCAGCTATCTGATTGGCGTCAAGCGGGACGCAGCAAGCCGCGGCGGCTCCAGTTTCATCCACGAGAAACTGCGGGTGGGCGACAAGCTCATGATCGAAGCCCCGCGCAACAATTTCCCTCTGGCGCCAGATGCGCCGCATACCTTGCTGCTGGCCGGTGGCATCGGTATCACGCCGATGCTCTGCATGTGGCAGCAGTTGAAGGAACAGGGACAAAACGTAAGGCTGGTCTACTCCTGCCGCTCGCGCAAGGACGCTCTCTTTCTCGATAGGCTGGAAGGCAAGCCTGGCGTGACTTTGCGCTTTGACGACGAGCACAGCGGAAGCCACCTCGACATGGCTGCGGTTCTCGCCGGGGCCCCGGCCGACGCGCATCTTTACTGCTGCGGCCCCTTGCCGATGCTGCAAAGTTTTGAACGACAGACGACTGCCTGGCCTGCGGGGCATGTCCACGTTGAGTATTTTTCCACAGCACAGGAGCAGGCCACCGAAGGCGGCTTCAGCGTGAAGCTGGCACGCGCCGGCATCACGATTGCCGTCGTCAGTGGACAGTCGGTGCTGGCCGCGCTGCGCTCGTGCGGCATCAGCACCGCATCCTCTTGCGAGGAAGGCATCTGCGGCGCCTGCGAAACCAAGGTGCTCGCGGGCATTCCCGATCACCGCGACTCCGTACTCAGCGACGGGGAAAAGCTCGCCAATGACAGGATGATGATCTGTTGTTCGGGCAGCAAAACCCCCGAGCTCGTGCTCGACCTGTAGGCACAAGCAGATGCTCAGGAGCGAGAACATCGACATGACGCCGGTACCGTCCGTTGCGGAAAATTTCAAGACGGTGTGTCGCATGTGCCACGGCGGCTGCGGCACGATCGTGAGCCGGGTTGACGGCCGTATCACCAGCGTCATCGGCGACCCGGACCATCCCATCAACAA
>JBIKPD010000286.1:0-5203 GCA_044357665.1 Roseateles sp. | reverse complement strand
CGCCATCGGCAGCCTGGCGTCGAGCACCGGGCGAATTTTCCCTTCCAGATACCAATGCGCGAGTTGGCCCAGCATCTCGGCATTGCGGCGCGGCTCGCGTTTGGCGAAATCGCCCCAGAACACCCCGACCAGGGACGCACCCTTCAGCAGCAGCAGATTCAAGGGCAGGGCAGGGATCTGGCCCTGGGCAAAGCCGATCACCAGATAACGGCCGCGCCAGGCAATCGAGCGGAAGGCGGGTTCGGCAAGGTCGCCGCCGACCGGGTCGTAGATCACATCCGGGCCCTTGCCGCCGGTCAGCGCCTTGAGCTCATCGCGCAGCTTGCCATTCGAATAATTGATCACCGCGTCGGCACCGATTTCCAGGCAGCGCGCGCATTTTTCGTCCGAAGAGGCGGCGGCGATCACCCTGGCGCCAGCGGCCTTGGCGATCTGGATGGCTGCAGTCCCGACGCCACCGGCGGCGCCCAATATCAGCACGGTCTCGCCAGCCTGCAGCGCAGCGCGGTCAATCAAGGCATGGTGACCGGTTGCATAGGTGCAGATGAAGGCCGCAGCGTCTTCGAAAGCGAATCCTGCTGGCAGCGGCAGGGCCAAGGCTGCCGGAATGCAGGCATGGGTAGAGAAGCCGCCAGTGCCGGCAAAGGCGGCGACGGCATCCCCGGGCTTGAATCCCTTGACACCCTCGCCAACCGCTTCGACCACGCCGGCGAACTCGGTGCCTGGCACAAAGGGCAGGGGCGGCTTCATCTGGTATTTGTTCTGGATGATCAGCAGGTCGGGGAAATTCAGGCTGGCAGCCTTGATGGCAATCAGAATCTCTCCGGCTGCCGGCGCCGGTGTCGGCAGTTCTTTCCATTGCAGCGCCTCGACGCCGGTCGGGTTTTCGCAAAGCCATGCTTTCATTGAGGGTTCCTTCGGTGCTTGGGGGCTGATGAGCGGTAAATATACGGCCGGATGATAGGTAATGCGGGTTTGCTGCCGGGTCGCCCAGGCGACGCCTGCCTACAATGGACCGCATGCGTATATTGATTGCCAACGATGATGGGTACCTTGCACCGGGCTTGCTAGCCCTGGTCAAGGCTTTTGAAGGTCTGGGTGAGATCGATGTCATCGCCCCTGAGCAGAATGCCAGCGGCACCTCGAATTCATTGACGCTCGGGAGACCGCTGTCGGTCTACACGGCGACAAATGGATTCCGTTATGTCAATGGCACGCCCTCCGACTGCGTCCATGTGGCCCTGACCGGCTTGCTCGACTACAAGCCTGATCTGGTGCTGTCGGGCATCAACAACGGCGCCAATATGGGCGATGACACGCTCTATTCGGGCACCGTCGCCGCGGCCACCGAGGGTTTTCTGTTCGGCATTCCGTCGATTGCTTTCTCGCAGGTTTCCAAGGGCTGGGGCCATGTCGACGCGGCTGCTGCGATGGCCAGAAATCTGGTCGAACAGGTGATTGCCGGCGGACTCGGCCAGGCTTTTCTCCTCAATGTGAACATCCCGAACCGGGCCGATGCGCTGACGCTGCCGCGCCGCGTCACCCGTCTGGGCCGGCGCCATGCCAGCGAACCGGTGATCCGCCAGCAAAGCCCTCGCGGGGAAACGATCTACTGGATCGGCCCGGCCGGTGATGCGCGTGAAGCTGGAGAAGGCACCGATTTTCACGCCACGGCCAATGGCCAGGTATCGATCACGCCCTTGCAAGTTGATCTGACCCATCACCTGGCCTTGCCGGGTTGGGGCCAGCGCCTGGGACTGCCGGGATGAGCGAAGCGCCCGGCCGCCCACGGCGCTTTCCGCTGTTGCTCGATGAGCTCGGCGGCGCGGCTGCGGGTAGCGTGAGCAAGTCGCGTGAAATGCTGATGCCGCAGCGGCATTTGCAGCAGGCCACGATCGATGCTGCCAAACAGGCGGCCCCGATCGGCCTGGGTCTTGATTCGGCCCATGTGCGCGAGCGCATGGCGCAGCGCTTGCAACAAGACGGCCTGCGCGACGAGCGGGTGCTGAAGGCCCTGGCCCAGTTGCCCCGCCATCAGTTCATCGACAGCGCCTTGGCCAATCAGGCTTATGAAGACACCAGCCTGCCGATCGGCCATGGGCAGACGATTTCCAAACCCTCGGTGGTCGGGCGCATGTTGTCCTTGTTGTTTGAAGGCGCTTCGGCGTCTCGGCAAGGTCATCTGGGCAAGGCCATGGAGATCGGCACCGGCTGCGGTTATCAAGCGGCCTTGCTGGGCCAGCTGGCAAGGCAAGTGGTGTCGATCGAGAGGCTCAAGCCCCTGCATGAAAAAGCGCGCACCAATCTGGCCAGCTTGCCGCGCGGCAAGCGGCCCGACATCCGCTTGATCTATGGCGATGGTCGGCTCGGTTTTGCCCCTGGCGCGCCGTTCGACAGCATCATCGCCGCAGCGGGTGGGGAAGATCTGCCGCAGCAATGGCTCGATCAATTGGCGCCGGGCGGTCGCTTGGTGGCGCCAATGAGCGCACCGGGTGGGCGCGGCCAGTTGCTGGTGGTCGTCGACCATCTGGTCGACGGCGCTGTCAGTCGGTTTGTCCGCAGTGAATTCGAGCCGGTGCTGTTCGTGCCATTAAAATCGGGCGTCTTGTGAGCCCGGTTGAAGTTTCAGATACCGGCCGTATCGTTTCATTCAGCAAGTCATTGCCGCCAACGCGACCCATGCAAAAGAACAAGCACCGTTATTCCAGATCCATGCTGCTGTCCGGCTTGTGCGCCTTGCTGGCTGCTTGCGGTAGCGTGACGCAGCGCGCGCCGGTCGAGGATCGCCAGGCCGTCCGCATTGCAAAGCCGGTGCCAGTGATACCGGCAACCATGGCGCCGACCACCATGGCCCCGCCCAAGGCCGCGGTGGTAGCAACGGTTGATAAGCCTTTGCCAGGCGCCGAAAACGCCGGCAAGCCCGGCTATTACATGGTCAAGCCCGGTGACACGCTGATTCGCATCGCGCTCGACAATGGCCAGAATTGGCGTGACTTGGTGAAATGGAACGCCCTGGACAATCCCAACTTGATCGAGGTCGGGCAGGTCTTGCGGGTCGCACAGTCCGCGGCCGAGGCGGTGGTTACCAAAGTCGTCCCCGCAGCCAAAGTCGAGTCAAGGCCCTTGGACAGCAAGGTAGCGGACGCCAAGCCGGCGGACAGCAAGCCTGCGGACAGCAAACCGGACAGCAAGCCTGTGGCCGCTGCGCCGTCGCGTAGCGAAGATGACGATATCAAATGGGGCTGGCCGGCCAGCGGTGGCGTGACTGCCAACTTCGATGAAGTGCGCAACAAGGGCCTGGCCTTCAAGGGCAGTGCAGGTGACGCGGTACTGGCAGCCGCTGATGGGCGCGTGATGTATGCGGGCTCGGGACTGCGCGGCTACGGCAACATGATCATCATCAAGCACAGCACCAACTATCTGACCGCCTATGCGCACAACCAAGCGCTGCTGGTCAAGGAAGATGAAGCCGTCCGCAAGGGCCAGAAGATCGCCGAGATGGGGTCCAGCGACAGCGATCAGGTCAAACTTCACTTCGAAATCCGCAAGCAGGGCAAGCCGGTCGATCCCGCCAAGCTGCTGCCCGCCCGCTGAAAAGCCGGCCAGCAAGAAGCGCTGCGGTGACGCCGGGCCAGGCTCGGCCGGACCCGCGTCCCGCGCAGGGATAATCGGCACATGACTCAAGTATCAGAATGGCTCAAGGTCGAATCAATGGACCTCGACGCGCAAGGCGTTGCCCGCAACGAAGAGGGCAAGGTGGTCTTCATCGAAGGGGCGCTGCCTGGTGAAGAAGTGCAGGTGGTGGTCGGCCGCAAGAAAAGCAGTTGGGAGCAGGGCAGCCTGACGGCGATGCGGCGCGAAAGCTCGCAGCGCGTCAGCGTTCCGGACTGCCCCCATTTCGGCTTGCATGATGGTTCATGCGGTGGCTGCAAGATGCAGCATCTGCAGCCCGCAGCGCAAGTCGCGATCAAGCAGCGGGTGGTCGAAGACAACCTCTGGCATCTGGGTCGCGTCAAGGCCGAGATGATCCTGCGCCCGATCGAAGGGCCAACCTGGGGCTATCGTCACCGCGCTCGCTTCTCGGTCCGCTATGTGGTCAAGAAGAGCAAGGTGCTGATCGGCTTCCATGAGCGCAAGAGCCGTTATGTCGCCGATATGGAAGTCTGCAAAGTCGTGCCGAAGCGGGTCAGCGACCTCTTGATGCCTCTGCGCGCCTTGATCGCCGGCATGGTCGAGCGCGACCGCCTGCCGCAGATCGAACTCGCCATGGGCGACAGCGTGATTGCGCTGGTCTTGCGCAACCTGGCTCCGCTGCCCGATGCCGACAAGGCGAGCTTGCGCGCCTTTGCTGCTGAACATGATGTGCAATGGTGGCTGCAGCCCAAAGGGCCCGATACCGTGCATCTGCTCGACGAGGGTGGCACCTTGTTGTCCTATAGCCTGCCCGAGTTCGGCGTCACGATGCCGTTCAAGCCGACCGATTTCACCCAAGTCAATCCGCAGATCAATACAGTGCTGGTCGGCCGTGCGCTGCGCTTGCTCGAGGTGCAAAGCAGCGAGCGGGTCATCGACTGGTTTTGCGGCCTGGGCAACTTCACCCTGCCGCTGGCGACGAAGGCGCGCGAGGTGCTGGGCATCGAAGGCAGTGAGGCATTAGTGCAGCGCTCGCGCCAGAACGCCAAGCTCAACGGCCTGGACGGCAAGGCTTCGTTTGTCGTGCGCAATTTGTTCGAAATGACGCCAGCCCTGCTGGCTGCCGATGGCATCGCCGAAAAATGGCTGATTGACCCGCCACGTGACGGGGCTTTCGCCCTGATCCAGGCGCTCACCGACATCGCGCTGGACCCAACTTTGGCGCCGGGCTGGCAGCCGCCACAGCGCATCGTCTATGTCAGCTGCAACCCAGCCACTCTGGCGCGCGACGCAGGCCTGCTGGTCAATCAGGCCGGCTACCGCTGCCTTTCAGCCTGCGCCATCAATATGTTCCCCCACACCTCGCATGTGGAAAGCATGGCTGTGTTTGAGAGGCAGGCTTCGGCGTAGCCAAAGCGGTCATATCAATTCCCGTTCGTCCTGAGCTTGTCGAAGGACCCATGCCCGTCCAATTCTGCCCTTCGACGGGCTCAGGGCGAACGGGGCGTGTATTAAGCGGCTTTCCGGATCACTGGTGCAAAACGCTTTGGCCTAGCCAAGGCCCAAGCAT
>JBIKPD010000042.1:0-17149 GCA_044357665.1 Roseateles sp. | reverse complement strand
TGGTCTTCGTCTCGGCCGTACCCAACGAGTCGGTGTAGGAGGCCTTCACCGTGATGGCTTTGCCGACCTGGGCTTGCGTCAGCGTGAAGGTCGAAGCCGTCGCACCGGCAATCGCCGTGCCGCCTGCCAGCCATTGATAGCTGACCGTGCCCAGGCCGTCCGCATCAGCCAGCGTGTTGGCCGCCGTCAGAATCTGCCCCTGGGTCAAGGTGCCGCTGAGGCTCACCGCTCCGGTGGCCGCGTCATTGACATTGGCAACCGCCGCTGAGGTGCTGCTGGTCATCGTCTCGGCCGCGCCCAACGAGTCGGTGTAGGAGGCCTTGACCGTGATGGCCTTGCCGACCTGGGCCTGCGTCAGCGTGAAGGTCGAAGCTGTCGCACCGGCAATCGCCGTGCCGCCTGCCAACCATTGATAGCTCACCGTGCCCAGGCCGTCCGCATCGGCCAGCGTGTGGGCTGCCGTCAGAATCTGCCCCTGGGTCAAGGTGCCGCTGAGGCTCACTGCTCCCGTCGCCGCGTCATTGACGTTGGCAACCGCCGCTGAGGCACCGCTGGTCTTCGTCTCGGCCGTACCCAACGAGTCGGTGTAGGAGGCCTTCACCGTGATGGCTTTGCCGACCTGGGCTTGCGTCAGCGTGAAGGTCGAAGCCGTCGCACCGGCAATCGCCGTGCCCCCTGCCAGCCATTGATAGCTGACCGTGCCCAGGCCGTCCGCATCAGCCAGCGTGTTGGCCGCCGTCAGAATCTGCCCCTGGGTCAAGGTGCCGCTGAGGCTCACCGCTCCGGTGGCTGCGTCGTTGACGTTGGCCACTGCAGCAGTAGCGCTGCTGGTCTTAGACTCGGCCGTTCCAAGCGAGTCGGTGTAGGAGGCCTTGACCGTGATGGCTTTGCCGACCTGGGCTTGCGTCAAGGTGAAGGTCGCCGCTGTAGCGCCGGAAATGGCTACGCCGCCTGCCAACCATTGGTACTTCACTACCCCCATGCCGTCCACGTCAGTCAGCGCGTTGGTCGCAGTCAGGACTTTGCCCTGGGTGATCGTGCCGCTGATGGTCACCGCGCCGGCAACGTTCACGGCAAGGGTTTCTGACAGGTCGAGTTGCAGGGCCGTCGCCTCAAGGTGACCGACCGAGGTCTCCAGCACCCAGTCCGCCGTCTCAAGGCTGCCCGCAACGGCGGTGCTACCCGTCAAATTCGTCGATGCAGCGACATCGAGCCCGCTGAGCTTGGCGAGTTGAGTCACAAAAGCCTGGCCGTCCGCGCCTTGCGCGACATCGCAGCCATAGACCATCAGGTCAGCGCCCGGAGCGAGCAGTTTGGCGAGATCCACCAATGCCGCCTGATGCTGCTCCAGCGCCGCCGCATCGAGCATGGTGCTGCCCAACTGGATTTGGCCGACGCCGCCGTGGCTGACGAGGTGAAGCGCCGAGAAACTGCCCGCGCCACCCATCCCCGCCTGCTGGAGCATGAAATCCAGAATTTGCTGCAAGCCGTCGCGGGCTTCATCAAGCACCAGAACGGTGTAGCCCTGTGCGATCTGGTCAGCAATGAACTGAGCATCGTGAAGGCGCGAATCAATAACAACCAGTTCTGTATTCATCAAATACTCCGTTCAAACCATACCCGGAAGAACTAAAATTTGCAAAATGAAGAAAGAAATAAAACCAGACGGAATCTCGCGACGGCAGCTTGTGCCGAACTGTTCCTGGAAGAGCCGCCGCCTTGCCGCCAAAGGCCGCAGCAGCGCAAAAAAGGCAACCTTGCATTGCCCGTCAGAACCGGCGACCCCAACAACGCCCCCGTCCGCGATCTGGTCTGCTCGCACACACGCGCAGCACAGCATCACCCGTCGTCAGCGCCCGCACACTTGCCGAAATTGATGAACCTCGTCAACCCAGAAGAAATCAGGCACAGTTACGACAATAAATTACTACTTTTAACTTATATCAAAAAAATTTACCAATTCAATAGTTTTAATGAATTTTTTTAAAAATACAGGGTTTGTATTTATTCAAAATCTTCACTCAACTTTGATGGCCAGATGCGACCCGGGCAATTCAAACGCCTCATCCACTAGCGCAAACGGCTCAGCACAGTCAATGCTGCCCCATTGATTCGCCATCAGTCGCCCGGTCCTGTGGTGAACCTGTCGGACGGGCAAGTTGCACGAGGCGGCTGAAAGCCCCCGGCTGCCGCGGCTGGCTATCATGCGGAGTTACCCGCAAAATCCATGGCCGAACCCGTCTCCACCTTGAACCCCGCCCAGCTCGAAGCCGTCCTGCATCTGGACGGGCCTTGCCTTGTGATTGCCGGTGCGGGTTCGGGCAAGACAAGGGTGATCACGCAAAAGATCGCCCATCTGCTGCAATCGGGTTTCCCGGCGCGGAGCATCGCGGCGATCACCTTCACCAACAAGGCTTCGCAGGAGATGCGCGAGCGCGCCAAGACCCTGGTCGGGCCGCGTGCGGCCAAGGACCTGCTGATCTCGACCTTCCACAGTCTGGGTGTGCGCATCCTGCGTGAGGAAGGCCGGCTGGTCGGGCTGAAAGAGCAGTTCTCGATCCTCGACAGCGACGATGTGCTGGGCGTGCTGCGCGACGCCGGCGGCACTGTCGACGCCAACCAGGCGAGGTCCTGGCAATGGGCGATCTCGCTCTGGAAGAACCAGGGCCTGAACGCCAGCCAGGCGCTGGCCATCGCCAAGGATGACAACGAGCGCGCTGCCGCGATCGTGATGCAGCGCTATCAGGAGCGCTTGTCGGCTTACCAGGCGGTCGACTTCGATGACCTGATCAGTCTGCCGCTGAAGCTGCTGAACGAACAGCCCGACGCCCGCAAGCGCTGGCAGGACAAGCTGCGCTATGTGCTGGTCGACGAATACCAGGACACCAATGCGGTCCAGTACGACTTGCTGAAAGCGTTGGTCGGCGAGCGCGCGATGTTCACCGCCGTGGGCGACGACGATCAGAGCATCTACGGCTGGCGCGGCGCCACGATCGACAACCTGAAGCGCTTGCCGATCGACTATCCGCAGCTGAAGGTGATTCCGCTCGAGCAGAACTACCGCAGCACCGGAGCGATCCTGCGCGCGGCCAATAACGTCATCGCCGGCAACCCGAAGATCTTCGAGAAGAAGCTGTGGAGCGAGTTCGGCGATGGCGAGCCGGTGGCGCTGATCGAGTCGGACGGCGAAGAACATGAAGCCGAACGAGCGGTGGTCCGCTTGCAAACGCTGCGCAGCGAAGGCTTCGCGCCGAACTACAGCGATTTCGCCATCCTCTACCGCGCCAATCACCAGGCCCGCGTATTCGAGAAAGCACTGCGCCGCGCCGAGATTCCCTACAAGGTCTCAGGCGGGCAGAGCTTCTTCGACAAAAGCGAGATCAAGGACCTATGCGCCTGGCTGCGCCTGCTGGTCAACCAGGACGACGACCCGGCATTTCTGCGCGCGATCACCACGCCCAAGCGCGGCATCGGCCACCAGACCTTGGGCAGTTTGAGCCAGTTCGCCAGCCGCTGGAAATGCAGCATGTTCGAGGCCCTGTTTGCAGAATCGCTCGGTGCGGCTTTGACGGCGCGTGCGCTCGGCTCGCTGCATGAATTCGGCCGCTACGTGACCGAATTTGAATTCCGCGCCAAGAATACCCAGGGCGCGGCGGCCGCCAAGGCCTTGCTGCTCGAATGGCTGAAGGACATCGACTACGAGCAGCATCTGCTCGACAACGAAGAGAACGAAAAAGTCGCCGCCGCACGCTGGAGCAATGTGCTCGACTTCATCGACTGGGTCGCCAAGCGCTGCGGCGGCGGCAGCATTCAGGACGATGAAGAGTTCAACAACGAACAGACCGTGCTGCAGGTGGCGCAAACGATCAGCGTGATCCTGTCGATGGCCGAGCGTGGCGATGAGCAGGACCAGGTGACGCTGACCACCTTGCACGCCTCCAAGGGCCTGGAATGGCCGCATGTATTTCTGGCCAGCGTCAACGAAGGGCTGCTGCCCTTCAAGGCCGATGCCGAAGAAATGACGCCGCAGCGGCTCGAGGAAGAGCGCCGGCTGATGTATGTGGGCATCACCCGCGCCAGGACGACACTGGCCGTCAGCACCCTGCGCCGGCGCAAGAAAAGCCGCGAGCTGGTGATGGGTATCCCGAGCCGCTTCATCGGAGAAATGAAGCTGCATGAGTTGAGCGAAAAAGAAGACCCGCGCCTGAAGCTGAAGCGGCTGCGCGAGGCCTTTGCCGCCAAGGGCGCGGCATCGACAGCGGCGCAAACTGAAAAGCGTTGAACGATCTGCGTTGATTCAAAATCATCCCCCTCGGTCTCCATCGCACTTTTCTAACTCAGCCCTCATGCCAGCCAGGATTGATATGCCGTCAAGATCACCGCTCGCCGTCGTTCACCGGCAGTTCGACGCCTACAACGCCCGGGACATCGAGGCCTTGCTCGCCACCTATGCCGAGGATGCTGAGCAATTCATGCTGCATGGGCCTTGCCTGGCCAAAGGTCATGCCGCGATACGCGAGCGCTTTCTGCTCAGGTTTGCCGAGCCAGACCTGCAGGCACGGCTGCTGTCGCGACAGGTCATGACCGATGTTGTCGTCGATTTGGAGCTCATCACGCGCAACTTCCCTGAAGGTCGTGGCACGATCGAGATGCTCTGCATCTACGAGGTCGTCGACGGCCTGATCCGCAAGGCCTCTTTTGCAACCGGCAAGAAAACCTTGCTGACTGAAGACATCAAAGGATTCGACCATGGCAACCGACCCCTCATTGATCGATTTCATCTGCGAGCAGGCCGGTTTACCCGGTGAGCTGTCGGCAAGAAAAATGTTCGGCGAATATGCCCTCTATCTGGACGGCAAGGTGATCGCGCTGGTCTGCGACAACCAACTGTTCGTCAAACCGACTGCCGAGGGCAGGGCTTGCCTTGCGCTGGTGACCGAACATCCGCCTTATCCTGGCGCCAAGCCGCATTTGCGCATCGATGCCGAGATTGAAGATCGCGACCTGCTCCAGCGTTTGTTCAAGGCCACAGCGCGCGCCTTGCCTTTGCCCAAGCCGAAAGCGGCGAAGGCAAAGAAATAATCAGGCATTACTCGTCGCCATTCACAGCAAGGAATCCAGTCATGACTACTGAAGGTTTCGTCGCATCACATGCCGAAGCTGCGGTCTTCGAGCGCGGCCTGCGCTCGTTCTTCGAATACCGCGACCTCGGCATCAAGCAGGCCACGCAGGGGCGGGTGGCCGCCCATGTCATCCGCGCCGCAGCCGGCAAGGAATTTTCAAGCCAGCCGCATCTGCACCGGACCGAGTTCCAGCTGGTCTATATCCTCAAGGGCTGGATCGAATTCGAATATGAAGGCCAGGGCATCGTCCGCCTCGAAGCGGGATCCTGTGTGCACCAGCCACCCGGTATCCGCCACCGCGAACTTGGCCATAGCGACGACATCGAAATGCTTGAGATCGTGTTGCCGGCAGGCTTCGACACTGAGCTGGTTGACTCGGTCAGCGGCCCTTGACGAGATTGCGTTCGTGCTGAGCCTGTTGAAGGGGAGATAGCGATGAATTTTCTGGCAGTCGTGACCACCATTGGCAGCCGGGCCGAAGCCCAGCAACTGGCGCGAACCATGGTCGAGCAAGGCCTCGCCGCTTGCGCGCAGATCTCCGAAATCGAGAGCTTTTTCAACTGGCAAGGGGCGGTCTGCAACGAGATCGAGTTCAGGGTGATTTTCAAGACCAGGGCGTCGGCCTACCCGGCGATCGAAAAAGCCATCCATGTTCACCATTCTTATGAAATACCTGCCATCCATGCCTATCCGATCCAGCAAATATCCGGCCCCTATGCCGACTGGATCATCAGTGAAACGGACCGCTGAAGAATCAACTTGAACTCGATTTTTTTGCTCGAAACTTTTTTCGAACTGATTGGAGAAAACCATGTTCCTCACGCTCTTGCTGGTGACCTTTGTGCTGTCATTTTTGGTGGCGGCGGGCGTGGTCCGCTTGTTTTCGAAATCGCTCGAAGCGATCCTGAACCGGATCATTGCTGACGCCATCAGTTCGGCCTGGCTGCGTTACATCAAATTCGCAATCATGGTCACCGGCATCTCGGCCGGCGTGCGTATCAACGAGCTGGAAAAATACATCACCCCGATGCGCTCTGAAAAAGAGGCGCGCATCATCGAGCTGACCAGCGACCGCTGGATTCTTGAAATCTACCGCACCATCATCGATTCGCTGCAAGGCATCGCCTGGATGTTGCTGGTGTTCTTTGTCTTTGCCCTGATCGCCTATGTGCTCGTCCATCGCGCCGACTCGCAGCGCAAATCCAGCTGAAATCCAATCGATGAAAAATTCCCAGCGTCTCGTCGCTGCCTTGCTGCTGATCTGCTCGATTCAAGGCCGAGCGCAGATCAGCGAGCAGGTGGTCGACATTCCAACCCGGCCAGGGGTCACCCAGCGAATGCTCTTGCTGACACCGGCTGCGCCCAAGGCAGTGGTGGTCTTGCTCGCCGGGGGTCATGGTGGTCTGCAGTTGTCGGCCGATGGCGAGATGCAATGGGGCAAAGGCAATTTTCTGGTGCGCACAAGGCAGCAATTTGCCCAGCAGGGTCTGAGCGTTGCCGTCATCGATGCGCCCTCTGACCGGCAGGAGCCGCCTTTTCTCGACGGCTTCAGGCAGACCAGCGCCCATGTGGCCGATTTGAAGGCGGTGATCGCCTGGCTGCACCAGAGCGCTGCGCTGCCGGTCTGGCTGGTCGGAACCAGCCGCGGGACGCAGTCTGCGGCATTTGTCGCGACCGAACTGACCGGCGCCGCAGGGCCGGACGGCATCGTGCTGACTTCAAGCATCATGACCGACCGCTGGACCCGCCCGGTACCGGCGATGCCACTGGGAGAGATCCGCATTCCCACGCTGGTGGTGCACCACCGGCAGGATGGCTGCGCGAGTTGCTTGTTCAGCGGCACCTCAAAGCTGATGGACAAGCTCGACAACTCGCCGAAGAAGGAGTTGCTGGCTTTCACCGGCGGGGTGAGCACCGGCGACCCTTGCCAGGCCTTCGCGCATCACGGCTACAACGGCCTGGAGGACGAAGTGGTCCGGCAGATCTCGGCCTGGGTTGTGGCTTCCGCCGCCAGGCCTTGAGGCTGGCCTACATGCCTTTGAACAGATGGGTGTAGCTGCGGCTGACTTCGAGCTTTTCGCTGAGTCCCTTCACGCCGACCATCTGACGGCCGCGAAAGTCGCGGGTGATGCCTTCGATCGCATGGGCATTGACCAGGGTCGAGCGGTGGATCTGCCAGAACAGCGCCGGATCGAGCTCATCGACCAACTCCTTGATCGGCTTGCGGATCAAGGCCTCGACCGATGCCGTCTGCACCCGCGTGTACTTCTCGTCGCTGATGAAAAACAGCACCTCTTCGACCGGGATCATCTGGATCGTCTGGCCGACACTGGCCTGTATCCATTGCAGATGCTTGGCAGCACCGGCAGGATTCAGTCTGGCTGACAACTGGTGCAAGAGCTGCTGCAGCGGTGCACCTGCAACGGCGGGCAGCTCATCGCTGAAGCGCTGGGCCAGCCGCTTCTTGATGCGTTCGACGGTGACCGCCAGGCGTTCGCGCTCGGCAGGCTTGAGCACATAGTCGGCAACGCCCTGCTCGAAGGCCTCGACCGCGTATTGGTCATAGGCGGTGATGAAGACAATCTCCGGCACCAGCCAGCCATCGTCTTCGTCACCCATCTGGGCGATCTGGCGCGCCGCCTCGACGCCATTGAGTCCGGGCATGCGGATGTCCAGAAACACAAGATCGGGGTGGTGTTCCCGCACCAGCTCGACCGCCTCCAGCCCGTTCCTGGCCTCGGCGATGATGTCCAGATCGGGCCAGACCTCGGTCAGCCGGCCGCGCAGCTGTTCGCGCATCAAGCGCTCGTCGTCGGCCAGCACGGCGCGGAATTTCCTGGTTTGATTGGCTTCGTTCATGGGCTGATGGTATTGCCTAAGGGATGCTCTGCATAACTCAACGCGAGCGGGTGCGGTGCGGATCGGGATGGGATGCAAGGCGCATTTTGCGGCCAATAGCGCGTGCTATTGGCAAGAAATGCAACGCCGCAGACCGCCCGAGGCCGCGCTAGCACAAGCCGTGAGGGGTTATGCAGAGCATCCCTAAGCGCGGCGCAGCAACCACCACAACAACAGGCCGAGCAGCAGCAAGGGCGAGAACAAGAGGGCGCCAAAACTGAACAAGCTCAACAACACACAAGCCAGGACCAGGCCGACCAGCAGCAGCGGCAGGCCCAGCCCCAACATAAGCACCAAGGGCAGAACGATGCAAAGCACCATCGCGGTGACCATCAAGCCGAGCAAGCCGCTCATCCAGGGCGCCGCGCTGAGCCCCTGCAGATCAAGGTCCTGACCATTGATGCTGATGCTGATCCCCGGCCCGCTCGCTATCTGCTCCCAGAGGTGGAAACCAGCGAAAGCGGCGAGCAGCCCCAAGGCCAGGCCGGTCCACAGCAAGGCCTTGAAAAAGCCCTTCATGCCAGTCCACCTTCCTCGTTGCAGCTGCGGTAAGGGATGGTGATCGTCACCCGGGTGCCCGAGGGCTGGTTTTCAGTCACGGTCACTGTGCCTTTCGCGCCGTAAAGCAGATTCAGCCGCTCGCGGATATTGGCCAGACCAACGCCGGTGCCGGCGGTGTCGGCGCGGCCGAATCCCAGGCCGGTGTCGGTCACCGTCAAGGCCAATTTGCCATGCAGGATCTCGGCCTTGATGGCGAGGCTGCCGCCTTCGGCCTTGGGTTCCAGGCCATGTTTGATCGCGTTCTCGACCAGGCTCTGGATCATCATCGGCGGGAATTCGGCCGACAACAAACCGTCGGGCACATCGATGACGGTCTGCAGCCGCTCTTCCATGCGCACTTTGAGGATGTCGAGATAGGGTTTGATGACGGCGAGTTCACGGCCCAGATCGCGAGCGCCGCCGGCATTGGCCTCACGCATCGTCGGCATCGATGCACGCAGCAGCGCAATCAGGTTCTTCTGCATCAGCGAGGCGCGCGGCGGATCGGTCTCGATCAGATGGTCGATCGAAGCCAGGGTGTTGAACAGAAAATGCGGCTCGACCTGGGCCTGCATCGCCGCCATCCTGGCTTCGATGACCTGGCGCTTCAGCGATTCGGCTTCGGCCGTTTCAGTCGCCTGCGCGGCCTTGACTTCAGCCTGGATGCGGCCTTTGTAAGTGACCTTGATGACGATCGAGCTGAGGATCAGCAGCATTGCCAGATTGGGCAGAAAGTCACCCAGACTGGTCACCGTCGTGCTGTAGCGCTTCTTGCTACGGGGCTCGGCGGCCTGCGCGGCGGCACGCGCAGCTTCGGCTTCAGTTTCGGCAGCGGCTTCAGCAGCTTCCTTGATCGCGCCTTCTATGGCCTGGCGGGCTTCTTCAACTGCCTGCTTGACCTCGCCCGAATTGACTCCTGGCGGCAGATCGATGGCAATCGACGGCAGACCGCTGACGGGCCCGGAAGCAGCGCTTGCCGCGCTTGCAGCAGGCGAAGGAAAGATGCGCACGCCGTGGTCATCAATCTTGATCTCGTAATGCAGCCGCCGCTCAGCGGTAACGGGGGGCTTGGGCGGAGGGCGCGGTGCCGGCGCAGGAGAGGGGTGCTCGTCGTCGATGTCCACCTGCTGAGTCGTGCGCCAGGTGAAGGGCGGCAGTTCCTTCAGGATCACCATGCCCATCAAGAACGCCACGGCGAGCAGGAAGAAACGCTTCCAGCTGATGCTGACCAGCCAGTTGGCATAGGCATGAAAGCCTCGCACGGCGGCGGCTGAAAAACGCTGCCAGCGATCAAGTAGCGCAGGATTGGTAGAAATGGCTGAATTCATCAGTAACCTCGGAAGCAATGGACGCAATATATCCACGCCACCGCCGCGGCGCGCTGGCCGCGCGATGCGCCGGCCGCGCCGGGGGATGAACTGCAGCCAGGCGCGACGGCCCGCGCCGGCTCAGCTCTTGATCGCCTCGACCTGGATCACCAGCTTGACGTTCTTCGGAAAGCCCCAGTCGAGACCATAGTTGATGTCCCATTGGGTGCGGTCGATGGTGGCTTCAAAGTCGCCGCCGCAGACTTCGCGCTTGATCATCTGGTTCTGGTAACAGTTGAAGCCGGTCGCCTTCAAGGTCACCGGATGGGTCTTGTCGCGCAGGGTCAGCAAGCCGCTGACGCTGCTGACCTTGTCGCCGCTGAAACTGAACTTGTCGCCGACGAACCTGGCCTTCGGGAACTTTTCCGCCGAGAAGAAATCATCGCCCTGCAGATGCTTGTCCATCATCGCCACGCCGGTATTGACCGAGGCGATTTCGAAGCTGATGTCGACCTTGCCGGTCTTGGCCGCGAAGTCCAGGTCGATCTTGCCGTCTTTCTTGTCAAACCGGCCGCGATTGGTGGAAGTGCCGAAATGGCTGATCTCGTAAGTCACGAAGGTATGGGTCGGCTCGACCACATAGGTCGCCGGTTCGGCATGAGTCAGGCTGGCAGTTGCGAGCAGGACGGCGCTGAAGAGAATTCTTTTCATTGAATGATTTTTTCTTTGAGTTGGTGGGTGGATGGCTTACAGAGGCGCGAGGCCCTTGAAAGCGAGTTTGAACTTGACTTGCACCTCGTTGGCGACGACCGAGATGTCGGACCATTCGCCTTCGCCGATCTTGAATTCGAGCCGCTTGATCACGAAGCTGCCGCTGGCGGTGGAGACCGCGCCGGCCTGGGTCAGGGTGATCGGCACGACGATGTCGCGGCTCTGGCCCTTGATCGTCAAGCGCCCCGACACATCGAAGCGGCCAGGGCCCGCCGCCTTGATCGCGCTGCTCTGAAAACTTGCCTGCGCCTGCTTCTTGCTGTCGAACCAGGCCGCTTTGGCCAGCTCGGCCTCCACCTCGGGGCCGCCCAAGGCGACGCTGGCAAGGTCGATGGTCAAGCCGATGCGGCCGACCTCAGGCTTGCGGGGGTCGAAATTCAAGCTCGCATCAAAATGTTTGAACCGGCCGTCCACCGGCACGCCCATCTGCCGGCTGGTGAAATTCAGCTCGCTTTGCGCCGGCAGCAGTTGGGCAGGCGCGGGAGAGGTCTGCGCCATGACGGGCAGCGACAGCAAGGTCATGCAAGCGGCAGAAGCCAGGGCGACCAAGCCGGTGGCCAGCGTTTTCATCGGGAATTTCATCGGCAGGAATCTTTCAGCGCCTGGCAGGCAGCATGCGCTGCAGCAGACCATCGCGGTTGAGGAATTGGTGCTGCAAGGCGGCGGCCAGATGCAACAACACGACCAGCGCCAGACCATTGGCCAGCAGCTGATGCGCCGCTTTCAAGCTGGCGGCCAGCGCCTTGTCGACGGGGACGAAATCGGGCAAGGGCAAGACGCCGAACCAGACGACCGGGAAACCCGACGCCGAGCTATAGGCCCAGCCCGCCAGCGGAACGGCGAAGAACAGCAGATAGAGCAGACCATGGGTCAGATGCGCAGCCTTGGCCTGCCAGGCCGGCATCGGCAGATCCACTGGCGGGCGATGGCTCAAACGCCACAGCAGGCGCAAGGCGGACAGCGCCAGGATCGTCACCCCCAGCCATTTGTGCCAGCTGAAGAGCTTCAACCTTGTCATCGACAGCGGCAGGTCCGACATGTAATGGCCCAGCAAGAAGGCACAAACGATAGCCAGGGCGAGCAACCAGTGAAAAGCGATGGCGACCAGACCATAGCGGTCGGGTTCGGATGGCGGGTCGTAATTTTTTTCTTGCATTGAATTGGATTTCGTCGAGGCCTTGACTATGCCTTGGCGCCAGCGCCCGGCGGTTGACGTCGCTTGATGCCATGATTCAGAGAATTTGAACCTCCGATCGCGGGCGTGTCCACATTGCATCACGAGGATCAGCCATGCGCTGGCCCGGCGGACCGATGTTGCGGCCCCAAACGGGAAGCCCGTCATGCTTGCCTGGGCTTTGTGCGGCTGGGCACGGGCAGATCGATCGAATTCAGAGAGCCTGCCTCGCCTCGCTCCAGCTTATCGTGTCGGATAGACTTGGTTTCCAGCTTATCCGACGCCTCTACATTACGTGAGGCGAGAACCATGCTCCATGCACCTCCATTCGTTCTCCGGCCGTATCGCCACTCCGACGCAGTCGAAGTCAGTGCTGCTGTCCGTGAGTCAACGGAGACGATTGGACGATGGATGACTTGGGCAAAGTCAGACTTCACCGCCTATGACGCAGTCTGTTGGTTTGAACACTGCAGTCAGTCTCGCGCCGCTGGCACAGCTCATGAGTTCGGAATATTCACCAAAGACGATGAGTTCATTGGTGGATGTGGACTCAATCAGCTTTCAACCATCAACAATCTGTGCAACCTTGGCTACTGGACCAGGCAGTCGCGTCAACGAACCGGAGCCGCAACAGCCGCAGTACTCGCACTACGCGAACTCGCCTTACATCGCCTCAAGCTCAGTCGCATCGAGATCGTAGTGGCTGAGGGCAACATCGCCAGCATCGGCGTGGCTCGCAAGGCAGGTGCTACACATGAGTGCATCGCCAAGAATCGCCTCCAGTTGCATGGCAAGCCGGTAGCTGCCCATGTGTTCTCGTTCATCCGCGCCACTGACGCATGACCCCTCGCTCAAGCGGAGCGCCAACGGCAGGTGTCATACAAACCAACACAAGGCTCCAAGACTTCCACTTCTGAGCATTTCGCTGGTGGTCATCGCCGGCCTTGCCTGGCTCCTTGTCGCCAATCAATTTGGCCTGTCAGTGTTCCAACAACAGAAGTCCTCCCTGCTCTTACAAGTCGGGGCAGCGAACGGCAATACTCTTGGCAACGGGCAAAATCGGCGTCTTTCACTTCCGAAATACGCTGTCTTCTGCTGCGCGGCAATCTTGGCGGTGCAAGTGGCGCTAGACCTCTACGTCAGCGGTGCAATCAAGCCAGGGCACAGCTTCGGTTTCATGGCCGGCCTGGCGTCCGTTGCACTTTTGCTCTTTCCAAGGTTGCAGGCAGAGCATGATGCCTAGCGTCTCGCAACAACCCCTGATTCAGGCCGAATGAGACAAACTCAATGGGGCATGACAATGCGTGAAAAACTTCCCCGAATTACCAAGGCCACGTCGCTTGGCAACATGCGTCTGAACGTGTGTTTTGAGGACGGTTGGAGCGCCGACGTTGACCTGGCCGAATTCGTGGCTGGATTCAAAAGCCTCAAACCCCTGCGCGATGCGGATCTGTTTCCCCGGGTTACTGTAGAGGAATGGGGTAGCGGTTTGACATGGGACGATGAAGGCCCCTTGTCGATAGCTGCCACCACGGTTTACCGACTCGCCGCCGCGCAGGCGGACGACGGCGCGCGCAGCTTCGATGCATGGATGATGCAGCACGGGTTTTCGGCCAGCAAAGCGGCTGACACCCTGGGGATGTCGCGGCGCAATATCATCAATTACCGCACCGCCACCCGACCCATTCCGAAAGTAGTTCGGCTAGCCTGCAAGGCGGTGGATATGGGTGCACACGACTGAGGAAGCGTTGACGGGGCTTCGCTGGCAACATCTGGCGTTGAAGCCGATGCGCTCAACTGCGGCACTGTGCCCACGCCGGTCAACCGGAGCTCGGGGAAGCAGTCGCTCAATTCCTCGCTAGAAATCAGCAAGCCAAGCGAGCATTAGCAATTCTCATGCAACGCCCTAGCCCTTCAATCGGGAGGACGTGCCCCGGCAAGCCGGGTTACGTCTCTCGTCTGAAACGTTGGCCGCGCAAATTCGATCCTCCTGCCGTGGCGACGCCCGAAGAGGTGCACAAATAACACCCAACTTGATCGCAAGTTCCCACATAAATTTGGAACCAATGTATGCCAAAAAAAGTATTCTTACGGCTGAGTTTTCGCGCGCTATGGCTAGTATCAGCCGTCGCAATGGCTGGGTGTTCATCGCAACAGTTGTATAGCTCAGGTCAGGCCTGGCAACGAGATAAGTGCAACAAAATCAACGATTCAATCGAACGAAACAAATGCCTCGAAAGCGCCAGGGTCTCGTTTGAAAAATACCAAAGAGAATCTGAGGCCTCAAAGTCCCAGAAGCAACCACAGTGAGCATTTCAGACATCAAACAAATACTGAGTGAGTGTTCAGCTTTTTCCATTAAGGATGCTCTGCATAACTCAACGCGGATGTGTGCAGTGCGGACCGGGATGGGATGCAAGGCGCATTTTGCGGCCAATAGCGCGTGCTATTGGCAATTAATGCAATGCCGCAGACCGCCCGGGGCCGCGCTAGCACAAGCCGTGAGGGGTTATGCAGAGCATCCCAAAGCGCCTGGACGAGTGATAGGTGGTTGAGTGCACGCTGCGGAATCGGCTGGTTGTACGTTTTCGAATAAATCTGGAGCGTTGCTTCCAGTTCGGCCCTTGAAGCGAATCGCGTCTGGTTGACCACTTCGCTGATGCGGCCGTTGAAGCGCTCCACCATGCCCTTGGTTTGCGGGTGGGCACAGGCGGTGCTCAATGCCCAGACCATTGCCTTCCACTACAAGAAGGCGCGCAAAGGCCTTGACATTGTTCGATGATTAGCTAATCATCACACCATGAGCAAGGTATTCAAGGCGCTATCCGATCCCACTCGCCGCCGCGTACTTCAGCTTCTGCGCGAAGGGCCCATTACCGCGGGGGAGCTTAGCGACCAGTTCAACGTCTCCAAGCCCACGATGTCGGCGCACTTCACGGTGCTGAAAGAGGCCGACCTGGTGCATGCCGAGAAGGCTGGCAAGTCCGTCATTTATCACCTGAAGCTTTCGGTGCTCGAAGAGGCGCTGCTGGGCTTTGTCCATTCCTTTGCACCAGGTGCGTCAGCGCCGAAACCCAAGAAGGAGACTGAACGATGAACAAGCAAGTGGTCACGGATCTCGCTTGGGGCGTAGGCATCGCGGTCGTGGCGCTGGTCGCCAGTTGGGCACGCAAGTTGGGCTATGTGGACGGCGATACCGTCATGAGGGTAGTTATCGGCTTGTCCGGGCTGATGATCGCGTCGTTCGGCAATCGAATGCCCAAGACTTTTGTCCCCAGTTCCCAGGCCCGCCAGGCCAGGCGAGTTGCAGCCTGGTCCCTCGTGCTGAGCGGGCTCGTGTATGCCGGGCTGTGGGCGTTCGCCCCGATACCGATAGCAATAGCGGGCGGGTGTGGCGCGGTGTTGTTGGGGATTGCAGTGACCATTGGCTATTGCGTTTCATTGCGCGCCAAGGCGAAGGCCAAGTAGTGCGAGTTCTGCATAACTACGGATGGATCGCGCTTGCCGCAATCTGAAGGTTTGGCTTCACAAGGCACCCTCTTCCGCTCGCAGCAGAAGTCGTTTCAATGCCGCTATTATTGTATATACATTAATACGGTGCGCATCTCCTGCGATCCTGCCAAGCGCGATTGGACGCTGGCCAACCGAGGCCTGGATTTCGAGGATGAAACGCAGGTTTTTGACGGACTGAAGCCGAGGTTGAAGTCAGGCGAAAGGACTGCGGAGAGATGCGAATCGTCTGCTTCGGACTTCTGGACTTTCGACTCGTGGTCGTTGGCTACACCGAGCGTGGTGCCGTTCGTCACATCTTAAGCCTCGTCAAGCCATCAGCCTGCGCCTGCCGCCAGAGGTCATCGCCAAGTGGCGGGCCTCTGGTCCTGGCTGGCAAACGCGCATGGCTCAGCGCTTGGAACACACGCCCCTTCCGCCCGCGTTCACAGTCAAGCCCAGGGCAGGGCCTCAGCGCTAGCGAACACCGGGGCCGATGGTCTCAATTCGCAAACCTAAACCCATAAGGGTTTGACTGCGCCCTCCGGCGATGCAGAATGACGCCAACCCTTCGCCCAACTGGCCGTGCAACCGCGCTCGTCGCCCGGATGCTGGCGCCGCTACCGCGACCCAACAAGCTTCACGTTTGAAGAAAAAGAAGACCATGCATCGTCACTTCAAGAATGTCGCAGTAGCCACTGCTGTTGTACTTGGCGCGTTCCTTGCGTCGACAGCGAGCGCGATGGAGGTGCTTGGAAAGAAGCCCAGCCACATATGGGGCGGGCCAAGCGCTGTGGCAAACGATCAAGCAATCACAAAAATGATCTGGGCTCCCGGAATCGACGACGGTTATGTTCCGCAGGGCATGACCTGGGCCGACGGCGCGGTCTATCTGTCTGCCTATCGCAGCACAGACCCCAAAGTTGATCGGGGACCATGCCGGATTTTCAAGGTCGACCCGGAAAGCGGCAACACGCTGGGCCAGTTTGATCTGCCTGCGGATTGTGGACACGCGGGTGGGCTTGCGTACGCCGGAAAAGGACTCTTGATCGCGGCGGATACGCGCCGGCTCTACAAGATTGACATGGCTGCGGCATTCGCACCAGACAACACGTCGAACGCAGTCACCGCCACGGTGTCATTGAGTGGAGAACTGAAGGGATCGTTTGTCGACTTTGACGGCGACTCCGTGTTTATCGGCTCCTACGAGAAAGACGCAACGAAGGCCAAAGGGCATTTCCTCCCTCTAACGATCTTCGATACGCACAATGGCAAGACGGTCAACGAAACTGCGGCGAGCCGATCGATGCCGCTTCCGCCAGAGGCTCAAGGAGCCGCATTCGACAAAGCCGGCAAGCTCTGGATAAGCGCCAGCGGCAGCCGGTTCGGACTCTTGTCACGGCTCGACAGCAAGACCGGCCAAACCGCGTCAAGCTTCGAGATGGTCATCGGTATGGAAGACATCGCCTTCGATGATGAAGGTAGGCTGTGGACCGTCTCGGAAGCCGGATCCTTACGCTGGCAAAAATGGAGCAAGACGTTTCCAGTGCTTTTCCGGGTCGATCCAGGCAAACTAAAGTAGCCCCGTCCCGTTGGAGTCACTCTATGAAGGCCACCAGTTCAACTATCGGCTGATCCAGCGCCTGACAATGCCTTGGCGCAAGGTGCTGCGGCCAGTCGGCTCTGAGCTTTTTTCCCGCCAGCAATGGCTGCGACGAGGGCAGTTTGAATACCTGGGCTGCCGCAATTGATAACTTGTCTGATACTCAATCGCCGTCACTTCCTTGCCATCATCGCAACGCCTGTCGCAGGATGTAGCTATAACTTTCCACGCTCGCTGGATATGC
>JBIKPD010000285.1:0-5246 GCA_044357665.1 Roseateles sp. | reverse complement strand
ATCGTGCCGGCCATCAGGAAGGTGTGGTGCAAAGCCATCAGCGCGAACAGCTCCACCGGCGTTCTCGCCAAGAAAAGCGTTGCGGCAAAGACACCGCTGGCTGCCGCAGCGAAGGCCAAAACCCGCACTGGCAACAACGGGCCCAGCCGCGGTGCCAGCCACTTCATGCCCACATTGGCGATCAACAGCCCCACGACCGATGACGCGAACGTGGCGAGGCCCATGGCATTGCCCAGGTCCAGCGCCGTCACGCCCATCTGGCGCATGGCCACGACAGGGATGAAAGCGCCGGTGGCGCCAAAGCCGAACACCAGCAGGCCCACCGACAACATGAAGGTGGCAAACGAGAAACGCTGGCTGCGCAAGAACGGCCAGACAGACGGCTGCTTGGCTTGCACCGCCGTCGCGACACCCGGGGGCGTTCGGGCCGGGCTGCGCTTATTGAGGGGCAACAACAAGATCATCGGTACGAACAGGATGCCTGGCAGGGCCGTGGCAAAGAATGCCAGTCGCCAGGTCGGCAAGGCTTGCAGCAAGTCGGGCAGCAGCGGTCGCCAGAGATCAATGGCGTGAATCATCCACCCGCACATTGCGATGACCAGGCCGACCACCAAGCGCCCGGTGACGATGAACAAGGAGTTGGCCAACTGCCGCTGACCGCCGCGGAACAGTTCGGGAATCAGGGCATAGGCAATGGGCAGCAAGCCGGCCTCGGCAGCACCCACCAAGGCGCTGGTGACAAACAGTTCATTGAAGTCACGCGCCAGGCCGCAGGCGCCAACGGCCAGGCTCCAGGTAGCGATGCAGCCGGCCAATACCGTGCGGCGGTCAAAGCGGTCTGACAACCACGCGATGGGGTAGCCGACCACGGCCACAAACAAGGCCACACTCACCCCCTGCAGCAGGCCGAACTGCAGGTCTGACAGCCCCAGCGCCTGGCGCAAGGGCTCGGCCTGCAGGCCAAAGATCTGACGGTCCATATAGGTGTACAGGCCCAAGGCCACCAGCACCAGCAGGCTGACCCATGCGGACATCGGTGCCCGCTCAGATTCATCGCTGGCGGGTGGCGCCACGACGGCCTCAGTTTGAACGGCCATGGCGTTGCTCCAGTTGTGCACGTAGTGCGTTGTCGGACAGGGGTTCGCCGGTGGCTTGCCGCAGCATGGCGTCCAGATCGTGGCGCGCGCCTTGCTGCCAGATGCGTGGCGACAGCCAGTCGCCGATGGCCTTGCAGTCGCCAAGCGCCACCTGGGCTTGCAGGTCAGGCACGTCACGCCGCATTGCGGCGAAGCACTGCGCCGCCACCATGGCGCCCAGAAGGTAAGCCGGGAAATAGCCGAACATGCCCTGCACCCAGTGCGGGTCTTGCATGGGGCCCTGACTGAACAGCGCTTGCGGGCCCACGCCCAGTAGCCGCTGCATGCGCTCGTTCCACCAGGCGGGCACGTCGTCAACCTCGATCTCGCCATCAACCAGTGCCTGTTCGATCTCGACCCGAAGGATGACATGCAGCGGATAAGTCAACTCATCGGCCGCGACGCGGATGCGGCCAGGCCGGACGCGACGCAGCAGCCGCGTCAGGTTGTCCGGCTCGAACGCCGGCTGATGACCGAAGGCCTGGCGCAGCAGCGGTGAAAGGGCCTGACAGAAAGCTGGCTCGGGCGCCAGTTGGCGCTCGAAGATCAGCGCCTGGCCTTCGTGCAGGGCGGCCGAATGCGGCCCGGCCAGCGGCTGACCCAGCCACGCGCGCGGCAGGTTCTGCTGATAGCGGGCGTGGCCAGTCTCGTGCATGGTGCCAATCAGTGCGGGCAAAAAATTGGTTTCGTCGAATCGCGTGGCCAGCCTCACGTCTTCGGGCACGCCGCCGGTGAAAGGGTGCTGGGTGGTGTCCAGTCGCCCGGCATTGAAGTCGAAGCCCAGCATTCCCATCACCTGTTCGCACAGGCGCTGCTGTGCTGCGGCCGGGAACGGGCCAACCGGTTCGAGCAGTGGCGCAGCACCCGCCTGCGCGGCCAGCGCCTGCTCAAGCAGCGGCGGCAGCCACCCTTGCACGCGCGCGAACAGCGGTGCCACCCGGGCCATGCGCAAGCTCGGCTCCGAGCGTTCGAGCAGCGCGTCCATGGGCTGCAGACTCAATGCGTCGCCAAGTCGCATGGCCGATTCGCGCACCACCGCCAGCAGCGGCGCCCATGCGGGGGCGAAGCGAGCCCAGTCATTGTCCTGGCGCGCCACGCCCCAGGCCTGCATGGCGGCGCCGACGGCAAGTTCGCGGCGCTCGGCCAAAGCCTCGGGAATGCTCGCCTCGATGCGGCGCGCCTGCTGCATGCGCGCGAAATTGAGAGCGGTGTCGCCCTGCAGTGGCTCTTGCCTAGCCGCCTCGAATTGCCCGGCCAGGACGTGACCCGCTTGAAGCTGCTTGATCAATACCGTGAGCGCCGCCTGGGCTGCCGCGCGCGCGGACGCGCCAGCGGGCGGCATGTGGGTCAGTCGGTCCCAGGTGGCGACGGCCTGCAGGTGCTCCAGATCGTGGATGCGCCGGTGATGGACCACCAAAGCGTCATAGGCAGGCGTCAGGCTCATTCAGACCCCAAGGCAGCGCAAATGCATTCGCATATCCGCTAGCGCCGAAACGCGAATCGAACGCCGCGCGCGATACCTGCGGGCGGCACCATATTGTGGTCGTCGCCCTCGTGAACCACGGTTTCCACATGCAAGCCAGTGGATGCGAGCGCGGCGAGCCTGGCCCCGAGCTCGACCGTGTTGGGCACCATACGGCACTCTTCGGTCATATCGCGGAAGTCTTGCTCGCCAGCGGGCAGGCCGGGTACAAAGCGAAACGTGGACTCCAGAGCGCCCACCGTGATCAATGCCCGGGCCTTGACCTCCCCAGCCCGCACGCGATCGCTGAATGCGGCTTCGTGCGCCAGCACCGCTCGGTCGTTGTACCAAATGGATGGGCTGATGGCCACGAACTGCTGAAACATCGCGGTGTGCCGGAACAGCGCATGCAAAGTGGTGAGTCCGCCCAAGGAATGTCCCATCAGCACCTGCTCCTGGCGGTTGATGGCCACCATCGCCTCGACACGCGGCTTGACCTCTTCCTCGATAACGCGAAAGTAGTTGTCCATGCCGCCCCAGCCTTCGGACGGCCGGGCCATCTTCGCGATGAATCCTTTGTTCAACCGTTCTTCCGAGATGGGCGTCGTCAGGTCGATCATGCGCAGGTCAAGCGCGGTGCTGACGCTGTCGGTGGGGTAGCCAATGCCGACCACGACAGGGTCGATGACATCGGGCCAGCAGGCCTGTATACGGGCGGTGTCGACAGCGATGCCGAAGTGCAGGTTGCCGTCGATCAGGTAAAGCACCGCGTGCCCCTCGGGCGGTGTCGGCCGCCGCGTAGGGATGGAGACGTACAGCCGGTAGGCGCGGCCATTGACTTTCGAGGTGAAGTCGATGACTCGGGCGTTCAGGGCCATCTCGGCGCTGGGTGAAGATGTGGCAGTTGTTTCCATGTGGAGCTTCCAGTTGTGAGTGTGTCGCGATGAGCCCGCCGTCTGGGCCGGTTCAGCCCCAGAGGGCCGGTTGTGGGGGGTACACCACACCTTGGCTGAAGGTCATGGCGTGCGTGCGGTCGCCCACTTGCAGCAAGGGCCCGTCAAGATCGGCCCAGCGGGCCAGCTGAGCCACCAGAAAGGCCGGTGCCATGCCCAGCGAGGTGCCGCACATATTGCCCACCATCAGGTCAAATCCGAGCGCAAGAGCCTCGTTCGCCAGCCCCAACGCCTCGGTAAAACCACCGCACTTGTCGAGCTTGATATTCACGACCTGGTAACGGCCTTGCAGGTCGGACAAGGACGCCCGGTCGATGCAGGACTCATCGGCGCAAATCGGGATCGGGGCGTGCAGGCCCGACAACGCCTCGTCCGCGCCCCTCGGTAAAGGCTGCTCGATGAGTTCGACACCTGAGGCGAGTAGATCGGTCATCAGATCGGTCAGCAACGACAACGTCCAGGATTGATTGGCATCGATCAGCAGGCGGGCGGCAGGCAGCTCTTCGCGCACGATGCGCACAAGCTCGAGATGACGCTGCGCGTCAACCTTCAGCTTGATCAGCGGTAGGCCACGGGCTGCGCGCGCTCGCCGGCGAACGTCTTCGGGGCTTCCCAGTCCGATGGTGAACGCTGTGACCACGGGCTTGGGCTCCTGCAGGCCGGCCAAAGCCCACACAGGCAGACCGCGCTGCTTGGCACGCAAATCCCACAGCGCGCAGTCGAGTGCGTTACGGGCACCGCCGGCAGGCAGCAAGTTCAGAAGGTCGTTACCGTTGAGGTCGTCATGCAGTTGCGCCGCCACGGCATCGATCTGCGCCAACATCAATGCGGGGGTCTCACCGTCGTAGTCGACTCCCGCCGCTTCGGCTCGCCCCACGTGGCCGTCGCTGTCGGTCAAGGCGACGGCGATCATGGGCAGGTCGTGCATCACCTCGCGGGCGATCTCGAAGGGCTCGCGCAGCGGCCAGCGCTCAAGCAGGACCGCGACGCGCAGCGTCATGCCAGCAAGGCCCTTGCAATTTCGTCCACGCCCCCACGCATCGGGTCACACACCGGCAGATCCAACTCGTCTGCGACCGCTTGGCGATAGCGGGTCCAGGCCGTGTCGTCGAGCGTGGACGAGTTGATGGCCACACCCACGCAACGTACCGATGGATTCGTCAACTGCGCGGCCTCGACGTAGCGGCGGATCGCCTCCTTCAAGCTCGGCAGCGGAATGTGCGGATAGTCCTCGATGGTGCTGCGCGAAGGATCGTGACACAACACGATCGCATCGGGCTGCGAGCCGTGCAACAGACCCAAGGTTACGCCAGCATAGGCAGGGTGGAAGAGTGCGCCCTGGCCCTCGATCACGTCCCAATGGTCGGCGGTGTTGTCAGGCGACAGCAACTCGGCCGCGCCTGAAATGAAATCGGCCACAACGGCGTCGATGGCAATGCCTTCGCCGGCAATCATGATGCCGGTCTGGCCGGTAGCCCGGAAGCTGGCATCCGCACCAAGGGCTTGAAGCGCTCTTGCCAGGGCCAGCGCGGTGTACTTCTTGCCCAACGCACAATCGGTGCCGACGGTCAACACACGTCGACCGCTTCGCTTGCGCCCCGTACCTGGGGCCAAATACCGGTCTGCGTGGCGCACATTGACCAAGCGTGCACCGCTGCGTGCTGCGGCGCTGACCAGGGCCGGACAGGTTTCCAG
>JBIKPD010000284.1:0-5268 GCA_044357665.1 Roseateles sp. | reverse complement strand
GATGCTTGATTCGCCAACAGGTGCAGTGGCAATAACCTGGATGGCCTGGCCCAGCGTCGGATGATCAACACCGAAGGCCACGCATTCGCCGACCAGCCGGGTCGCGTAGAGGACCTCTTCGACTTCAGTCGGACTGACGCGGTAGCCCGAGGTCTTCATCATCTCGTCGCGTCGACCGATGAAGTACAGAAAACCTTCGCTGTCCCGGCGCACGGTATCGCCGGAAAAGACCGCATATTCGGGCAATTGCAGCCCACCGGGCCGGGCCGCTTGCGGCAGCAGCTTGAAGCGCTCGGCGGTCTTTTCAGCATCATTCCAATAACCGCTGGCGACCAGCGGACCGCGGTGCACCAGCTCGCCAGGCTCGTTAACAGCGCAGGCACTGCCGTCCTCGCGCAGCACCAGGATCTCGGCGTTCGGTATCGCCTTGCCGATCGAATCGGGTCGCCGGTCGACTTCTTCGGGCGGCAGGTAGGTTGAGCGGAATGCTTCGGTCAGGCCGTACATCAGATAGGGCTTGGCAGCGGGCAATTGCTGGCGAAGCAAACTCAGCGTCTCGCGCGGCATGCGCCCGCCGGTATTGGCGAAATAGCGCAGATGCTGATGGGCACCCGCCGGCCAGCGCAGCTGCGCCAACTGGATGTAGAGCGGCGGCACGCCGGTCAGACCGGTGACTTGCTCGCGCTCGATCGCATTGAGCACATCGCGCGGCAGCAGATAGTTCAGGAGCACCACCGACGCGCCGCTGTGGAACGCGGTGGTCAGCTGGCTGAATCCGGCATCAAAGGACAGGGGCAAGGCGGCCAGCAGGATGTCCTCAGGCCGGTTCTGCAAATAAGCAGCCACGCTCTTGGCGCCAGCGACCAGATTGCGGTGCGACAGCACCACGCCCTTGGGCCGGCCGGTGCTGCCCGAGGTATAGAGAATGGCCGCGATGTCGGAGTCGATCAGTCGCGGGCCGCTGACAGGCTGGGCATCGAGCAACTGGCCCCAGCGCCACAACTCGACGCCATTTAGCGCAGCCATCGGCTCGGGTTCATCGGTCACGACGATATGGCGCAATGCCGGGCATGAACCGAGCATGGCTTGCAGCAAAGCCAGCCGGCCCGGCGTCGTCACCAGCAGTTTCACATCGCAGTCGCGCAGGATGAAGCCGACCTGCTCGCTCTTGAGCAGCGGATTGATCGGCACGAAGGCGAGCCCGGCCGCTGTCGCGCCGAAGCTGGCGATGACGGTCTCCGGGCGCTTTTCAAGGTAGATCGCAAGGCGCTCGCCACGCTGCAATCCGAGTGCTGCCAAGCCGGCGGCCACACCATCGATCGAGGCCTGCAAGCCGGCGTAGCTGAGGCGCTGGTCGGCATATTTCAGTGCCACCTGATCGGGGCGTCGATCGGCTTGGCGCAGCGGCAACTCGTGCAGGAATACCGAATCATGGTGCAGGCGGGTGGCAGTCATTGGGATCGAGGCTTGGGTTCTGGACAGGCAAATGGCATCGCGGCAGCGCCGCGATTCGACGCCCCAGCGTAAGCGAAAGCCCGGCAAATCAATGCACAAAACGCCCCGGGGATGAGGGGCCCAATTGACTATGTGCAAGCGATTGCCGCCCTTACCATCGATTCCGCAACTGACCTGAAGCCACGGCTGAATCGAATGAAATCAAACCAAAGCATGGATACCGCAACGCAGATTCTGCGCATCGTCGATGAGGTGCTGGGCCTGAACGGGCGCAGTGCCGGCTTCACGCGCAACACGCTGCTGCTGGGCGCAATACCCGAGCTCGACTCGATGGCCGTGGTCAGCCTGCTTACCGCTTTTGAAGACCGGCTGGGGCTTTTGATCGACGACGATGACATCGACGGCGCGACCTTTGCCAGCGTTGGCAGCCTGACCGATTTTGTAACGGCCAGGCTGATGCCATTGCCCGCGCAATGAAAGCTTTCTTCCTCGATGCGGCCGCAGGAGGCCAGCGCTTGTGCTTGTTCCACCGCGCTCAAGGCCTGCACCTGAGGGGACGAATCGTCTACGTACACCCGTTCGCTGAAGAGATGAACAAATCCCGGCGCATGGCTGCCTTGCAGGCCCGCGCCTTCGCCGCAGCGGGCTTCAGCGTGCTGCAGATCGACTTGCGAGGCTGTGGCGACAGTTCCGACGACTTTGGCCAAGCCTCTTGGCAGGACTGGGTCGATGACGTGATCAGCGCCTGCCGCTGGCTCGGTCAGGTCGATGCCTTGCACCGGGATGCGCCACTCTGGCTTTGGGGGCTGCGCGCCGGCTGTCTGGTCGCTGCCGAGGCTGCGGCGCAACTCGACGAAATCTGCAATTTTTGTTTCTGGCAAGCGGCCGTATCCGGCAAACAAGCCTTGCAGCAGTTCCTGCGACTGAAGCTTGCCGCTGACCTGCAGACTGCGGGCAGCAGAGGCTTGATGAAACAGCTGCAACAGGATCTGGCCGAGGGTAAATCGGTCGAGATCGCCGGCTATCAGCTGAACCCGGCAATGGCCGAGGGCCTGGCGGCTGCGACGCTCATGCCTAATTCCGGCGGGCAGCTTGAATGGTTCGAGCTCAGCGCAGACGGCGGCATCACGGTGACAGGGGCGCAGGCCTTGGCGCAGTGGACCGGCAGCGCTTGCCGCAGCCATATGTTGCAAGGGCCGGCATTCTGGCAAAGCAGCGAAATCGAGCAAGCGCCGGCATTGATTGCTGCCACGACCGCCGCGCTGCTGGCCGCCGCGGTCAGCAGGCCCGAGGCCGCAATGGCATGAACTACACCGAATCAGCAGTTCAATTCGGTTGCGCAGGCGAGTCACTGCTGGGCATCATTGCGGCTCCGGCCAAGGGCCAGACCGCGCCGATCGGCGTCGTGATCGTCGTCGGTGGCCCGCAATACCGGGCGGGCAGTCACCGCCTGTTCACTTTGCTGGCCCGCTCATTGGCCGCTGCAGGCTACACCGCACTGCGCTTCGACTACCGCGGCATGGGCGACAGCGAGGGTCAGCCGCGCGACTTTGAAAGCATCAGCCAGGACATCGGTGCAGCTGTCGATGCGCTGATGGCGCAGTCCTCCAAGCTCAAGGAAGTCGTGCTGTGGGGTTTGTGCGATGGCGCATCGGCCGCCCTGCTTGACGTACGGTCAAGACCGGACCCTCGCTTGACCGGACTGTTCCTGATCAACCCCTGGGTACGCTCGCCGGCAGGCCTGGCAAAAGCCCATGTCAAACATTATTACGGCCGCCGGCTGATGCAGGCCGGGTTCTGGTCGAAGCTGCTGCGGGGAAAAATTGGCAGCCATGCGCTGATCGGGCTGGCGCGCAACGCGTCGATGGCATGGCGGAGCCGGCCGCCAGCAGCGGACCAGAAACAATCGTTCCAGGAACTCATGGCGCAGGGACTGCTGGGATTTCCCGGAACGGTGACCTTGATCCTCAGCGGACGCGATCTGGTCGCCAAGGAATTCATCGAACAGAGCAGCACCGATGCGCAATGGCGCCGTGCCATGCAGATGCCGAACCTGCAGCGGATCGACCTTGCCGAGGCTGACCATATATTTTCCCAAACCCAGGACCGCAATGCATTGCTGGCCCTGACCTTGCGCCAAATGAAACAGCGCGCCATGGCGGAAGTCCTATGAAGTTGAACCGATTGCCTGTCCGGCAAATCGCGCTCGCCTGCTTGCTGGCCAGTCAGCTCGCCATCGCTCAAGTCGATGCGACTGTATGCGGTGATCTGGGCACACCGCGCTGGGACTATCGCTATGCAACGCAAGCCGAGCACATCGAAGTCGAGGGCGCTCACTTTGTTCCCGTGGTTGAAAACCTGATTCGCGGCAACCGAGGCTACCTTGGCGGCGATCTGTCTTACACCTTGCGTGCCTCGCCGAATCACCATCGTGCCCTGGTCTCGGTCATGAAGTGGAGCGAAAAACTCAAGTCCTCGCGCTTGCCGGACATGCTCTATCCCGCCGAATGCTATTTCGAACGTGGCATCCGCTACAAGGGCGACGACCATGTGGTGAAGCTGCTTTATGCACAGTTTCTGGTCAGCAATTCCCGGCCTGCCGATGCAGTCAAGCAGCTTGATCTGGTCGTCAAGATGGCCGGCGACAACGGCTTCACCTTGTACAACATCGGCCTGCTCTATTCGGACATGAAGAACTTTGATCAGGCTCTGGTCTATGCCCACAAGGCGATGGCAAAAGGATTCGTCAGGCCCGAATTGCGCAAAAGGCTCGAGCAAGCAGGCCGCTGGCTCGAGCCTGTCAAAGGCAGCGAGCCCGATGCAACGCAAGCCGCTGAAGAACTACCGGCAACCTCGACCGATGCGACCGGCGAGGCAGAAGGCTCGAAATGAGACCGACCGCATTGATGAATTTCCCGAACCGATGAAAAAGCTGCTGATGGTGGCCTATCACTTCCCGCCATTGGCCGGGAGCAGCGGCGTCCAACGTACCTTGCGCTTTGCCCAGCATTTGCCCGAATTCGGCTGGCAGCCCATGGTATTGACGGCCAGTACCCGCGCTTATGAGCGCTGCAGCCCTGACCTCGACCGGGAAGTACCGGCGTCCTGTGTCGTGCGTCGAGCCTTCGCCATGGATACGGCACGCCAGTTGTCCGTCGGTGGACGTTATATCGCGGCAATGGCCAGGCCAGACCGCTGGGTGTCATGGAAGTTCGGCGCCGTCCGCGAAGGGCTGCGCATGATCGAAGAGTTCAAGCCTGACCTGATCTGGTCGACCTATCCCATCGCCACCGCGCATCTGATTGGCGCGGAATTGGCGCATCGCAGCGGCTTGCCCTGGGTGGCCGACTTTCGCGATCCGATGGCCCAGCAAGGCTATCCCTCCGACCCCAAGACCTGGCTTCAATTCAGCGCCATCGAACAAAGCGCGATGCAGCAGGCCCGGCTCAATGTCTTCGCCAGCCCGGGAGCCGCTCGCCTATATCGGAAACGATACCCGGCGGCTGCAGCGCGGATCACATCGATCGAAAACGGTTACGACGAAAGCAGCTTCGCTGCGGCGAAACTGCCTGCGAATTCCAGGCTCAACAAGGGTGCCTTCACGCTGCTGCACAGCGGCATCGTCTACCCCAGTGAGCGCGATCCCGGCGCCTTGTTCATCGCTCTGGGCAAGCTCAAATCTGCCGGGCATTTGAGACCAGGCCAGTTCAAATTGCGTTTCAGGGCCGCAGTCCATGAGCAGTTGCTTGGCGACCTGGCAATTGCCAACGATGTGCAGGATCTGATCGAGATTTTGCAGCCCATCGCCTATCA
>JBIKPD010000003.1:0-48340 GCA_044357665.1 Roseateles sp. | reverse complement strand
CGTTGATGGGAATGCCCGCTGGCCCAGGCGCGACCGGAACTTGGCGGTTCGGCAAGATCATCCTGACAAAAAAATTGCGCTACTGTTCGAAACAGCAACGCAAGTCGAGGTTCTTGGAGGCGCGATCCAGAGTCGAACTGGACTAACCGGATTTGCAATCCGGGGCATAACCGCTTTGCTATCGCGCCGCTTGAAGACTCCACCCGTAATTGGCGGAACTCTGACAAAAAAGGGAAGCCTGAGCTTCCCTTCAAAACTGGAGCGGGAAACGAGATTCGAACTCGCGACCTCAACCTTGGCAAGGTTGCGCTCTACCAGCTGAGCTATTCCCGCATTGCCTCGATTTTCTTGCTAATTCGTTTGAATCGGCACAAACATCGAAGGGCAGATTCTATACCGGACCAACCGTTGAACGCAAGCTCGAACGAACAAGTCCAGTCTGCCCTGCCCCGTTTTCAATGCGTTGCTACGGGCGTGACCGCTACCACCGGTTCGGGCTTTGCAACCGCCACCGGCTCATCATCTGGCAGTGCGACCGGCATTGATTCGAGCGCCACTTCAAGCACCCGGTCAATCCAGCGCACCGGCACGATTTCAAGATGGCTCTTGACGTTTTCCGGGATGTCCTGCAAGTCCTTGACGTTGTCCTCGGGAATCATCACGATCTTGATCCCGCCGCGATGCGCAGCCAGCAGCTTTTCCTTCAAACCGCCGATGGCTGTGACTTCCCCACGAAGTGTGATTTCGCCGGTCATTGCCACATCAGCACGCACCGGAATACCCGTCAAAGCCGAGACAAATGCTGTAGTCATGGCAGCACCAGCGCTCGGACCATCCTTGGGCGTCGCACCGTCAGGCACATGGATATGCACATCGCGCTTCTCGAACATTTCGTCCTTGATGCCCAAGCGCCTTGCTCGCGAACGCACCACGGTGCGCGCCGCTTCGACCGATTCTTTCATCACATCGCCGAGCGAACCGGTGCGGATGATATTGCCCTTGCCGGGCACCACCATCGCTTCGATCGTCAGCAGATCGCCGCCTACCTCAGTCCAGGCAAGTCCAACAACCTGTCCTACCTGATTCATCTTCTCGGCGCGTCCGAAGTCGTACTTGCGCACGCCCAGGAAATCATTGAGGTTGTCTTCCGTAACGATGGCCTGACTCTCAAGCGTCTTCAATGCTGCGCCCTTGACCACCTTGCGGCAGATCTTGGACAACTCGCGCTCGAGCGCGCGCACACCAGCTTCACGCGTGAAGTAACGGATGATGCCGCGGATCGCTGACTCGGTGACGTCGAGCTCTTCGTCCTTGACGCCGTTGTTCTTGCGCTGTTTGGGTAGCAGGTAACGCTGAGCGATATTGACCTTCTCGTCTTCCGTGTAACCCGACAAACGGATGACTTCCATCCGATCCAGCAGAGCCGGTGGAATATTCATCGAATTCGACGTCGCCACGAACATCACATCCGACAAGTCAAAATCGACCTCGACGTAATGATCCCCAAAAGTGTGATTCTGTTCAGGGTCGAGTACTTCGAGCAGGGCCGACGAGGGGTCGCCGCGGAAATCCGTCCCGAGTTTGTCGATCTCATCGAGCAGGAAAAGCGGATTGCGCGTCCCGATCTTGGTCAGGCTCTGCAACACCTTGCCCGGCATCGAGCCGATGTAGGTGCGGCGATGACCACGAATCTCGGCCTCATCACGCACACCACCCAGGGCCATGCGAACGAACTTGCGACCTGTCGCCCTGGCAACCGACTGACCCAAAGAGGTCTTACCCACACCCGGAGGGCCGACCAGGCAAAGAATCGGCGCCTTCAGTTTGTCGACGCGTTGCTGGACTGCGAGGTACTCGAGGATTCGATCCTTGACCTTGTCCAGCCCGTAATGGTCCTCGTTCAGGACGTTTTCGGCGCTGGCCAGGTCGTACTTGATTTTGGTCTTCTTGCTCCAGGGCAAATTGACCAGGGTATCGATGTAATTCCGCACCACGGTCGCTTCAGCCGACATCGGTGACATCAGCTTGAGCTTCTTCAGCTCACTATCGGCTTTCTTGCGGGCTTCCTTGGGCATGCGCGCAGCCTGGATTTTCTTGTCCAGGTCATCCAGATCAGCGCCTTCTTCCCCGTCGCCGAGTTCCTTCTGGATGGCCTTGACCTGTTCGTTCAGGTAATACTCGCGCTGGCTTTTTTCCATCTGGCGCTTGACGCGACCACGGATGCGTTTTTCGACCTGCAAGATGTCGACCTCATGCTCGAGCAGATCGAGCAACTTTTCGAGTCGCTTGCCGACTTCTGCCAGGTCCAGCACAGACTGCTTGGCGTCGAGCTTCAACGGCAAATGTGCGGCGATGGTGTCAGCCAGACGACCGGCTTCGTCGATGCCGCTGATTGAAGCCAGAATCTCTGGTGGGATCTTCTTGTTCAGCTTGACATATTGATCGAACTGCTGAGTCACCGCTCGGCGCAAGGCCTCAACTTCAGGTTTCGTATCCTGCTCGGGCGGAATCGGCACGACTTCGGCAACGAAATGCTCGGCGTTCTCGGTGATCGACTTGGTGCTTGCGCGCTGCAGGCCTTCAACCAGCACCTTGACTGTGCCATCGGGCAGCTTGAGCATTTGCAGAATGCTCGAAACGCAGCCGACTTCAAACATGTCGTCGGACTGAGGCTCGTCCTTGCCGGCCGCTTTTTGTGCGACCAGCATGATCTGCCGGCCAGCTTCCATCGCGGCTTCCAGTGCCTTGATGGACTTCGGACGGCCGACAAACAAGGGAATCACCATGTGCGGAAACACAACCACATCGCGCAATGGCAACAATGGCAAAGTGATCAGCTCGGCAGGCAAAACGGGATGACCAGACATGAGGAACCTCTCTTTCTCAGACCCATCTGCGGCCTGAGCTCTTAAATGCAAGACGAAAAATGAATCAATCAGCTGACCGCGCCAGCCGATCGAAGCAAATCAAGCGCTGGCCTTGGCCGGTTCGCGATACACCAACAGCGGCTTGGCACCATCATTGATGTTGTTCTCATCGAGCACCACTTTGGCCACACCGTCCAGCGCTGGCAGTTCGAACATCGTATCGATCAGTGACAGTTCCATGATCGAACGCAGTCCACGAGCGCCGATCTTGCGCGCCAGGGCCTTGCGCGCGATCGCCACCAAGGCTGATGGCCGCACCTCCAGTTCAACACCATCCATGGCGAACAACTGCTGATATTGCTTCAGCAAGGCGTTCTTTGGCTCGGTGAGGATCTGCACCAAGGCGTCTTCACTCAATTCGCCCAGGGTGGCGACGACCGGCAGCCGACCGACCAGTTCAGGAATCAGCCCGAACTTGATCAAGTCATCGGGTTCGACTTCCCTGAACACCTCGGAGACGCGCTTTTCGCTCTTGCTCTTGACCGTCGCGCCAAAACCGATACCAGACTTTTCTGAACGGTTCTGGATGACTTTTTCAAGACCGTCAAAAGCGCCACCACAGATGAACAGGATGTTGGTCGTGTCAATCTGGAGGAAATCTTGGTTCGGATGCTTGCGACCGCCCTGGGGCGGCACCGAAGCCATCGTGCCCTCAACCAACTTCAGCAGGGCTTGCTGCACGCCCTCGCCCGACACATCGCGGGTGATCGATGGGTTGTCAGCCTTGCGCGAAATCTTGTCGATCTCGTCGATATAGACAATGCCGCGCTGGGCGCGCTCGACATCGTAATTGCAGTTCTGCAGCAACTTCTGAATGATGTTCTCGACGTCTTCCCCCACATAACCAGCTTCGGTCAAGGTGGTGGCGTCAGCAATCACGAAGGGCACATTGAGCAGGCGCGCCAGCGTTTGGGCCAGCAAGGTCTTACCGGACCCGGTCGGCCCGATCAAGAGGATATTGCTCTTGGACAGTTCAACCGAATCCTTGTTGCCCGCCATATGGCGCAGCCGCTTGTAATGGTTGTAGACAGCGACCGCCAAAGTTCGCTTGGCCACATCCTGACCAATCACATATTGATCGAGGCTGGCTTTGATCTCGCTTGGCACGGGCAGATCGGACTTGCTGGCACGCGACTGCGGCGTCTCGGCGGGGATTTCATCGCGGACGATGTCGTTGCAAAGCTCAATGCATTCATCACAGATGAACACCGATGGGCCAGCAATCAACTTCTTCACCTCATGCTGGCTTTTGCCGCAGAAGGAGCAGTAGAGGACTTTTTCGCTGGAGTTGCCTTTTTTCTCGGCCATGGATCTGCTTGTTGGTTCAGGCGTTACTGCCTGCTGGGATGATAGTTCAAACGCATCAACGGCCTTCTGCCGAAGAAGACCCCGATTGACTGTGGTGGCCTGAAAAACTCAGGGGCGATGTTCCAGCACCTGATCAATCAGCCCATAGGTCTGCGCCTCGGCGGCTGACATGTAGTAGTCGCGCTCGGTATCAGTCTGGATTTTCTCCAGGCTCTGCCCACAGCGGTCCGCCAGGATCCGGTTCAGCGACTCCCGGGTCTTGAGGATTTCGCGGGCATTGATCTCGATGTCGGTCGCCTGACCCTGGGTACCACCCGAGGGCTGGTGAATCATGATCTTCGAGTTGGGCAGCGAAAACCTCTTGCCCTTGGCCCCTGCCGCCAACAAGAACGCCCCCATGCTGGCGGCCATGCCCAAGCACAAAGTTGAAACTTCAGGCTTGATGAACTGCATCGTGTCGAACACCGACATGCCAGCTGAAACACTGCCGCCAGGCGAGTTGATATAGAGCGAAATGTCCTTGTCAGGATTTTCGCTCTCGAGAAACAGCAACTGCGCCACCACCACGTTGGCCACGGCGTCGTTGACCGGTCCGACGAGAAAAATGATGCGCTCGCGCAAAAGGCGGCTGTAAATGTCATAGGCACGCTCACCGCGGCCTGACTGTTCGATGACGATAGGCACCATGCCCAGATTGCTAATTTCCAGCGCGCTCATGTGATCCTCAAGGTCTTTACAAGTCTAAATTATGTAGCGTAAGCAAAAAGACTGCCCGAAACGACAAAGGCGCCAGCCTTCCGGCGCGGCGCCCTTGGCATCCAGCAGTATTTGACGATCAGTTGGCCGTGGCCATCAGTTCATCGAATGGCAGGGACTTGTCGCTGATCTTCGCCTGCGCGAGCACGAAGTCGGTAACGTTGTTCTCGATCACAACAGCCTCGACTTCAGACATGCGCTGACGGTCGCCCAGGTACCAGCGCATCACGTCAGTAGGCTTTTCATAGCTCTGCGCCATTTCTTCAATATGAGCCTGCAACTGCTCGGGCTTGGCCTGCAGATTATTGGAACGGACCAATTCGGCCACCACCAGGCCCAGGCGCACACGGCGCTCAGCCTGCGGCTTGAAGATGTCGGCCGGAATTGGCGCCTTGTCAGCGTCCTTGATGCCGCGTTTCTTCATGTCCTCGCGGGCATTGGCGATCATGCGCTCGGACTCGTTTTCAACCAGCGAGTTCGGCACATCAAGTTCGGCCGAGGCGACCAGAGCGTCCATCACGGCGCCCTTGTTGCGGGCCAACACACGGAACTTGACTTCGCGTTCGAGATTCTTCTTGATGTCGGCGCGGAGCGCTTCCACCGAGGCGTCAGCAATGCCCAACGATTTGGCAAAAGCTTCGTTGACTTCCGGCAGATGCTGGGCTTCGATCTTCTTGACCGTCACGAGGAAGTCAGCTTCCTTGCCTGCCACGTCTTTGCCGTGATAAGTCTCGGGGAAAGCCAGCGGGAAGGTCTTGGACTCACCCGCCTTCATGCCGCGCACGGCTTTCTCGAAGGCTTCGAGCATCTGCCCCTCACCGATCAAGAACTGGAAGGCGTCGGCCTTGCCGCCCTCGAATGGTTCGCCATCGATCTTGCCTTCGAAATCGATCGTCACACGGTCGCCTTCGGCAGCCACATCCGCGGCAGCGCGTTGGGCGAAATTGCGGCGCTGCTTGCGCAGAATTTCTACGGTCTTGTCGATTGCCTCGTCCGTCACCTCGCTGGAGACGCGTTCGACCTCAGCCGCAGAAAGGTCGCCAAGCTTGATTTCCGGATAGACCTCGAAAACAGCCTCGAACGCCATTTGCCCCGCAGGAGACTCGTCCTTCTGGGAAATCCGGGGTGCACCGGCAACGCGCAATTGGGCTTCGTTGGCAGCGCTCGAGAAGGCTTCGCCCAGTTTGTCGTTCATCACGTCGTACTGGACCGAATTGCCATAGCGCTGAGCCACCACGCTCATCGGCACCTTGCCAGGCCGAAAGCCATCAGCCTTGACGGTTTTCGACAGCTTCTTGAGTCGGTTTTCGACTTCGCTGTTGATTTCAGTTGCCGCCAGCATCAGCGTGATGCGGCGTTCAAGTTTTTCGAGAGTTTCGACGTTAACGGCCATGTTTGACTCAATACAAAGTTATCTGGTGCGCGGGGCCGGACTCGAACCGGCACGCCGGTGAAGGCGTCAGGACCTAAACCTGGTGCGTCTACCAATTTCGCCACCCGCGCTGATGAGCCAGCCCCACCCGCTTGCGCTTTCGATCAAAAATCGGGCGAGAAGACTGTGGCTATCCGGCAAACCGAGGATTGTAGCGGCTTGTACTCCCAAAAAAGCGGCAAGCCGAATTCGAGGCCGCACGGTCTCGTGACGAATTCATCAGTCGGCCTCGTCGACTGGCCTTTGCACGCGGAACCAGGCTGCATACATGGCGGGCAAAGCCAGCAAGGTCAGCGCGGTGGCAACGATCAAGCCGCCCATGATGGCGACCGCCATCGGGCCCCAGAACAGGCTGCGCGACAGGGGCACCATCGCCAGAACAGCCGCCGCGGCCGTCAGCACGATCGGCCGGAAACGTCTCACCGCGGCCTCGACGATGGCGGACCAGGCAGGCACACCGCGCAGGCGATCCTGCTCGATCTGATCGATAAGGATGACCGAATTCCTCATGATCATGCCCATCAAGGCAATCACGCCGAGCAGCGCGACAAAGCCGAAGGGCTTGCCGAACAGCAGCAGCGCGGCTGCCACGCCGGCAATCCCCAGGGGGCCGGTCAAGAACACCAGCATGGCGCGCGAAAAACTCTGTAATTGCAGCATCAGCAGCGTGAACGTAATGAACAGCATGACCGGCACACCGGCTGCGATCGAGCCTTGGCCCTTGCTGCTTTCCTCTACTGCACCGGCGATCTCGATACGGTAACCGGGCGGCATCTTTGCCTGCATGGCGCGGACTTCAGGCCAAACCTGTGCCGTCACGGTGGCGCCCTGCAGCCCTTCGACCACATCGCCCTGCACGGTCATCGCATAGCTGCGACCTTCACGCCAGATCACGCCAGGTTCCCAATCGAAGCGGATTCTGGCGACTTGCGTCAATGGGATCGAACGTCCGCTGCTCGTCGGCAGATAGGCGTTGCCGATGTCGGAAATGACATTGCGCTCGTCGAGCGGTTGACGCAGGACGATGTCGATCAGCTTGTCAGCCTCGCGATATTGGCCGACGGAACTGCCCGATAGCAACGTCCGCGAAGCTTGCGCCAGGCTCTGGCTGCTCACACCCAAAGCGCGCGCCTTGTCCTGATCGACATCGAGTTTGATGACCTTGATCTGCTCGTTCCAGTTGTCGTTGACGCCGCGCATATTCGGGTTGGTGCGCAGGATCTCCTTGGCCTGATCGCCCCAGCGACGGACCTCATCGGCGCGCTCACCAACGATCCGGAACTGCACCGGATAGGCTACCGGCGGCCCGTTCGGCAAGAGCTTGATTCGGGTGCGCAATTCCGGAAATTCGGCAGCCAAAATTGCGGGCAGGCGCCGCAGCAAGGCTTCGCGCTCATCCATGCTCTTGCTGAGCAAAATAGCCTGACTGACATTTGACTGGGCAAAAATTTGTTCCAGCGGCAGGTAAAAATGGGGGACTCCGCTGCCAATCCAGGTACTGACCGTGGCGACACCGCCCTCCTTGAGCATGCGAGCCTCAAACCTTTTGGCAGACTGCAAACTCTGTTCGATCGTCGAGCCTTCAGGCAACCAAAGGTCGACCATGATCTCCGGCCGGCTGGAGTCAGGAAAGAACTGTTGCTGTACCTTCCCCATGCCTGCCAATCCGAGGCCAAAAATCAGCAAGGTAGCGCCGATGGTCTTCCAGCGATTCTCCACGCACCAGTTCACCAGGGCCCGAAAGCGGACATAAAACGCGGTGTCGAAAAGCTCATGCGCAGCCCCATCGTTGGCAGCATGGGTGCGCAGCAGCAGCGAGCCCAGGTAGGGTACGAAAAAGACCGACACGACCCAGGAAATCAACAAGGCGGCAGCGGTGACGGCGAAAATCGCGAACGTGTATTCGCCGGTCACCGACTTGGCCATGCCGATCGGCAAAAATCCGACCGCCGTGATCAGCGTACCGGTCAACATCGGCATCGCGGTAGCCTCGTAGGCAAAGGTGGCCGCGTGCATCATGTCGTAGCCCTCCTCCAGCTTTCGCACCATCATCTCGACCGAAATAATCGCGTCGTCAACCAACAGTCCCAAGGCAATGATCAAGGAGCCCAGAGAGATCTTGTGCAGCCCTACGCCCCAGTAAAACATCGCAATGAAGGTGACTCCAAGCACCAACGGGATCGTGATCGCAACAACCAAGCCAGGCCAGACATCAATCCGTAGCGGCCGGGAATGAAGACCCAAGGCAATGAAACTGACTGCCAGCACGATCGCCACGGCCTCGATCAAGACACGGACAAATTCATTGACCGAGCGTGCTACCGAATCGGGCTGATTCTGGATCTGCACCAGTTCGATGCCAGCCGGCAGATTCGCCCTGATCTGCGTCGCCACCTTCTGTAATGAGCGGCCCAAGGCGATGATTTCGCCGCCTTTGGACATCGAAACACCCAGCGCAATCACCGATTTACCCTGATGGCGGACCATGACCGCTGGCGGATCGAGATAGCCGCGTTTGATCTCTGCAATATCCGCCAAGCGCAGGTTGCTCGCCTGCCCTGTAACGGGGTTGACGGCACGGATGGAAAAATCCTTCAAGGCTTGAACCGAATTGAACTGACCTTGCACCCGCACCTGCAGGTTGCCGCTGTCGGTCTTCAGTACGCCCGCGCCCTCGACGGCATTCTGTGCGCCGAGCTGATTGATCACCTGGCCGAAATCAAGCCCAAGACTTGCCAGCCGTTTTTGGGAAATTTCGATGAAGATCTTCTCTGCCTGCGCGCCAAAGACCTCGACCTTGGCCACATCCGGCACGGTCAGAAGCCTCGAACGCACGCGTTCCGCATGCTCGCGCAGTTCCTCGGCACTGAATCCTTCGGCTGACAGCGCAAAGATCGAGCCGTAGACATCGCCGAAATCGTCGTTGAAGAATGGTCCGAGCGTACCTTGCGGCAAGTTTCCACGTTGGTCGCTGACGCGTTTGCGCACCTGGTACCAGACATCGGCAACTTCCTTGGCCGGAGTGCTGTCCTTGACCTGGAAAAACGTCAACGATTCACCCGGCTTGGTGTAGCTGCGAATCTTGTCGGCATAGGGAACTTCCTGCAGGGTACGTTCGATCTTGTCGGTCACCTGCTCGGCCATTTGCTGGGCGGTGGCACCCGGCCAATAGGCTCGCACGACCATCGCGCGGAAAGTAAACGGCGGATCTTCGTCCTGAGCCAGCTGGAAATAGGTTGCGAAACCGACCGCCATCAGCACGATCATCAGGTAGCGGGTCAGTGCCGGGTGCTCCAGCGCCCAGCGCGAGATATTGAAGCGGCTTTGCATATCTACGTTCATGGTTGTCCGCGATTCAATTTGTTGCCGCCAAGCCGGGCGCTTGATAGCGTTTGACCTTTTGACCAACGGTCAATGTATGCACGCCAGCCACCACCAATTCCTGACCCGGCAACAAGCCGGCGGCGATCACCACCTCGTTGCCGTCAGCTGCACCGACCTGAACGACCTGCTGCTTCACGGTCATCGACGCGGGATCCAGCAGCCACACCAAAGTCTGACCTTTTTGTTGCATCAAGGCCGTCAAAGGCAGTTTGATCAAGGAATCGATGCCCGCCAATCGCAAGATCACCGTCGCCGATTGCCCCAACTTGACATCAGCGCGACCGACATCGGCCTTCACAAGAAAGGTGCGGGTGAGCGGATCAGCTGCAGCAGAAACTTCGCGCAAGGTCACCCTGCGCGCTGTCTGAGCAGGTGGGTCGTTCCAGAGTTTGAGCTGCAGGCCCTCCGGCCGATTGGTGGCGGCGCGCAAGACGGGCAGTTGATCCTCGGGCACAGAGAACACCACGTCGCGAGATCCATCCTGCGCAACTCGCACAATGCTGGCGCCAGCCGGCACCACCATGCCGGGTTCAGCATCGACACCAGTCACCAGGCCCGCGACATCTGCCAGCAAACGCGCATAGCCGGTCTGGTTAGCTTGGGCGCTGGCCTGGGCCTGCGCCTGGTCAAGTTGCGCCTGAGCTGCCTTCAATGCGACCTCCCGCCGCTCGAGCTCGGCCGCGCTGATGAAACCTTGTTCACGCAGCTCGACATAGCGTTTGTAATCGGCCCGCAGCAGGTCGCGGTTGATCGTTGCGGCCTGCAATCCAGCCCGCGCGGCGTCCTGTGCCAACAATAAATCCTGTGCGTCGAGCCGGGCCAGAAGCTGTCCTGCCTGGACCTGGTCGCCGAGGTTGACCTTGCGCTCAAGCAGTTTGCCTGGGACACGAAATGACAAGCGTGTTTCGGTCCTGGCACGAATCTCGGCTGCATATTCGCGACTCAACCCGGCGGATTCTGCTTTTACCACCAGCGTCCGTACGGCCCGTTCGGGTTCAGGGCCCACAGTCTGCTGGCTGCAGCCGTTGAAAAACAGCAGTGAAACCAGCACTGGCAGGATGTTGCGGGAGATTTGAAACATGAGGAACCTCGACAAAGAAAGCCTGGAGCAGAGCGTCCACACTCGCTTTCGACCATCAGGGGACGTTGTCCGATGGAATAAAAAGAATGCTAATGACCGAAGGGTCATTAATGTACGCACCATCTCTTTAATTGTCAAATGAAGACTGTCCCCACAGTAGACCTAAAGCACCCACAATCCTGCCCGTGAGCCAACAACATTACGAAAATTTCCCGGTAGCCTCCTGGCTTTGCCCAAAGGCCCTGCGTCCTGCCGTGGCAGCCATCTATCAATTTGCCCGCACGGCCGATGACTTGGCCGACGAGGGCGAGGCGAGCCCGGTGCAACGCAGCGCCGAATTGCGCGCCTACCGGTGCGATTTGCAAGCAGTTGCAGAGGGTCGGGAGCCGTCAGCGCGTTGGGCATCAAACGTATTCCGTCCGCTGGCGGAAGTCTTGCATCAATATCATTTGCCCTTGCCCATGCTGCATGACCTGCTCAACGCGTTTGAACAGGATCTGCTCAAGTCCGCATATACCGACCGCGAAGATCTGCTGAGCTATTGCCGCCTCTCGGCCAATCCGGTTGGGCGCCTGTTGCTGCACCTTTATGGCGTCAGCGATGCCGCCGCGCTCAAGCGCTCGGATGCGATTTGCACCAGCCTGCAGTTGATCAACTTCTGGCAGGATTTCAGCCGTGATGGTCCTCAAGGTCGGGTCTATGCCCCCCAGACCGATCTGGACCGACATGGCCTCAACCGCGACGACCTGCTGGTTTGCAGCGACAGTCCGGAGGCCCGTGCAATGACCCGGGAGCTCTGCGAATGGGCCAGGCAACTGATGCTGGACGGCGCGCCCTTGGTTCATCAAATCAAGGGGCGCGCAGGCTGGGAATTGCGACTGGTCGTACAAGGCGGCCTGCGAATTCTTGAGAAAATCAAGGCTATGCAATACGCCAGTCTGACCCAGCGCCCTGCACTGACCGCAATGGATGCCCCCACAATGGTGTGGCGAGCCCTGCGGATGCATGTGCCGATCAACCCCAAGGAGGTTTCTTGACTCCCGAGCAATATGTGCAGGAGAAGACAGCCAAGAGCGGCTCGAGCTTCTATTACGCCTTCCTGTTTCTGCCTTCGGACCGCCGTGCAGCCATCACTGCCTTTTATGCCTTTTGCCGCGAAATCGATGACATCGTCGATGAAACGCAAGATCCAGGTGTTGCAGCCACCAAGTTGGCCTGGTGGCAAAAGGAAACTGCCAGCTCCTTTGCAGGCGCACCCCAGCACCCGGTCATGTGCGCGCTGATGCCGCATTGCGCCAGTTACGACATCCGTCTAGAGCACCTGCACGCGGTTATCGAAGGTTGCAAGATGGACTTGGACCAGAACCGCTTTTTGGACTACCCCGGCCTGCAGCGTTACTGCCATCTGGTTGCTGGCGTTGTCGGTGAAGTCGCAGCCGGCATTTTTGGCCGGACCGAGGCTGGCACCAAAGCCTATGCGCACAAGCTCGGCCTGGCCATGCAACTGACCAATATCATCCGTGACGTCGGCGACGATGCCAGGCGCGGCCGAATCTACCTGCCCATTTCAGAGCTCCAGCAATTTGACGTCAAGGCCCATGAAATCTTGCTGCGCAGCCGCCCCTGGGGATATAGCGAGCGCTTCACCGCCTTGATGCGGTTCCAAGCTGGCCGTGCGCATCAACTTTACGACGAAGCTTTCGCTTTACTGCCCGAAGCTGATCGACGCACACAAAAGCCCGGGCTGATGATGGCGAACATCTACCGGACCTTATTGCGAGAGATTGAACTCGAGAACTTCCAGATCCTGCAGCAGCGCATTTCGCTGACGCCGCTGCGCAAGGTCTGGATCGCAGTTCGCACCAACTTGTACGGCCGTTGATGCCAAGCCGAGCCTCGCCCGAGCGACGCGTGGCAGTGATTGGCGGCGGTTGGGCCGGCATTTCAGCTGCAGTTCATTCAAGTCAGTTAGGGCAAGCAGTCACGCTGTTTGAGATGGCCCCGCAGTTGGGCGGCAGAGCGCGCAGTCTGTACGACACCAAAACGGCTTCGTCGGATCTTGACGAAGCGCCGCTGGACAACGGCCAGCATATTTTGATCGGCGCTTATCGGCATTGCCTGGAGTTGCTGGCAATCGTTGGCGTCGATCATTCTGAGGCCCTTCTGCGGCTGCCACTGCGGCTGCGCTACCCTCGCCATGAAGGCTTGAGCCTACCCCCGGGCCGGCCGTTGCCGAGCTTTGTGAAAGGCATCTGCGCCTATCAAGCCTGGCCGCTGGCGGCGCGGGCGCGTCTGCTGATGACCGCAGCCGGATGGTTGCTGCAGCGTTTCACATGTGCGGCCGAGTTGACCGTCGACCAACTCAGCGCTGATTTGCCCGCCATCGTCAAACAAGAACTGATCGCTCCGCTCTGCATTGCGGCCATGAACACGCCCTCCGGACAAGCCAGCGCAAGGGTGTTCCTGCGCGTCTTGCAAGATTCGCTATTTGGCGGAAGCGGCAGTTCCGACCTGCTGCTGCCGCGAGTCTCGCTCTCGGGCTTGCTCGCCGACCCGGCCCAAACCTGGCTTCAGTCCCAAGGCACCGACCTGCGCCTGGGGCAGCGTCTGCAAAGCCTGGTGCAGCAGGGAAATCAATGGCTGGCCGACGGCGAACGGTTTGATGCCGTGATCCTCGCCTGCACCTCGGCCGAAGCAGCAAGGCTTTGCGAAGACATTGCACCGGACTGGGCATTCAAAGCAAGGGCGCTGCGATACGAGCCGATCATCACCGTCTATCTGCAAAGCCCGGGCTCATTCCTGCCTGCACCGATGCTTGCCTTGCAGGATGGCGGGCAAGCGCCAGCCCAATTTGCCTTCGACCTGGGCCAATTGGGTCACGCGCCTGGACGTTTTGCCTTCGTCGTCAGCGGCGCAGCCTCCTGGGTCGAACGCGGTTTGGTCGAAACAGGCTTGGCTGCGCTGCAACAGGCTGAGCGTGAACTCACTTGGCAAAGCCCGCCGAAAATCCTCAAAGTCCTGGCCGAAAAGCGCGCAACTTTCGCCTGCACGCCGGGCTTGCAGCGCCCGCCAGCACAGATAAGCGATGGACTTTTCGCCGCCGGAGACTATGTCGCAGGACCCTATCCGGCCACTTTGGAGGGCGCGGTCAGGTCGGGACGGACAGCGGCAATCACAGTGGCAACCAGGAATTGATAACAGGTTAAAAACTCAGCCGTCTTTCAGCTGGTCTTGTGACTTCAGTGGGGTTTTGCGATGCAAATTTTCAACAATCAAGTACCGCAACCGCACTATCATTTTATGAAATCTACTTTCGCAATGCAAAAATTTGATTTCTCCCGCACAATCCATGCATGAAAAACGATGAGGTCAAGTCACCCGCGATCCAGGTGCTCGAACGCACTTTTGCCTTGCTCGACGTGTTGGCAAGTCACCAGGATCCGGTCTCCTTGAAACAGATCAGCGCGACAACCGGTTTGCATCCATCGACGGCCCACCGGATTCTCAACGACCTGGCTTTGGGTAGATTTGTGGACCGCCCCGAGGCCGGCAGCTACCGACTCGGCATGCGGATGCTGGAACTCGGCAACCTGGTCAAAGCCAGGCTTGATGTGCGTGAGGCTGCCCTGGGGCCGATGCGCGAGTTACACAAGTTCACCCACCAACCCGTCAATCTATCGGTGCGCCAAGGCGATGAAATCGTCTACATCGAGCGCACCTATAGCGAACGATCGGGTATGCAAGTCGTGCGCGCGATCGGTGGGCGAGCGCCACTGCACCTGACTTCGGTTGGAAAATTATTCCTGGCCAGTGACGAACCATTGAGGGTGCGCAACTACGCGACGCGTACCGGTCTGGCCGGGCATACCCACAACAGCATTACCGACATCAATGCGCTGGAGCGGGAAATGGCTTCCGTACGCCAGCGCGGTGTCGCGCGTGATGACGAAGAACTGGAACTTGGCGTGCGTTGTATGGCTGCAGGCATCTACGATGACCAGTCCAAACTGATCGCCGGGCTGTCGATTTCGGCACCTGCTGATCGGCTCGAAGAGTCCTGGTTGCTCAAGCTGAAACAGACAGCCGCAGAAATTTCGTCAGCGCTGGGTTACCGTGGTTGAAAACGTTCGCACATAAAAAACGCGCTCAAACGAGCGCGTTTTTTATGCAGCTTAGCCATCTCAGATAGCGATCTTCGCTTCTTTCAACAATGCTGACGGATTGCTGTTAATCCACTTGCGCACGCGTTCCGCATCGCCAATTCTGGTGTTCTTGCCGGTCGAGTCCAGAAAAACCATGATCAATTTGCGTCCTGCCATGCGGGCCTGCATGACCAGGCAACGTCCAGCCTCGTTGATGAAACCGGTCTTTTGCAAGCCGATGTCCCATGCCGGGCTGCTGACAAGTCGATTGGTATTGTGGAACTGCAGCTGTCTGCGACCTAACGCCACCTGGAATTCACGTGAAGTAGAAAATTCACGCAGCAGTGGTACCTCATGCGCGACCTTCACCAGAACGGCCAGGTCCATGGCAGTCGATTGATTGCGACTAGACAATCCGCTCGGCTCAACATATTGCGTACCGCTCATGCCTAGAAGTTGCGCCTTGTGATTCATCGCATCGACGAAAACCTGCAGTCCCCCCGGGTAGTTGCGGCCGAGTGCAGCTGCAGCCCTATTCTCGGATGCCATCAAAGCCAGATGCAACAGTTCTCCGCGCGACAAGGTCGTGCCGACAGGCAAACGCGAGCTTGAGCGTTTTTCGGTATTGATGTCTTCCTCGCTGATCGTCAGCTTTTCGTCCAGGGACTGTCCCGCTTCGACGACGACAAGCGCGGTCATCAACTTGGTGATCGACGCAATCGGTAAAACAGCTTGCGAATTTTTCGAAAACAGGACTTCGTTGGTGTCCTGGTCAAGCACCAGCACCACGCCAGACTTCAAATCAAGTGCATCCCCGACCGAATGCAAACCATGAAGTTGCCCGATCGAAGGCACCGCAGCCACGCCCGCCACGACAGCGACTTTGCGCAAGCGCGAACCGGTCGATTTGGCAGGCTTGGCCTTCTGCAGATTCTTGGCCTTCTGCAGATTCTTGGCCAGTTTGCTCGGGGCTGGCCTTGGTTCGTCGACTGCGGCATGGGCAGGCAAAGTCACACCGGCCAACAGAACAGAAAAGCCCAGGACCATACTCGAGAAATTTGATGCGATCGACTTCAACCTGACTCCCGGTAACTTGATATTGCCGACAGGTTATACGAAAAATGCCCTCAAGATCAAAAACTTAACGGCATTTCTTCAAGTTGGATATTGCCCTTGCTGGCTTTAGGCTCGACGATTGAGCCAAACTTGGCCGCAAGGCGATAGAAAAACGGCAAGATTTGGTCTCATTCGGTTTTCATCCCTGTGCAGAGACGCGTTCGATTTTGCTATGCAATTTGTTCAATGCACTCAAATAGGCCTTGGCTGAAGCCACGACAATGTCCGGATCAGCGCCGATGCCGTTCACCACTCGCCCCGCATGCTGCAACCGGACGGTCACTTCGCCTTGTGACTCCGTGTTGCCACTGGTGATCGCGTTGACCGAATAAAGCAGCAACTCTGCTCCGCTCTTGACGGTCGACTCAATCGCGCGAACGGTGGCGTCCACGGGTCCATTGCCATCGCTCTCGGTTCGGTGCTCGACCTGCCCGATAGAAAATACCACGCTGGCATGCGGCCGCTCGCCGGTCTCCGAGTGCTGCGAGAGTGCGACCAGTCGGTAATGTTCCTGTTCGGAACCAACTCCCTCATCCATCACGAGCGCAATGATGTCCTCGTCAAAAATCTCGTTTTTACGGTCAGCAAGGTCTTTGAACCGGACGAACGCGTTGTTGATTTCCGCCTCGGACTCCAGCGCAATTCCAAGTTCCTGCAGGCGCTGCTTGAATGCATTGCGACCGCTGAGTTTGCCCAGAACGATCTTGTTGGCAGACCAGCCAACATCCTCGGCCCGCATGATTTCATAGGTATCGCGAGCTTTGAGTACGCCATCCTGATGGATACCTGAGGCATGGGCAAAGGCATTGGCCCCGACAACGGCCTTGTTCGGTTGTACGACAAACCCGGTCGTCTGCGACACCAACCGCGATGCCGCGAGGATCTGCGAAGCATCGACGTTCAGATCGAGTCCAAAATAATCGCGCCTGGTCTTGAGCGCCATCACGACTTCTTCAAGTGAGCAGTTTCCAGCCCGCTCGCCCAGGCCGTTGATCGTGCACTCGATTTGCCTGGCACCACCGATTTGCACGCCGGCAAGGGAATTGGCAACCGCCATGCCGAGGTCATTGTGGCAATGCACTGACCAGATTGCCTGATCCGAATTGGGCACGCGTTCGCGCAAGGTCTTGATGAAGTTGCCATACAACTCAGGAATCGCATAGCCGACCGTATCGGGAATATTGATCGTTCGCGCGCCTTCATTGATGACAGCCTCGACAACTCGACAGAGGAAATCCATGTCGGAGCGGTAGCCATCCTCGGCCGAAAACTCGACGTCGCCTGTCAGGTTGCGGGCGAAACGCACCGACAACCTGGCCTGTTCGAACACCTGCTCGCGCGTCATGCGGAGTTTTTTCTCCATATGGAGTTCGCTGGTGGCTATGAAGGTATGGATGCGCGAGCGCTCGGCTCCTTGCAAGGCCTCGGCAGCCCGGGCAATGTCGCGGTCATTGGCTCGTGCCAGCGAACATATCGTGCTCTCGCGAACCGCGCCGGCTATCGCCTTGACCGCCTCGAAATCACCGTTCGATGACGCTGCAAAACCAGCCTCGATCACATCGACGCGCAGACGCTCGAGTTGACGTGCGATGCGTAGTTTCTCGTCCTTGGTCATCGAAGCGCCGGGCGACTGCTCGCCGTCGCGCAAAGTCGTATCGAAGATGATCAATTGATCTGCCATGAGGGTCTCCTGAAGCGCCAAATTGAAAAACAAAACGGCCCGCGAAGCTGCTGCTTGGCGGGCCGGGGATGCAAAGAAATCTTGTGACGTTTGCGATCAGCGTGCCCGAGGCCCGTTGGATAGCAATAGCAGCAGTGAATGCAGATTCGTCATGGCGTCAATATAGCACGGCCTCACTGATGCAGGCCTTTTTCATCCGGCTCGTCAGTGGAAATCGCGATCAGACTGACCGGTCGACCCTTGACACGTTTGTAGATATAGATCGCATAGCCCGAAACACCGTAGCCACAGAACAGGCAGAAGAGAACGATCGGGGGATCAATATTGATGACCGCTATGCCCAAGGCAATCGCCACGATCACGACAAATGGCACCGAGCGCTTGAAGCTGACGTCCTTGAAACTGAAAAAAGGAATGTTGGTCACCATGGTCAAGCCTGCATAAAGCGTGAAACCAAAGGCCACCCAGGCCAATGTCGGATTACTGTGAATTGATTTGAATCCAGCATCATCCAAGGTCCAGACCAGGCCGGCGAGCAAGGCTGCAGCAGCCGGGCTTGGCAGCCCCTGGAAAAAGCGCTTGTCGACGACCGCCAGGTTCGTATTGAAGCGTGCAAGTCGCAGCGCGGCGGCGGCGCAATAGATGAACGAGGCCAGCCAACCCATTTTTCCCAAGCCCTGCAAGGCCCAGATATACATGATCAGCGCCGGAGCAGCGCCGAAGGACACCATATCTGAGAGACTGTCCATCTGCTCACCAAATGTACTTTGGGTATTGGTCATCCGAGCCACACGGCCATCCAGGCTATCCAGCACCATCGCACAGAAGATGCCGTAAGCCGACTGCTCGAAGCGGCCATTCATTGCCATCACGATGGCATAAAAGCCACCGAACAGGGCTGCCAGAGTGAACAGATTGGGCAGAATGTAGATGCCCTTGCGGCGCGGCCGAACCGGCGCCAGCAATTCATCGTCTTCGCTCAGCTCGGGAGGGTTCTTGGAATCAGTCATAGAGACAGAGGATACAGCAGAGCATAAAAACAAAAAAGCCACGCAAGCCAAAAGGCAGCATGGCTTTGACGATCAGGGGTCCCGAAAAGGCCGGAACGGTTGGCGGCGGAACGTCAATCCGCCCCGCTCAACCCGCGAGCCTGCCGAGCCTGATCAGTTCTTCGTCTGGTCAACCAGACGGTTCTTCTTGATCCAGGGCATCATCGCGCGCAACTTCTCGCCTACTTGCTCAATCTGGTGTTCGGCAGTCAACCGGCGGCGGCTCAGCAAAGTAGGCGCGCCCGCCTTGTTTTCCAGGATGAAGCTCTTGGCATATTCGCCTGTCTGGATGTCCTTCAGGCATTGACGCATTGCGTCTTTGGTCGCTGAAGTGACGATCTTCGGCCCGGTGACATATTCACCATATTCGGCGTTGTTGGAGATCGAGTAGTTCATGTTGGCGATACCGCCTTCATAGATCAGATCGACGATCAGCTTCAACTCATGCAGGCATTCAAAATAAGCCATCTCAGGCGCGTAGCCAGCTTCAACCAAGGTTTCAAATCCGGCCTTGATCAACTCAACCGTACCACCGCACAGCACGGCCTGCTCGCCGAACAGGTCAGTCTCCGTCTCTTCACGGAAGTTGGTCTCGATGATGCCGGCCTTGCCGCCACCATTGGCCGCGGCATAGGACAGCGCCAAGTCGCGCGCCCGACCTGACTTGTCGGCATAGACAGCGATCAGGTGCGGTACGCCGCCACCCTGCGTGTAGGTGCCGCGGACCGTGTGGCCTGGAGCCTTGGGAGCAACCATCCAGACATCCAAGTCAGCGCGGGGCGTAACCTGGCCGTAATGCACATTGAAACCATGGGCAAAAGCCAGCGAAGCGCCATGCTTGATGTTGGGCTCGACTTCCAACTTGTAGACTTCAGCGATCTGCTCGTCGGGCAACAACATCATCACGACGTCAGCGGCCCTGACTGCATCAGCAATATCGGCCACTTGCAGACCGGCATTTTCTGCCTTGACCCAGGAAGCACCGCTGCGGCGCAGACCGACTGTGACTTTGACGCCACTGTCATTCAAGTTTTGTGCATGAGCATGACCTTGCGAGCCATATCCGATGATGGTGACGTTCTTGCCCTTGATCAGGCTCAGGTCCGCGTCTTTGTCGTAATAAACATTCATGTCGGTCTCCAGGAAAAGTCAGTAAAAAGGAATGAAAAACAGATTTGCGTCAGACGCGCAAGATGCGCTCGCCGCGGCCGATACCGCTGGTGCCGGTGCGCACAGTCTCCAGAATTGACGCACGATCGATCGATTCGATGAACGCGTCAAGCTTTGATGAGTCGCCGGTCAGCTCTATCGTGTAGGTCTTCTCGGTCACGTCAATGATGCGGCCGCGAAAAATATCCGCCGTGCGCTTCATTTCTTCACGCTCTTTGCCCACCGCGCGGACCTTGATCAACATCAGCTCACGCTGGGTGTAATGACCTTCTGTCAGGTCTACCACCTTGATCACTTCGATCAAGCGGTTCAGATGCTTGGTGATCTGTTCGATCACTTCGTCCGATCCGCTGGTGACGATGGTCATACGCGACAGCGAGGCGTCCTCGGTGGGAGCCACGGTGAGGCTCTCGATGTTGTACGCACGAGCCGAAAAGAGCGCCACAACTCGTGACAAGGCGCCGGGTTCGTTTTCGATCAGCAGTGCAATGATGTGTTTCATAGTAAATCTCGTCCTTCGCGCTCTTCAAGCCTGCAGCGGTAACCGCAAGCCCTTGGCCACGTCCTTCGATTGAACCCAATGTCCGGGCTGCGGGACTCTTTCCACCAATTCGCCGGTCAAGCGCGGTAACGCATTGGCCTCGAATCCGCTTCGAGAACTCACAGGTCCTCGGACCCCAGCAGCATTTCTGAAATACCCTTGCCCGCCTTGACCATCGGCCAGACGTTCTCGGCCGGATCGGTGCGAATATCCAGAAACACGGTGCGATCCTTCAGCCGGATCGCCTCCCGCAGCGCTGGTTCCACATCAGCTGGCTTGTCAACCACCAAGCCGACATGGCCGTAAGCCTCCGCCAGCTTGACGAAATCTGGCAAAGCTTCCATATAGCTATGCGAGTAGCGGCCGCCATAGTCAAGTTCCTGCCACTGCCGAACCATGCCCAGATAACGGTTGTTCAAGGAAATGATCTTGACAGGCGTCTGATATTGCTGACAGGTCGACAACTCCTGGATATTCATCTGGATCGAGCCATCACCAGTGATGCAGAACACCTCGGCCTCGGGCTTTGCCAGCTTGATGCCCATGGCATAGGGTAAACCCACGCCCATGGTGCCCAATCCGCCAGAATTGATCCAACGACGTGGCTCTTCAAAGCGATAGAACTGCGCTGCCCACATCTGGTGCTGACCAACATCCGAGGTGACATAGGTCTCCTGGTCGCGGGTTAAATTCCAAAGCGTTTCAACCACCATCTGCGGCTTGATGACCAAATCCGAAGGCGTGTACTTCAAGCAATCGCGACGACGCCATTCATTGATCTGACTCCACCAGGAACTCAAGGCAGCGCTGTCCGCCCGGGTTTGCGCTTCCTTGATCTGATGGATCATTTCCTGCAAGACGTCCTTGACATCGCCCACGATCGGAATGTCCACCCGAACACGCTTGGAGATCGACGATGGATCAATGTCGACATGGATGATCTTGCGCTCGACAGAAGCGAAATGCTTGGGATTGCCGATCACCCGGTCGTCGAAACGAGCACCCACAGCGAGCAGCACATCGCAGTGCTGCATCGACATATTGGCCTCGTAGGTGCCATGCATTCCCAGCATGCCCAGGAAGCGCGGGTCGCTCGCAGGCATGGCGCCAAGGCCCATCAAGGTATTGGTACAGGGATAGCCGAGCAGAGCCACCAGTTCACGCAACTCGGCCGAAGCTTCGCCAAGAATCACTCCGCCGCCGGTATAGATATAAGGCCGCCGGGCCTGCAGGAGCAACTGCACCGCCTTGCGGATCTGACCCGAATGCCCCTTTCGCACCGGGTTGTAGGAGCGCATCTCCACTTTTTCGGGGTAGCTGAAGCTGGTCTTGTGCATCGAGACATCCTTGGGGATGTCGACCACCACCGGTCCGGGACGACCAGTGCGAGCGATATGGAAGGCCTTTTTCATGGTCAATGCCAGATCCCTGACGTCCTTGACCAGGAAGTTGTGCTTGACGATCGGGCGCGTGATGCCGACGGTGTCGCACTCCTGGAAGGCGTCGAGCCCAATCGCAGCTGTCGGCACTTGACCCGTGATGATGACCATCGGGATCGAGTCCATGTAGGCCGTCGCGATACCTGTCACAGCATTCGTGGCACCCGGGCCGGATGTCACCAGGGCAACGCCGACATCGCCAGTGGCGCGTGCATAGCCATCGGCCGCATGCACGGCCGCCTGCTCATGGCGCACCAGCACATGCCTGATGGTGTCCTGTTTGAACAGCGCGTCGTAGATATACAGCACTGCGCCGCCCGGATAGCCCCAAAGGTACTTGACACCTTCGGCCTGCAGACAGCGAACGAGAATTTCAGAGCCATTCAGCTCTGGAGATGAGGGGGTGGGGGAATGTGGCTGCGCCCGATCGTCATTGACCAAGGCACGCTTTACTTCCGCGCTAGACATGTCCATTTAGAACCTTTGTGAATTTCTCTGACGAAAAACCATTGGTGCTCCTACTCGCACCCTTTTGAGGCGGACTCGGAACCTGCGCGATCTGGGAACTCGGCCGCCCCTGTCGGGTGGCCAAATCAAGATCAAAACTCTTGTGCAACCCCGGATTATGCCCTGAGTCAGGACTGAACGCGGGCAAACCCTTGCGCGATGCGATAATCGAGGCCGTTTCGCCAGTTCCGGGCAATCCCGTCTCCTCCCCTTGGCCACCGACAAAGAACTCAACGACTTCCTGCGCACTATCGACAGGCGTGCCTTCAAGCGGACGTCCTATCTGGTGCGGGATGACGACTCGGCGCTTGACATCGTGCAAGACGCGATGATGCGGTTGGCTGAAAAATACTTCGACCGGCCTGCAGCGGAACTGCCGCTGTTGTTCCAGCGCATTCTGTCGAACGCCACCATGGATTTCTTCAGGCGCAAGAAGGTTCGCAGCGGTCTGATGAGCAATATGTCTGATTTCGAGTCCTCAGACCCGGAAGGAGACTTTGACCTGTCTGAAATGCTGGAATCGCAAGAAGGTGCGCTGGGAGCGCTAAGCGCAGCTGATGAGGTGTCCCGGGCCCAAATCTTGCGTGCAATTGACGAAGAAGTCGCGCAACTACCGGCACGTCAACGGGAAGCCTTCCTGCTGCGTTATTGGGAAGAGTTTGATGTCGCGGAGACAGCTATTGTGATGGGTTGCTCAGAAGGAAGTGTCAAGACGCATTGTTCCAGAGCCGTTCACTCGCTGGCCAAATCACTCAAAGCAAAGGGGATTTCATGATGAACAAGCAGCAAAATTCGGAATTTTCCCAAGAGCTGGAGGCTCGTTTTGGGTTGCATCTTGTCGCTGGCTTGAATGAGCATAGCCAGACATTGCCCCATGACGTCTCGGAGCGCCTCCGGTTTGCACGAGAGCAGGCTTTGAGCAAGGCGCAATCTGCCCGGTCAGTTCAAGCGGCCCTGCAGCTTTCCCCCGGGTCGTTCGTCGTACGTTCTGGCAATGCCTTGGCGATGGCTGGCGGACTGGGTTCGCCTCGCTGGTTCAAACTCGCTTCATTCCTGCCAATGCTATTGCTGGTGATCGGCATCTTGCTGATCCAGAATGGTCAGCTTTATGAGCAAATCAAGGCGGCCGCAGAAATTGACACGGCCTTGCTGTCCGGAAAATTGCCTCTGGCAGCCTATAGCGATCCAGGATTTTCGGAATTCCTCAGTGATGAGCAAGAGTGACAGGGATTACATGACCTGTTTGCCATCAAGCCAGGAAATCCACAACCCCTCCTACAAAATGAAATTTGGACTCCTGGCGTTGACGGGTTTGATGCTATGTGCAGGCCAGGCAGCATGGTCCCAAGCCAGCGAACAACCCCCTGCGGCTGAATTGGCGGCGGCCAGCGCGCCATTGGCCCAGCCTCAAGTTCAGCCGACAGCGCCAGTTGCGAGGCCAATTGCTCCGTCAACTCTGCCCACGCAATTGTTGTGGAAAGAGCTCAGCCAAGCGCAGAAACTGGCCTTGGCCCCACTTGAGCGTGATTGGGATAGCCTTGATGCTTCCCGCCGCAGGAAATGGCTGGATGTGGCCGGACGTTTACCCAAGCTCCAAGCAGATGAGCAGGCACGTATGCAGGAACGAATGCGTGATTGGGCGAGCTTGACCCCGACTGAACGGCAGCAAGCGCGCATCGGCTTTCAGGTCACCCAACAAGTGAAGTCCGACGAGCGCGAAGCAAAATGGGCGGCCTATCAATCACTTCCGGCTGAAAAACGACAGGAGTTGTCAGACAAGGCGGCCAACAAACTGAGCAACAAAGCGCCTGCAGCCAACTACGTTGGGCCTGAAGGAGCATCCCAACTCAAGTCGAATCTTGTTCCGGCAGTACCCAAGGGACCGCTGGTAAAGCAGGTTGCGCCGACGGTGCTCCAAGCCAAGCATGGTGCCAGTACCCTGCTGATCACACAAGTCAGCGGCCAACCCGCACATCTGCAGGCAGGTCAGACCAAAGTCTTTGCAGATCCAGCATTGGTCGACAGCAAAACCTTGCTGCCCAAACAAACCAGGTCAGAGCCAAGCCTCGCCAAACAATGACAAGGCCAGAATGGGCTGAAGCTGAAATTCCCGGGCTGTTTCGCCGCTTGGCTTGTTTCGCCTACGAAGGCGTGTTGCTTTTCGCCTTGGCAGTCGTCACCGGTTTGACCTTCTCCCCCCTGGTTCAGCAAAGGCATGCCCTGGATTACCGCTACGGACTGATGGCTACCGTTGCTTCGGTATTCGCACTCTATTTTGTCTACTTCTGGTCAAAAAGTGGCCAAACCCTGGCCATGCAGACTTGGCATATCAGGGTCCTCGACCTCCAAGGCAGGCCCCTTAGCAGGGGCCGGGCATTGTTGCGCTATGCCTTCAGTTGGCTTTGGTTCCTGCCTGCGCTCGCCGGCATATATCTGTTCGATATGCAACGTTCAGGTGGCGCTGTTTTCTGCGCCGTGCTTACCGGCATCTTTGCTTATGCCTTGATGGCCAAGCTTTCTCCGCAAAAACAATTCCTGCATGACAGGATCTGCGGCACTCGCCTTGTGACTTGGCGCCGAGTCAAATCGCCCGGCAACTGAAGCCGGGCTGACTCAGACTTAAACCGCAGCCTCGTCAGTTTCTCCGGTGCGGATACGCACCACCTGTTCCACCGCCGTGACGAAAATCTTGCCGTCACCAATCTTGCCGGTCTTTGCAGCCTTGACGATCGCATCGATGCAGCGGTCGACATCCGCGTCCTTGACGACGACCTCAACCTTGACCTTGGGCAAGAAATCGACGACATACTCGGCGCCACGATAAAGCTCGGTGTGACCTTTCTGGCGCCCGAAACCCTTGACCTCGGTGACAGTCAAGCCCGAAGCGCCGACTTCAGCCAGAGCTTCGCGAACTTCGTCCAGTTTGAACGGTTTGATGATGGCCGTGATTTGTTTCATGGGGCTGGACTCCTGAATTGCCGATGTTTGATTTAAGCACGAAACTTCGAGGTGATCGGGTAGCGCCAGTCACGCCCGAAAGCACGATGGGTGATGCGGATACCGATCGGGGCTTGGCGTCGTTTGTATTCGTTGGTCTTGATCAAATGGGTGACGCGCTCGACATCGGCCACGGCAAACCCTGCGGCAATGATTTCGGCAATTGATTGATCATCTTCCATATACCGACTGAGAATGGCATCGAGCACTTCGTAGGGCGGCAAACTATCCTGATCGGTCTGATCAGGACGCAACTCGGCCGAAGGTGGTCTGGTGATGATGCGCTCGGGGATAACCGGGCCCAAAGTCAGCATGCTGCCGTCTCTGCGCAGCGTCGGCTGGGTGTTTCTCCAACGCGCCAGACGAAAAACCAGCGTTTTGGCGACATCCTTGATGACGGCAAAACCACCCGCCATATCACCATAGAGCGTGCAGTAACCGGTTGCCATCTCGCTCTTGTTGCCGGTAGTCAGGACAATGGCGCCAAACTTGTTGGACAAAGCCATCAACAGCGTGCCGCGTATCCTTGCCTGGATATTTTCCTCGGTCGCGTCCTGCGGCAGCCCGGCAAATTCATCGGCCAGACAAGCGTTGAATGCATCGAACATCGGTGAGATCGACTTTTCGTCGTAGCGAACACCCAGGCGCTGCGCCATTTCGCGAGCGTCAATCCAGGAAATGTCCGCCGTATAGGGCGAAGGCATCATCACCGTACGAACCCGCTCGGGGCCCAATGCGTCGACCGCAATCGCCAGCACCAAGGCCGAATCGATGCCGCCCGACAAGCCAATCAAGGCGCCGGGAAATCCGTTCTTGCCGACATAGTCACGCACGCCTGTCACCAAGGCAGCCCAGGCTTGCGCCTCCTCGACCGGTAAAGGCACGATTTGCCCCTTGACACTGCCGTCTTCGCTGACCTCGACGATAGTCAAAGCCTCTTCAAACATCGGCGCCCGGGCGGCCAGGCAACCCTGCCCATCGAGCGCGAACGATGCCCCGTCAAACACAACCTCGTCCTGCCCACCGACCAGATGCGCGTAGAGCAGCGGTAATCCGACGTCGACAACGCGTTCCGCCATACGCGCTTCGCGCTCGGCCACCTTGCCGAGATGGAAGGGCGAGGCATTCAGCACGCACAGAACCTGCGCGCCTGCGGCCTTGGCAGCGCGCGAGGGTTCGTCAAACCATGCGTCTTCACAGATATTCAAACCGAAGCGCAGGCCTCCAGCTTCAAAAACTACCGAGCCCTCTCCTGCATCACGTCCTGAGACAAAATAGCGGCGTTCATCGAAGACTTGGTAATTCGGCAACTCGCGCTTGCAATAGGTCTGCAGGATCTGTCCCCCTGCCAGCACCGAGGCGGCATTGAAGCGCGCCGGCACGGCTTGGCTCTTGGACCTAAGATCGCGCTCGCCATCCCGCTGATGCGGGTGTCCGACCACCACATGCAAATCAGAGCAATCACCCAACTCCCGCGCAATTTCTGTCAACGCCTCGGCGCAAGCCTGCATGAAAGCAGGCCGCAGCAACAAGTCCTCAGGCGGATAGCCGCACAGGCTCAGTTCGGGCGTGATCAACAGCTTGGCACCGGCCGCATGGGCCGCCTTGCCATAGGCAATGATCTTCCTGACATTGCCTGCGAGATCACCGACGGTGACATTGATTTGCGCAAGCGCGACGATCACTGACATGAAGTTTATAGATGAATGAATGCTCTGCCGATTATGTCATCCGCGTCCACTCTGACCCGGCCGAACTCCCCTGCGCGCAGTGGAATGCGCTGCTGGCCAGGCAGGACCAACCCACCCCCTTCATGCGCCTGGAATACCTGAAGGCTTTGCATGACGCAGGCTGTGCGATTGCGGAAACCGGCTGGACGGCCCAGTTCGTCAGCGTCTGGCTCGGCGAGACGCTTGTCGCAGCTTGCCCGGCCTATCTGAAGAGCCACTCCTACGGTGAATATGTGTTCGATTGGGCCTGGGCCGACGCCTATCAAAGGCATGGGCTGCACTATTACCCGAAGTTGCTGGTCGCAGTCCCCTTCACACCGGTACCCGGCAGCCGTTTGCTGGCAATCGACGCACAATCCAGGGCAATGCTGGTGCAGGGCCTGCAAGCACTGGCCCAAGAACAGCAATTGTCTTCGGCCCACCTCTTGTTCGGTGCCGAATGTGACCATGCGGCAGCGCTCGATCTGGACTGGATCGAGCGCAGTAATGTGCAGTTTCACTGGCAGAACCGCCGCCCTTTGCCTTATGCGACTTTTGAAGAATTTCTCGGCAGTTTGCAACGCGACAAGCGCAAGAAAATTTTGCAGGAACAGCGTCGGGTGCACGAAGCCGGGATCCTGTTCGAGAGCCTGGAGGGGGAGCAGATCAGCCATCAGGACTGGGATTTTTTCTACCTCTGCTACCAGCTGACTTACCGCGCGCACCACAGTCAACCCTACCTGACACGCAAGTTTTTCGAGCTGATGAGCAAGAATATGTCGCCGAACTGGCTGCTCTTCATTGCCAAACGCGGTGACCAACGGATCGGCGCTTCATTGCTGGCGCTGGACCCGCTGCAGCGCGTCGCCTATGGCCGCTACTGGGGTTCAATCGAAACTGTTTCCTGCCTTCATTTCGACGCCTGCTACTACCAGCCATTGGCTTGGTGCATCGAACGGGGCTACCAACGCTTCGAGGGCGGCGCCCAAGGCAAGCACAAAATGGCGCGCGGCTTGCTGCCGGTTGTGACGCAGTCCAGCCATTGGCTGGCGCATCCTGGATTTCGTAACGCCGTGACGGACTTTCTCGCCCAGGAAGGTCAGTCGATGCGGGACTATGTGAACGAACTGGAGTTACACCAGCCGTTCAAACCCCTGCCTTGACCACCGGTACCCGGGCGCTGGTGAGCAGCGCGTGGACTCAGGACTTTTTGAACTCGGCGTAGGCCTCAATGCCGGCAACAATTTCAGCATGAGCCGCTTCAGGTCCTTCCCACCCTTGGACCTTCACCCACTTATTGGGCTCCAGATCCTTGTAATGCTCGAAGAAATGCCTGATCGCATTCAAACGCATCGGGTTCACGTCTTCCGGCCGCTGCCAATGGGTGTACATCGGCAGGATTTTTTCAATCGGGACCGCCAGTAATTTCGCATCCCCACCGGCTTCGTCTTCCATCTTCAGGACACCTACAGCGCGGCAGGTGATGACCACGCCAGGAGTCAGTGGATAGGGCGTGATCACCAGCACATCAACAGGGTCGCCGTCATCCGATAGCGTCTGCGGGATATAACCATAGTTGCATGGGTAATGCATCGCAGTCGTCATGAACCGGTCGACAAACAGAGCGCCCGTTTCCTTGTCCACCTCGTACTTGATCGGGTCCGCGTTCATCGGAATTTCGATCACTACATTGAACTCTTCAGGGGCTTTTGCGCCGGGAGTGACGTTGTGCAGACTCATGTTTTTTGGCTTGAAGGGAAAACCCTCATTCTAAGGGCTTGGCTTGCCAGGGCCTGACAGATCAAGAAGACTGGTGGTTTACCCTTGGTCTTTGGGTAAACACCCAGCCCAGGCAATTGCTTTGACTGGCCTACTGCCCTTAGCATGCGGGGTACCGCGCTTTGCACCGTTGATCAGCATTGCTGACAAGAGTGCAGAGCGGATTCTTAACCACTGATATGACAACAGGAGACAGTTCATGTCGACGAGTATGGCGCTGTATTTCGCCTTGGCATGCGGGCTTGCCGCAGTAGCTTACGGCTTCATCCAAAGAAGCTGGATCTTGAGTCAAGACGCGGGCAATGACCGCATGCAAGAGATTGCCTCGGCCATTCAACAAGGAGCGGCGGCCTATCTGGCCCGCCAGTACAAAACTATTGCGGTAGTCGGTGTCGTACTGGCCATCTTGATCGCGGTTTTCCTGGACCAAATGTCGGCTGTCGGCTTCGTGCTCGGCGCCGTGCTGTCGGGAGCCTGCGGCTTCATCGGCATGAATGTATCGGTTCGCGCCAATGTGCGGACTGCTCAAGCAGCGACCAAGGGCATCGGCCCCGCGCTCGACGTCGCCTTCAAAGGCGGAGCGATCACTGGCATGCTGGTGGTCGGCTTGGGGCTTCTGGGCGTCAGCCTGTTCTTTTGGTATCTCAGCGGCGGCGAGCGCATTGACGCCGCCACCCTGAAGCCCTTGCTCGGCTTCGCTTTCGGCTCCTCATTGATTTCGATCTTTGCTCGCCTAGGCGGCGGCATCTTCACCAAGGGCGCCGACGTCGGTGCTGACCTGGTGGGCAAGGTCGAGGCGGGCATTCCCGAGGACGATCCACGCAATCCAGCCGTGATTGCCGACAACGTCGGCGACAACGTCGGCGATTGCGCCGGTATGGCCGCTGACCTGTTCGAAACCTATGCGGTCACGTTGATCGCCACGATGACCCTCGGCGCGCTGGTCGTGACCAGCATGCCGATGGCTGCCGTCATTTACCCCTTGCTGCTGGGCGGCGTTTCGATCATCGCCTCGATCATTGGCTGCGGCTTCGTCAAGGCTTCGCCTGGCATGAAGAACGTGATGCCAGCCCTCTACAAGGGCCTGGCTGTCGCAGGCGGCTTGTCGCTGATCGCGTTCTACTTCGTCACCACAACGATGTTCCCGACTGCGCTGACGCTGGCGGGCGGAGCCACCGTCTCGGCCATGGCCTTGTTCGGCGCTTGTGCGGTCGGCCTGATCCTGACTGCGGCGCTGGTCTGGATCACCGAGTTCTACACCGGCACCCAATATTCACCGGTTCAACATATCGCCCAAGCCTCAACGACAGGGCACGGCACCAACATCATTGCCGGTCTGGGTGTGTCGATGCGATCGACTGCCTGGCCAGTGTTGTTCGTCTGCGCTGCCATTCTGTCTTCCTACCACCTCGGCGGACTCTACGGCATTGCGATCGCAGCGACCTCGATGTTGAGCATGGCTGGCATCGTCGTCGCACTGGACGCCTACGGCCCGATCACGGACAACGCCGGCGGCATCGCCGAAATGGCCGATCTGCCTGCCAGCGTGCGTGCCGTCACCGACCCGCTCGACGCCGTGGGCAATACGACCAAAGCGGTGACCAAGGGCTACGCGATCGGCTCGGCCGGTCTGGCTGCGCTGGTGCTGTTCGCCGACTACACCCATTCACTCGAAGGCCGCGGAATGAGTGTCAGCTTCGACCTCAGCGACCCTAAAGTGATCGTCGGTCTTTTCATCGGTGGCTTGATCCCTTACCTTTTCGGCGCGATGGCGATGGAGGCAGTCGGCCGCGCAGCCGGTGCGGTGGTCGTCGAAGTGCGGCGCCAGTTCCGCGACATCAAGGGCATCATGGAAGGTACTGCCAAGCCTGAATACGGCACCGCCGTCGACATGCTGACCACTGCCGCGATCAAGGAAATGATCATTCCGTCGCTGCTGCCGGTGATCGTGCCGGTGCTGGTCGGCTTGCTGCTGGGCCCTGCGGCTCTGGGCGGTTTGCTGATGGGGACAATCGTCACTGGCTTGTTCGTTGCCATCTCGATGTGCACTGGCGGCGGCGCCTGGGACAACGCGAAAAAATACATTGAAGATGGCCATCACGGCGGCAAAGGCAGCGAAGCCCATAAGGCCGCCGTCTCAGGTGACACCGTTGGCGACCCCTACAAGGACACGGCAGGTCCCGCGATCAACCCGCTGATCAAGATCATCAACATCGTGGCCTTGCTGATCGTGCCCTTGCTGCCGATCAGTGCTTCAAGCCAGAAGGCTATCGAGCCGGTGGCCGTTGTGGCAGCGCCAGTTGCCGCCAGCGCGGCAGCCAGCGAAGCCGTTGCAGCGCCGGGAAGCGCCGCTTCAAAGCCCTGATCGATACCACCTCGTCTGCCTGAAAAACAGCCCGCTTGCGGGCTGTTTGCACATCTACCCTGGCAGCATCACCGTTGCAGCTCAATAACGGCCGGTTGCACCTGCCACCCGCAGGTAGACATAGGCGATCCAGGCCACCAGACCGCGCTGCAGCATGCCGCGCAAACCGGCGCCCCCCAACTGAGCCATCGTGACCTGACTCGATGACTGCAGCGCCGTCTCGAACTCCGCGGCCACCGTACGAGCGAATCCGGCATCGCGAACAATCACATTTGCCTCCAAGTTCAGCAGCAAGGACAAGGGATCGATGTTCGAACTGCCGACTGTCGCCCAGCGCTCATCGATAACGCCTACTTTCGCGTGCAGATAAGCCGCTTGGTACTCGAAAATCTCCACGCCATGGCCGAGCAACTCGGCGTAGAGCGCATGCGCCGCCATGCTGGCAATCCGGTAGTCGACCTTGCCTTGCAACAGCAAGCGCACCCGCACGCCACGCCGAGCCGCGTCGCGCAGCGCCCGCCGGAAGGCATAGCCGGGATAAAAATAGGGTGTGATCAGATCGACCCGCTCGAGTGATTTGCGGATTGCATCGATATAGGCATGCTCGATCGTGCGCCGCTGGCGCAGGTTGTCGCGCAGGACAAAGGCAGCGCAGACCGGCGCGAGATCCTGAGTTTCACCGGGATGCTTTGGAGCTTGCGGCATGCGCAAGCTCTGTGTCAGCCGACGCAACCTGGAGAAGGGCGCCGGACTTCGCACCAGCGCCAGCAATTCCTCGCCGAAGTCACGTCCCAGCCAGGCACGGCTCCAGACAGCGCGTGCCGCCTGTGCCACCTGCTGAACAACCGGGCCGCGCAGCCCGACGGAAAAATCGAGCCGTGCTCGCTCAGTCGGTCCATGGTTCAGATCAAGGTAGTCGCCGATGATGTTGATCCCGCCAACAAAGGCGTGGTCACCATCGACCACACAAAGTTTCTGATGCAAACGGCGCAATTGACCAGGCTGCAACCAGCGCCACCAGCGGTCGATCGGACGGAACACGGCCAACGCCACACCAGAATCTTGCAGCCCTTCGCGCAGCCAAGCGAGGCTCGCCTTGGAGCCAAAGCCATCAACCACCACCCTGACTCGCACGCCTCTTGCTGCAGCAGCCCGCAGGCAATTCACCAAGGCAGCCCCAGCCGCATCGTGATGAAAGATATAAGTCGCGATCCAGACTTCATGGCTGGCATTGCCAATCGCCTGCTCCTGGGCCGGAAACAATTCATCGCCGCCGCGCAGCAGGCGCAATTGGTTGCCACCGCTGAAAGCAGGGTTTGGCAAGCTATGCCAGGTCAGGATTGATTCCGGATCCGGCATGGTATTCACACCAGGTCCAGTTCCGCCACCAGCGGCAGATGGTCCGACATCCTGGCCCAGGAAGGCCCTTTAGGGACCTGCATGGACAAGCAACGCAGGCCGCGTATATAGATCCGGTCCATCGAGAAGAAAGGCAAACGGGACGGGAAAGTTGCATTGCGGCTCGGGCCGTGCGGAGCTTTGGCCCGGATCAGCCCATGGCAGCGCATCGGCGCGTCGAGCCTCTCACCCCAGTCATTGAAATCGCCTGCGACGACCAGCAAGGCGTATGGCGGCACCTCGCCGGCTATGAAGTCCGCAAGGCGCTCCACCTGACGTACCCTGCTGCTGTGCAGCAAGCCAAGGTGCGCGACAACCGTATGCACTTCCAACCCTTGCCAGAGCAGCGGAACATGCAGCAGGCCGCGCTGTTCGAACGGGTGGTCAGAAACATCGTGATGACCGACATCGCCGAGCGGCCAGCGCGACAACAAGGCATTGCCATGCTCGCCATGCCGGGTGATGGCATTGGTGCGGTAGGCAACCTCATAGCCATCGGGCGCCAGGAATTCGGCCTGCCCCGATTCCGGCCAACCCAGGGAAGCACGTTTGAAGCGAAGCGCCTCGCGGTGATGGAAATGCCTCACTTCCTGCAAGAACACCAGATCGGCGTCTAGCGCCTCTATGCCATGCACAAGGTTGTGGATTTCCAGGCGCTTTTGCGCCCCCACCCCACGCACTCCCTTGTGGATGTTGTAGGTGGCGACGCGCAAATTTTTGCGTTCTTTGCCGCTTGCCGCCAAATTGACTGAAGCGGCTTTCATGCCTGCTCTATGAACCGAGGCAGCAGCAGTACGGCCTCGGCGTTCGACGGGGAAAAGCACAAGTCAGCGGCCTCCTGCCAAGGCAACCAACGGTATTGCAGATGTTCACGCGGCGCCAGCTTGATCGGAATCGCAGCGGGCAAGGTCAATCCGAAGACATGCTCGGTGTTGTGAGTCACACCGGGCGCATAGCGATGGCGCCAGACCGGGTAAATCTCGTAATGGTTGGCAAGGTGCCAATCGCGCAAGATGCCTGACTCCAGCCCTGTTTCTTCAAGCACTTCTCGGGCAGCAGTGGCCGTCAAGGCTTCATCTGCATGGTCTTTGGAGCCAGTGACGCTTTGCCAGAAGCCTGGCCGGTCTGCACGTTCCAGCATCAAGACCTGAAGGTCAGACGTGTGGATCACCACCAGCACGGACTCAGGTATCTTGTAGGCTGTCTCAATGGGGTGGCTACTTGCTGTCATTCTCAAAGCATAGCGGAGCCGGGCCTTCAACGGGCCGGAAAGGACAAATGCGCCAAAAGGGCGCATCGACCGGATTGGGGGGCTCAGCCAGCCGCTGCAGCGGCGTTGCGCAGTCGGATATGCAGTTCACGCAATTGTTTGTCGTCCACTGCCGACGGCGCCCCGGTCAATAGACATTGTGCGCGCTGTGTTTTCGGAAAGGCGATGACATCACGGATCGAATCTGCCTTGGTCATCATCGTGACGATACGGTCCAGACCGAAGGCCAAACCGCCATGCGGCGGTGCACCATATTGCAGCGCGTCAAGCAGAAATCCGAACTTCTCCTGCGCTTCTTCGGGCCCGATGTTCAGCGCACTAAAAACCTTGCTCTGCACCTCGGCCTTGTGGATACGCACCGAGCCGCCGCCGAGTTCCCAACCATTGAGCACCATGTCATAGGCCTTGGAAATACAAGCACCTGGGTCAGTCACCATCAGATCTTCATGGCCGTCCTTAGGCGCTGTAAACGGGTGATGCACGGCATTCCAGCGGGCGCCCTCCTCGTCCTGTTCGAACATCGGAAAGTCCGTGACCCACAGCGGCGCCCAGACGTCATCAAACAGGCCACGGCTCTTGCCGAACTCGCTATGACCTACCTTCAGACGCAAGGCACCAATCGCGTCATTGACGACCTTAGCCCGGTCAGCACCGAAGAACAGCAGATCGCCGTCAACAGCGCCAGTACGGGCCAAAATTTCGGCAACGGCCTTGTCGTGCAAATTCTTCACGATCGGCGACTGCAGCCCTTCGCGCCCTTTTGCTACTTCGTTGACCTTGATCCAGGCCAGGCCCTTGGCACCGTAGATCTTGACGAATTCGGTATAGCTGTCGATTTCGCCACGCGACATCGCCGCACCGCCCGGAATCCGCAAGGCGACAACCCGGCCGCCCTTGCTCGTGGCGGGTATCGAGAACACCTTGAAGTCGACGTCAGTCATGGCGTCGGTCAGCTCGGTGAATTCAAGCTTGACGCGCAGGTCAGGTTTGTCCGATCCGAAGCGGAACATCGTTTCCGCATATTTCATCACCGGGTAGTCGCCAAGTTCGACATTCAGCGACTTGCGGAAAACATGGCGGATCATGCCTTCGAACATTGCGCGGATTTCCTCTTCACCGAGAAAGGATGTCTCGATGTCGATCTGAGTGAATTCGGGCTGACGGTCGGCGCGCAGATCCTCGTCGCGAAAGCATTTGGTGATCTGGTAGTAGCGGTCGTAGCCAGCCACCATCAGCAACTGTTTGAACAATTGCGGGCTCTGCGGCAGCGCAAAGAACATGCCATCGTTGACCCGACTCGGCACCAGATAATCACGCGCGCCCTCAGGCGTGCTCTTGGTCAGCATCGGCGTCTCAATGTCGACAAAACCCAGCTCATCCAGGAACTTGCGCACTTCCATTGCGACACGGTAACGCAGCATCAGATTCTTTTGCATGTAGGGACGGCGCAGGTCCAGTACGCGATGCGTCAAGCGTGTCGTTTCCGAGAGGTTCTCGTCGTCAAGCTGGAACGGTGGGGTCACGCTGGCATTGAGCACTTCCAGGCTGTGGCAGAGCACTTCAATCTTGCCGCTGGCCAGCGTTGCGTTCTCGGTCCCGGCCGGACGCGCGCGCACCAGACCGGTGATCTTCAGGCAGAACTCGTTGCGCACATCCTCGGCCACCTTGAACATGTCAGCGCGATCCGGATCGCAGACGATCTGGACCAGACCTTCACGGTCGCGCAGGTCGATGAAGATCACTCCGCCATGGTCACGGCGTCGATGCGCCCAACCCATCAAGGTCACGGTCTGACCTTCCAGCTTTTCGCTGACCTGGCCTGCATAGCATGTTCTCATTTACTTACTCCGCTGATTCTGGGGACCGATGCCGACAGTCGATTGTTGACTGGCCACGGGTGCTGTTGTCGGGAAGGTGGGCAAGACTGCGGGCCTCCGGCTTTTCGCCAAAGAATTGACAGTTAAACCGCAAGATCTTTCTTTTCCGCAGGTTCGGGCAGCAGCTCTTCTGGCGCCACCACCCCCATGGAAATTATGTGTTTGAGCGCTGTATCGACGCTCATCTTCAAAGGTCGCACCGCGGCTCTGGGCACCATCAGCAGGAATCCAGAAGTCGGGTTAGGCGTCGTCGGCACGTACAGGCTGACCATCTCCGGGCCCAAGGCCTCTGCCACTTCGCCACCCGGCTTGCCGGTCACAAAAGCGATCGTCCAGCTGCCCGCATGGGGATATTGCACCAGCACAGCTTCACGAAACGCATTGCCACTACTGGAAAACAGAGTGTCGGACACCTGCTTGACCGAGCTATAGATGTTCTTGACGATGGGAATGCTCGTCATCAGACGGTCCCATTGCTTCAACATCCATTGGCCGAAAATGTTGGCGACGAAAACCCCCGTCAACAGCATGCCGCCAACGAGAATCAGCAAGCCCAGCCCGGGAATATGGCGCAGGGCTTCGATGCTTTCAGCCATCGATGAAGGCAACACCGCTTCCGAGGCGCCCAACAGCGAAGTAAAAACGCTGTCGATGATGCCCATCACCCAGAGCAGAACCCAGACCGTAATGGTCAGCGGGAGCCAGACCAGCAGGCCGGTGATCAGATATTTTTTCACGCTGCGCTGACCGGCGAACTGCTAGCGGGCTTTGCCGCCGTTGTCTCGGCAATCGCCGTCGGGCTTGCCACAGCCGGGCTTGCAACTGCGGTGCCTGCGTCGGCTACAGCAGGGGCGTCGCTCGGCGCCGCTGGTGCGGCAGGACCACCCTTGAAATCAGTGGCATACCAACCCGAACCCTTGAGCTGAAATCCTGCCGCTGTGACTTGTTTGGTGAATGTCTCTGCGCTGCAGGCCGGGCAGGTCGTCAGCTGCGCGTCGGAAAGCTTTTGCAGCACATCTTTGGCATGACCGCAGGCGGCGCAGCGGTAGGCGTAGATAGGCATGGTCTGGACCGTTGATAAAACCGCTAATTATAGATTGAACGGCACAAGCCGCCGCTCAGTCCCAATGCAGATGGATCAGCAAATTCGCCACCAACAGCCCCATCGTGAAACCGACCGCTCCGTACAGAATTGCCTGCAGCAGCCGGTTCGTTCGCCTCTGCTCGCGGATCAGGGCATTCAATTGAAGCCCATCCTGCGGGGCGGCTTGGCGCTTCAGCGCTTCGTGGAGCAGGCGCGGCAGTTCAGGAAACAGCTGGGCATAGCGCGGAGCCTCTTTCTTGACCTGATTGACCAGCGCACGCCAGCCGACCTGCTCATTCAACCAACGTTCGAGAAAAGGCTTGGCGGTAGCCCACAGATCAAGCTCCGGGTCGAGTTGCCGACCCAAGCCTTCTACGTTGAGCAAGGTTTTTTGCAGCAGCACCAACTGCGGCTGGATCTCGACGTTGAACCGTCGCGACAACTGAAACAAACGGATCAGCACCTGGCCCAGCGATATGTCCTTCAATGGTCGATCGAAATGCGGCTCGCAGACAGTGCGCACCGCGCTCTCGAGTTCATCCACGCGGGTATCGGCAGGAACCCAGCCAGAAGCGATGTGCAACTCGGCCACGCGTTTGAAATCACGTTGGAAAAAGGCGATGAAGTTTTGCGCCAGGTATTCCTTGTCAACCGAAGTGAGCGTGCCGATGATGCCGAAGTCGAGGGCGATGTAGCGGCCGAAGGTCGCCGGAGCCAGGCTGACCTGGATGTTGCCGGGATGCATGTCCGCATGGAAAAATCCATCGCGAAAGACCTGAGTGAAAAAGATCGTCACGCCATCGCGCGCCAACTTCGGTATATCGATACCGGCTTCCTGCAAGCGCTGCAATTGCGAGATTGGCACCCCGATCATGCGCTCCATCACGATCACTTCGGAACTGCACATGTCCCACATCATCTCTGGCACCATGACCAGATTCAGGCCTTTCATATTGCGCCGGAGTTGAGCCGCGTTGGCGGCCTCGCGAACCAGATCCAGTTCGTCGTGCAGATAGGTATTGAACTCGGCCACCACCTCGCGCGGCTTCAGCCTGCGGCCATCGGCAGAAAACCGCTCAACCCAGGCCGCCAATGTGCGGAGCAACGCCAGATCGTCGTCGATTGTCTCGAGCATGCCGGGGCGCAGCACCTTGACAGCCACCTCACGGCCATCTTTCAACACCGCGAAATGCACCTGGGCGATCGAAGCGCTGGCTACTGGTTCGGCCTCAAAACTTGCAAACAGCTCCTCGACTGACTTGCCAAAGGCCTTTTCAATCAGCGCGCGCGATTGATCGGCTGGAAACGGCGGAACCTGGTCTTGCAGCTTCGCCAGTTCTTCAACAATATCGAGCGGTACCAGATCACGCCGCGTTGACAGTACTTGCCCGAATTTGACAAAGATCGGTCCCAGATGCTCAAGCGCCAGGCGCAGACGAACGCCACGCTCTTGGTCCCAACTGCGGCCCAGCAACACAGCGCGCCGGATCAGGCGGAAGCGGCGCCGGCGCAAGCCGGAAAGCAACAACTCGTCGAGTCCGAATCTAAAAATGGTCAGAACAATGACAAACAGCCGCGAAAAGTACCTCATGCCGCCCCGCGCCCGCTGGCTGCACGCGACCTTAGCGCTGCGGCAGTACCTGCAAGTCCGGCCAAACCTTCCGCCACAGCCCTGCCCCAACGCGCCAATTGATGCGCTGGTGCCGCCCCGATCAGGCTGGCCAGGTCGTCGGTGGCGTCCCAGCGCAGGTTGTCCAACAACCAATGGATCTCGCCGGCGAAACCCGCATCCCCCTGGACATTGACGCGAGGGCGATCTCCGAGCAACAAAGAAAGGAACTGCAAGGCCGGATTGGAAGCATCGAGCTCGATCCGCAGCAATGCGGCCTTGTCGCCGGCAGTTTCAGCAATTTCAAACAAGCCAGCAGGCGTCACCGCCAGCAGCAGGTCGGGAACTGCGGGAAGCTGCGCCGGCCAAGATTGCAGATGCAAGACCAGGCTGCACCCGGCGTAGGGTGCCAATCGCGCCATTGCCTGAGCCTCGCTACCAACGATGTGGTTCAGCAGCAGGATCATCCGATCCTGTGCGGCGGGAGTAATGAAGGCCAAGCAAGCGTCAAGCATGGCGCGATTGTAGGCAATGGCCTGCATGCCACCCGGCTGATTCTCGGTCAACCCTGATTCGGGGTGCTCAAGTCAGTGATTTTGGTGTTGTTTACAACGGCCAGGCGAGTTGAAATCAAAAGGATCCAAGGCGAACTGACTGAGAATTATTTTGAAGAATTCCAGCCATAAGGAAACCGCGGAGTGCCAGCCCCCTTGCTCGGCCCGGCGGTTCCGACACACCCGGTGAAGCAGGAAGCAAGGCCTCAATGTTCCAGGATACAAACTACAAAAGAACTTTCTACAGCGCACCGCAATCGATCGAATCATTGATCGCCGCCTTCCTGGAGCCGAGCATCAATGTGCTGTGTCTCCTGGCGGTGAACTCATACTTTGACGAACCGGTGCTGCGTTCGACGTTGACCTTGTGTCTGCTTATCTTTGCCTTGACATTTCCGGGCCGGAGTCGTTTTGGCGAGCACCCGATCAGCGCAGGTTTAGACATGCTGGGATCCTGGTTGACGCTGCTGCTGATTCTGGCGCTATGTGCCTATGCGACCAACAGCCTGCGCTATTTCGAGACCCCGGTGCTACTGTGGTGGGCCGTTTTCACGCCGCTATGTCAGTCATTTACGATTGAAGCCGGTCGGCGTATCAGTAACTCCCATGCCGCCAAGGCCCGCAAAGCCGCAGTCATCGTCGGGGCCGGTGCCCTGGGTGCCAAAGTCGAACGCGCGCTGCGTGAAGGTGATAGCCAAGGGATAGATTTCCTGGGATTTTTCGACGACCGCCTTGATGACCGACCGGACCCAGGGGCGAGCCGGAAACTGTTGGGAAACTTGAACGGCTTGAGTGACTTCGTACGCGCCCACAATGTGCGGGAGATCTACATCACCTTGCCTCTCGGCTCACAACCGCGCATCGTTGAGCTGCTCGAGCAGATCCAGGGAACGACGGCATCGCTGTACTTTGTACCCGATGTTTTCGGCATCAGCATCATCCAAGGGCGCTTGCAGGATATCAATGGTGTGCCCGTGGTGGGGATCTGCGAAACGCCCTTCACCGGTACCAATGGTCTGGCCAAGCGGGTCAGCGATGTTGTCCTGGCCAGCCTGATCCTGTTGCTGATCGCTCCCGTGATGTTTGCTGTGGCCATCGGCGTAAAAATCAGCAGCCCGGGAGCCATCATCTTCAGACAACGCCGCAACGGCCTCGACGGCGAAGAAATCATCGTCTACAAGTTTCGCTCGATGCGTACCGAGGAAGATGGCAAGGACATCAAACAAGCGACCAAGGATGATCCGCGGGTGACCCGGTTCGGGGCCTTCATCCGCCGCAGTTCACTGGATGAACTGCCCCAGTTCATCAATGTGTTGCAAGGGCGCATGAGCATCGTCGGACCGCGCCCGCATGCGGTCGCCCATAACGAGGCGTACCGCCAACTGATCAAGGCCTATATGGTCAGGCACAAAGTCAAGCCCGGTATCACGGGCTGGGCTCAGGTGAATGGCATGCGCGGAGAGACCGACACCATCGAAAAAATGAAAGCGCGAGTCGAGTATGACCTCGAATATTTGCGCAACTGGTCGTTGGCCCTGGACCTGCAAATCATCGTCCGCACAGCAGGTCTGGTGATATTCGATCGCCACGCCTTTTGAGACTTCGCCTCTGCCAATCGCCGCCGACAGGCGCGCGGCCAAAAAACCTTCCAACAACTGAAATTGACATGATCGACGCATTTCGGAGAACATCTCTCGCAACCTGCTTTGCCCTCATGACTGCAATGCCCGCACTGGCGGAGTCAAATCCATATTATTTTGGCGGCCTGCTGGCATACAACCAGATCTCCAACGTTTTTCGCCAGGCTACTGCGCCTAAAAACGACAGATTGGCAACCACCAGCCTGTTGGCGGGAATGGATCAGCCTGTCGGGCGCCAAAGGCTTTTCTTCGATGCCTCATTGCAAGACAACCGCTATCGCAGCAACACAGCCTTGAACAATCAGGGCTATTCGCTCAAGGCAGGCCTGGAATGGGCGACGCTGGAACGCCTATCTGGCGTTGTCGACGTGAATACCAGCAACGCATTGGCAGACTACAACATTGGCAGCAACCTGACTCCGATCTTCAAGCGAAATATCGAGCGAAATCGGCAATACCATGGACTGTTTCGACTTGGGTTGGTGACGCGCTATTCACTCGAGGCCAATCTGACCCGACGCGAACGCAGTTTCTCGGCGGCTGAATACGCTCAGCTCGAATCCAAACATGATGCAGCGTCACTGGGACTGAGCTACAAGCCCAGCGATGCTCTGGCTTTGGGCGTGGCCGCGCGTCACACTGCAGGGATCTTTCCGAACTACCCCTTGCTCTTTGCCGGCATTCTGGTCGGCAGCGCTGAAGATAAATACCAGCGCGACGACATCGACCTGACGACAGAGCTGACGGCCAGCGGCGCCAGCAAATTTTCCGCGCGGCTTAGTCGTGGAAAATCAAGCCACAGTCTCTCTTACGAACGCAACTTTTCGGGAATCACTGGCGCACTCAGCTGGGCCTGGCAACCGAGCGCTAAATTGAGCTTTTCGACGCAACTTTCACGTGACACAGGGCAGGAAATACTGGTGGCAGGTGTGAATCAAAATCGCATCGTGTCATCCATGCAACTGCTCGCCAACTACCAGTTGACCGGCAAGATCATGCTGAGCGCCAGCACCAGCCTCAGCCGCGGCGATTACACTTACCCAAACATTAATACTTCAAATTTTGACGATATCACCAGCGTCAATCTAGGCGCTCGCTGGGCCTATTCGCGCGGACTGACCTTCGGATGCCAGGGCAAGCACAATTCACGCAGCAACAGCACGCCACAATACGGCTACAGCGCCAGCAGCTACGGCTGCTATGCACAAGGCCTTCTCTACTGAACGCAAACCATGACCGAGACAGTTCTACTCACCGGCGCCACCGGCTACATCGCCTCGCATACCTGGTTGGCCTTGCAGGAAGCTGGATATTCTGTCGTCGGTATCGATGATTTTTCCAACAGCAGCCCCGAGGTCCTCAACCGACTGGCCCGTCTGAGTGGCAGCGTACCGGTGTTCGAGCGCGCCGATGTCTGTGACGAGTTCGCGATGAACCGGATCTTCGATCGCTACCGTCCCCAGGCAGTGGTCCACTTTGCGGCTTACAAGGCGGTCGGTGAATCGACCGCCAAGCCGCTGGACTATTACCGCAACAACCTGGGTGGATTGATCAACACCTGCAGCGCGATGCTGCGGCATGACTGCAAGCGCCTCGTCTTCAGCTCAAGTGCCACCGTCTATGGCGTTCCCGAGGCCTTGCCGCTTCGCGAGGACGCAGCACTTTCAGCAGTCAACCCTTACGGCACCACCAAGCTGATGAGCGAGACAATCTTGCGCGACCTCGGCGCCGCCGAAAGCGGCTGGCAAACTGCTGCTTTGCGTTATTTCAACCCTGTCGGCGCCCATGAAAGCGGTTTGATTGGTGAAGATCCGCAAGGTATTCCGAACAATTTGATGCCGTATATCGCTCAGGTCGCAGTCGGACGGCACGATCGCTTGCAGGTTTTCGGCAATGACTACGACACCGCTGACGGCACCGGCGTGCGAGATTACATTCATGTCCTGGACCTTGCCGACGGTCATGTGGCGGCCGTACGGTTTCTGCTTGCGGGCGAAGGGTCGATCACGGTCAATCTCGGAACCGGCTTGGGCTACAGCGTTCTCGATTTGGTCAAAGCCTACGAGGCGGCCAGCGGCCGGCCTATTCCCTACACCATCGTGCCGCGCCGATTTGGCGATATTGCGTCCTGCTATGCTGACCCTTCGCTGGCCAAAGCGCGTCTCGGGTGGCAGGCCCGGCATAATTTGCGCCGCATGTGCGAGGACAGCTGGCGCTGGCAGCAGATGAATCCGAACGGCTTTGGTGTCAGCAATCAAGCCGCCAATTTTTCAAACTAATTTTCCAATTGCCCATGACTAGCATCCAGGTTCAACCCGTCATCATGGCTGGCGGAAGCGGCACCCGTCTGTGGCCGCTGTCACGCGCGGGCTACCCCAAACAATTCCTGGTCTTGTCCGGCAATACCAGCTTGTTCCAGCAAGCGGCAAGCAGGTTGGCGGCACTGGCCGACAAAGACATCGTTTTACATGGCCCGGCGATCGTCGGCAACGAAGAGCATCGGTTTCTGGTTCTCGACCAACTGCGTGAAACCGGCCTGGATCCCAGCGGCCTGCTGCTCGAACCCATAGGTCGGAATACAGCCCCGGCGCTGACCCTGGCGGCGCTGCACGCACTTGAAAATGGCGATGATCCGGTACTGGTGGTGACGCCGGCCGATCAGACGGTCACGCACCCGGCGGCCTTTACCAAGTCATTGCAAGATGCGATTCGCCAAGCGGCATCGGGCGCGATCGTGATCCTGGGTATCACGCCCGATCGTGCCGAAACCGGTTTCGGTTATATCCGCGCCCAAGCCGATCCGGCCGGCATGGCGGTGATGCAATTCGTCGAAAAACCTGATTCAGCGACAGCACAGCGCTACCTTGCCGAGGGCAACTATTTCTGGAACAGCGGGATCTTCGTGCTACGCGCCAGCGTCTGGATGAAAGCGCTGCAAACCTTCCGCCCCGATATTGCCTCAGCCACCAGCGCGGCCTGGGCGGGACGGAAAGTAGATGCCAAATTCATCCGTCCGGACAAGGCAGCATTTGCTGAGGTGCCGTCCGAATCGGTCGACTATGCGGTGATGGAACGTTGCCCTGGTAGCGACTTTCCGCTGCGCATGCTTGCGCTTGACGCCGGCTGGAACGATCTCGGCGCCTGGGATGCTGTCTGGCAAGTAGCCGAAAAAGATGCCGATGGCAACGCGGCGACTGGCGATGCGATCTTCAGTGACAGCAAAAACACGCTGGTCCACGCCACCAGCCGTTTGGTCAGCGTGGTTGGTTTGAGCGATGTGGTGGTGGTGGAAACGGCAGATGCCGTACTGGTCAGCGATCGCTCACGCAGCCAGGAAGTCAAACAAATCGTCGCTCGCCTTGATGCTGAAAAGCGCGACGAACATACCGTGCATCGCAAGGTCCATCGTCCCTGGGGATGGTATGACAGCATTGACTCGGGCGAACGTTTTCAGGTCAAACGCATCATGGTCAAGCCAGGTGCGACCTTGAGTCTGCAAATGCACCACCATCGCGCTGAACATTGGATCGTCGTTTCTGGCACGGCCGAGGTGACCAATGGCGACAAGGTGATCCTGCTGAGCGAGAATCAGAGTACCTATATCCCGCTTGGGCAGACCCATCGTCTGGCCAACCCTGGCCGGGTGCCGCTGGAAATCATCGAAGTACAGTCAGGCGCTTACTTGGGCGAGGACGACATCGTCCGCTTTGAAGACAATTACGGACGCAGTAATCCATGACCATTCTTGTCACCGGCGGGGCCGGCTTCATCGGCAGCAATTTCGTCCTCGACTGGCTGGCCCAGTCGGACGAACCGGTTGTCACGCTCGACGCGCTCACCTATGCAGGCAATCTGGAAAACCTGGCCGCACTCGACGGCGATGCCAGGCACCAGTTCGTCAAGGGCGACATCTGCGACCGAGCGCTGGTCGACCGGCTGCTCGCAACCCACCGCCCGCGCGCCTTGCTTCATTTCGCAGCCGAAAGCCATGTCGACCGCTCGATCAGCGGCCCCGGCGCATTCATGCGAACCAATATTGAAGGGACCTATAGCCTGCTGGAGGCTACCCGCGCTTATTGGTGTGCATTGGGTGAAGCAGAAAAGTTGGTATTTCGCTTTCACCATGTGTCCACCGACGAAGTCTATGGGTCACTGACGGCAGACGATCCGCCGTTTGCCGAAACCAAGACCTATGAACCGAACAGCCCCTATTCGGCCAGCAAAGCTGCCAGCGATCATCTGGTGCGGGCCTGGCACCACACCTATGGTCTGCCGGTATTGACAACCAACTGCAGCAACAATTACGGGCCTTTCCATTTTCCCGAGAAATTGATCCCGCTGATGATCGTCAATGCGCTGGCCGGCAAAGCCTTGCCGATCTACGGTGACGGTCAGAACGTGCGCGACTGGCTTTATGTCACTGACCATGCGTCGGCGATCCGCGTGGTGTTGGCAGGCGGTCGACTGGGCGAAACCTACAACATCGGCGGCTGGAACGAGATGACCAACCTGGACATCGTGCACAAGGTCTGCGACTTGCTCGACGAGCTAAGGCCCGACAGCAGCGGATCCTACAAACGCCTGATTACCTATGTGAAAGACCGGCCCGGCCACGACAGGCGCTATGCGATCGACGCGCGCAAGATAGAACGCGAGCTCGGTTGGCGGCCGGCTGAGACGTTTGCATCGGGCATCCGCAAGACGGTGCAATGGTATCTGGCACATCCCGACTGGGTGGCCAGAGTGCAAAGCGGTGCCTACCGTGAATGGGTTGAGCAGCAATACAGCGAACCAGCCAGCGCATGAAGATCCTCTTGCTCGGCAAGAACGGCCAAGTAGGCTGGGAATTACAGCGGGCGTTGGCACCTCTTGGCGAGGTCATTGCATTGGGCCGGGAAAACGGTGGCGACCTCGCTGACAGCGATTCCTTGCAGGCCAATGTGCGCAGCATCGCGCCGCAGGTCATCGTTAATGCGGCGGCTTACACCGCCGTCGACAAAGCCGAGAACGAAGCTGATTTGGCAATGCAAATCAATTGCCATGCACCGGCCATGCTGGCTCGCGAAGCCCTCTCCTTGGGTGCCATGCTGTTGCACTACAGCACCGACTATGTGTTCGATGGCAGTGGCCATCAGGCCCGCAGAGAAGATGCGACAACCGCGCCGTTGAGCGTTTATGGCCAGACCAAACTGGCCGGCGAAGATGCAATCAAGTCCAGCGGTTGCCTGCATCTGATATTGCGTACCAGTTGGGTCTATGCGGCACGAGGCGGCAATTTTGCCAAGACCATGCTGCGATTGGCCGCAGAACGCGAGCAATTGAAGGTCATCGCCGACCAGATCGGAGCGCCGACCGGTGCCGACCTGCTGGCGGACCTGAGCGCCCATATGCTGGTGGCAACGCTCGACGATCCGGCTCTGTGCGGTATCTATCACGCGACGGCAGCAGGTGAAACCAGTTGGTTCGACTATGCAGCCTTCGTGATTGAGCATGCGCGCAGGCAGGGCCGGCCGATCCGGGTTCGACCTGAACAGCTCTTGCCGATTCCGACCAGTGAATATCCAACGCCAGCGCAACGCCCACTGAACTCGCGCCTTTCCAGCGCTAAGCTGCAGCAGAACTTCGGCCTTTGCCTGCCGCATTGGCATCAAGGAGTAGAACGCATGTTGACCGAGATTTTTTGAAGGATTCTGAAGTGCAAAGAAAACGCAAAGGCATCATCCTCGCAGGCGGCTCCGGCAGTCGCTTGCATCCAGCAACCTTGGCCATCAGCAAGCAACTGCTTCCGGTCTATGACAAGCCGATGGTCTATTACCCGTTGAGCACCTTGATGCTTTCGGGTATTCGCGAAATTCTGCTGATCAGTACGCCTCACGATATTCCTCGCTTTGAAGCGCTGCTGGGTGACGGAAAACGCTGGGGCCTGGACATCAGCTACTGCGTACAGCCCAGTCCGGATGGACTGGCACAGGCCTTCATTCTTGGCAAGGATTTCATAGATGGCGGGCCAAGCGCCTTGGTGCTCGGGGACAACATCTTTTACGGACATGATTTCCAGGGGCTGCTTGGCAATGCCGGCAATTCGACTAGCGGAGCAACTGTTTTTGCCTACCATGTCACCGATCCGGATCGCTACGGCGTGGTCGAATTTGACGCGAAGCAAAGAGCCTTATCGATTGAAGAAAAGCCCCAAGCGCCAAAAAGCAATTACGCCGTGACCGGTTTGTACTTCTACGACGAACAGGTCTGCGAGATTGCCGCTGCAATCAAACCGAGCCCGCGCGGAGAGTTGGAAATCACTGATGTCAACGCCCAATACCTGCGCCAGCAGCAACTCCAGGTAGAAATCATGGGCCGCGGTTATGCCTGGCTCGATACCGGCACCCATGACAGTCTGCTTGAAGCCAGCCAATTCATCGCTACGCTGGAGAAGCGTCAAGGGCTGAAAGTTGCCTGTCCCGAAGAAATTGCCTATCGTTCGGGTTGGATCACAGCCGAACAGCTAGCTGCATTGGCAAAGCCATTGGCAAAGAACGGCTATGGGCAATATCTGCAACGCCTGCTGGCTGAAAAGGCGTTCTGATGAAAATAACCCCGACCAGCCTGCCGGAAGTATTGATTATCGAACCCAGGGTGTTCGGTGATGCACGGGGGTTTTTCACCGAGAGTTGGAACGAGCAGGTCTTCGACCAAGCCGTAGGCCATGCCGTTCGGTTTGTGCAGGACAACCATTCGCGTTCAGTACGCGGTGTCCTGCGTGGCATGCACTTTCAGTTGCCGCCTCATACCCAGGGAAAATTGGTGCGGGTTGTCAACGGGGCAGTCTTTGACGTCGCAGTAGATATGCGCCGATCCAGCCCGAATTTCGGGCGTTGGGACGGCATCGAATTAAGTGCCGAAAATCACCGGCAGCTCTGGGTGCCACCTGGTTTTGCCCATGGTTTCCTGGTGCTTTCAGAAACCGCGGACTTCCTCTACAAGACGACCGACTATTACGCCCCGCAAGCTGAAGGATGTTTGCGCTGGGATGATCCGGAAGTAGGCATCGACTGGCCCGATACCGGCGTTGCGCCGATGCTGGCGGATAAGGATGCCAAGGCGCCCTTGCTTGCCCAGGCAAGTAGCTTCGCGTAGGTGGAGAAGAGTCGGGCCATCCGCATCCAAGATGGCGTCGTCTACAACACCTGAATTCCGGATGCAATCTTTTCGTTCCCAGAACGAAGAAACCCCCAGATCGTGAGACCTGGGGGTTCTAGGATAATAGCCTGACGATGACCTACTTTCACACGGGAACCCGCACTATCATCGGCGCAGAGGCATTTCACTTTCCTGTTCGGGATGGGAAGGAGTGGGACCACCTCGCTATGGTCATCAGGCTTAACTTGTCGGCTCGCTGAGCATCAATCAATCAATTAATCAATTAATTAATCTGATATCTCAACCAACCCAATCTGTAGAGTCGCATTGTATCCAAGCTTGGCGCTTTTTACTCTGCTCGAATCAGCTTTATTTTGATTGCGCCGGA
>JBIKPD010000283.1:0-5336 GCA_044357665.1 Roseateles sp. | reverse complement strand
CCAGCCCTGCTGGCTGCCGATGGCATCGCCGAAAAATGGCTGATAGACCCGCCGCGTGACGGGGCTTTCGCCTTGGTCCAGGCGCTCACCGACATCGCGCTGGACCCAACTTTGGCGCCGGGCTGGCAGCCGCCGCAGCGCATCGTCTATGTCAGCTGCAACCCAGCCACTCTGGCGCGCGACGCCGGCCTGCTGGTCAATCAGGCCGGCTACCGCTGCCTCTCAGCCGGCGCCATCAATATGTTCCCCCACACCTCGCATGTGGAAAGCATGGCTGTGTTTGAGAGGCAGGCTTCGGCGTAGCCAAAGCGAACGTGTGAATCCCCCGTTCGTCCTGAGCTTGTCCAAGGACCCATGCCCACCAAATTTGGCCCTTCGACGTGCTCAGGGCGAACGGGGCGTGTATTGAGCGGCTTTCCGGATCGCTGGTGCAAAACGCTTTGGCCTAGCCAAGGCCCAAGCATCTTCGGCAAACAGCTCAATCCCCGTTCGTCCTGAGCTTGTCGACGGATCCATGCCCACCAAATTTGACCCTTCGACGGGCTCAGGGCGAACGGGGGATCTGGGCATTTTTTGAAAAATGCTTCGGCCTAGCCAAAGCAAACAGCTCAATCCCCGTTCGTCCTGAGCTTGTCGAAGGACCATGCCCGCCCAATTCAGCCCTTCGACGGGCTCAAGGCGAGCGGGGGGATTGAGAAAAATGTTTCGGCGCAGCCAAGCCGAACAGCATCTTCCCCGCGTTCAGCTGAACATCTGCTTGCGAATCAGCCCGACGGCCAAGCCTTCGAGTGCAAAGCTTTCATCGCCATTGGCGATCTGGATCGGCGCGAAATCGGGGTTTTCGGCCAGAAGTTCGATGCCGGTGCGTCCGCGCTTGAAGCGCTTGACGGTGACTTCATCGCCGATCCGGGCGACGACGATCTGTCCGGTTCTGGCTTCGCTGGTCTTGCGCACCGCCAGCAGATCACCGTCCATGATGCCAACACCGCTCATGCTCATGCCGCGCACTGTCAGCAAGAAGTCGGGCGGGCTGGAGAACATGCTCGCGTCCAGCGTATAGGTCTGCTCGATATGCTCGGTCGCCAGGATCGGGTGGCCTGCAGCGACGCGGCCGACCAGCGGCAGCGTCAACTGCGCCAACCCGGCCATCGACAGCGAAAATTGCTTGCCAAAGGCGGCGCGTGCATCGCGTGCGATGTTCACGGCGCGCAATGTGTCAGACTTCAGCCTGATGCCTCGCGACGTGCCACCAACCAACTCGATCACGCCCTTGCGGGCGAGTGCCTGCAAATGCTCTTCGGCTGCGTTGGCCGAGCGGAAGCCGAGTTCGCTGGCGATCTCGGCGCGGGTCGGCGGCGCGCCGGTGCGTTCGATCGCATCGCGAATCAGGTCGAGAATTTGTTGCTGTCTGGCGGTGAGTTTGGGGCTGTCGTCCACGGATGTTCCTCAGGTTCAAAGTCACTGAATATCTATCCAGTGACTGTATTTTCATCCAGGAATGAGAAAAATGCAAAACAAAGGCGATTTGATCGTAATTCTGGGCACTGGCGGCACGATTGCCGGCACCGCGGCCGACCCTGGCGACAACCTCGCTTACAAGGCGGCGCAGCTCTCCGTGGAGCAGTTGATCGCCTCATTGCCAGGCCTGGCAGGTCGTCGGCTGGAAACCGAGCAGGTCGCCCAGATCGACAGCAAGGACATGGATTTCGCCACTTGGCAGCAGCTGGCCGAAAGGCTGGCGCAGCACCTGGCGCGGCCAGAGGTTGGCGGCGTTGTCATCGCCCATGGCACCGACACGCTGGAAGAAACAGCTTATTTTTTGCAGCGGCTGCTCAATCCGGTCAAGCCGGTGGTGATCACTGCGGCGATGCGGCCGGCCACTTCCTTGCAGTCCGATGGACCGCAGAACCTGCTCGATGCGGTTGCCGTCGCGGCGCAAGCGCAGGTGGCCGGGGTGCTGGTCGCCTTTGCCGGCGCGATCCATTCAGCCGAACAGGTGCGCAAGGTGCACAGCTATCGGCTCGACGCTTTTGCTTCGGCTGAAGGTAGCCGGCTCGGCGTAGTGGAGGAGGGCGTCGTGCGCTGGCTGGCAAGGCGGCCATCGGCGCAAACTGCCCTGGGCTTGGCGCGGATTAGCCGGCCCGCAGCGCTTTGGCCGCGGGTCCAAATCGTGATGAACCATGTTGGCGCTGACGGCGCGGTGGTCGAGGCTTTGCTGGCCCGGGGCGTCGATGGACTGGTCGTTTCAGGCACCGGCAATGGCAGCCTTTCCAGCCCGCTTGAGGCCGCTTTGCGGCAGGCGCATGAGCAAGGCGTTGCGGTACTGCGCAGCACCCGCTGCGATGCCGGGCCGGTCAGCGCGGCCGCCGACGCGCTGCCGAGTGCCGGCTCGCTGAGCCCGGTGAAGGCCCGCATCGAAATGTTGCTGACCCTGCTGGCCGACTAGCCGGGTTTCTTAGTCCTCGGTCGCGTGGATCAGGTCGACCTCGGCGCTCAGTTCCAGCCAGCGCAACTCGGCTGCAGCCAGCAGATCGTGGATGCTTTTCAGGCGCTTGCCATGCTCGGCAATTTGCGCCGGCGTGCTCGATGCAGCCGCCAGTTGCGCTTCGACCGCGCTGCGTTCGTCGGCGAGCTGGTTCAGACTCAAGTCGATGGCATCCATCTCGCGGCGCAAGGGCTTGGTCTGCTCGGCCAATCGCTGCCTGGCCTGCCCGCTGGCCTTGCGGTCTGGCGCGACCGGCGCGGCTGCAGCCTGTGGCGCCACCGCCTTGGCAAAGCCGGCTTTGGCGGCCTTCTTGGCGGCATCCTTGGCCGCTTTGGCAGCTTCCTTCGATTGCTCGAGCAGCCATTTTTGGTAATCGTCCAGATCGCCGTCGAAGGGTGCTACTACGCCCTTGGCGACCAACCAGAACTCGTCGCAGACTTCGCGCAGCAGGGCGCGGTCATGGCTGACCAGCATCACCGTGCCTTCGAATTCGTTCAGCGCCATCGACAGCGCCTCGCGGGTCGTCAGGTCCAGATGGTTGGTCGGCTCGTCAAGCAGCAGCAGGTTCGGGCGCTGCCAGACCAGCATCGCCAGCACCAAGCGGGCTTTCTCTCCGCCTGACAGGCTGCCGACTTCCTGGTTGACCATTGCGCCGACAAAACGGAACTGGCCGAGGAAGTCGCGCAGCTCCTGCTCGCGCGCATTCGGGCTGCATTCCTTGGCCAAGCGCACCATATGCGAGAGCGGCCCTTCATCAGGGCGCAGGACGTCCATTTCCTGCTGGGCGAAATAGCCGATCTGCAGGCCCTTGCCTTCGGTGATCTTGCCGCCCAGCGCCTTGTTCATGCGCGCGACCGTTTTCACCACGGTCGACTTGCCCTGTCCGTTGGCGCCGAGGATGCCGATGCGCTGACCCGCCAGCACCGAGCGGTTGATGCCGCTCACGATGATGTTCTGTGTGCCGTCTTCAGCTTCATAGCCGCAGGCGACTTCGTCGAACATCAGCATCGGATTGGGCAGATTGAGCGGTTCGCGGAATTCAAACGAAAAGTCCGATGCCGCCAGCACCGGCGCCAGCCGTTCCATCCGCTCCAGCGCCTTGACCCGGCTTTGCGCCTGCTTGGCCTTGCTGGCCTTGGCCTTGAAACGGTCGATGAATTTCTGCAAATGCTCGATGCGGTCTTGCTGCTTGCCAAAGGCCGCGGCCTGCAAGACCATGCGCTCGGCACGCATCTGTTCGAAAGCGGTGTAGTTGCCGCCATAGCGCATCAGCTTGGAGTCGTCCAGATGCAGAGTGACGCGGGTGATCGCGTCGAGGAATTCCCGGTCATGGCTGATGATGATCAGCGTGCCTTCATAGCGCTCCAGCCAGGCTTCCAGCCACACCAGGGCGTCGAGGTCCAGGTGATTGGTCGGCTCGTCAAGCAGCATCAGATCGGCCGGGCACATCAGCGCCCGCGCCAGTTGCAAGCGCATGCGCCAGCCGCCCGAGAAGCTGTTGACCGGCGCGTCGACCTGTTCGCCCTTGAATCCCAAGCCCATCAGCAGGGCCTGAGCGCGCGGCCTGGCGTCAAAAGCGCCGGCATCGCTGAGCATCGCGTGGGCGTCGGCCATCGCGTGGCCGTCTTCCTCGGCCTCGGCCTTGTCCAGCGCCATCCTGGCTGCCATCAAGCGGTTGTCGCCTTCCAGCACATAGTCGGTGGCCGGCATTTCGGTCTCGGGCATGTCCTGGGCGACTTCGCCGATCGTCCATTGGCGCGGAATTTCAGCCTCGCCCTTGTCGTTTTGCAGGCGGTTGGTCAGCATCGCGAACAGGCTCGACTTGCCGGCGCCGTTGCGTCCGACCAGGCCGATCTTCTCGCCCGGCTGCAGCGTGACGCTGGCGTCGTCGAGGACGACTTTGGTGCCACGTCGCAGCGTGATATTGCGCAGCGTGATCATGGCTTGGCAGCTTTCTTCATGGATTCCTGGGTCACTAACAACACTTGCTTCTCTCCGGCCGATGTTTCCATCCAGGCCAATTCCAGCTGCGGGAATGCAGCTTCAAAAAATTCATGCTCGTTGCCGATTTCCAGCAGCAGCACACCATGTTCAGTCAGATGCTCCGACGCTTGCGCCAGCAACTGACGCACGAAGTCCATCCCGTCCGTACCGCCGACCAGCGCCAGCTGCGGCTCGGCCAGATACTCCTTTGGCAAAGCCGCCATCGAGCCGCTATTGACATAGGGCGGATTGCACAGAATCAGGTCGTAGCGGCGCCCCGCAACTGGCGCCAGCCCGTCGCCTTGTGCCAATGTGATGCGCGCTTGCAGACCATGCCGGTCGACATTGATGCGGGCGACTTGCAGCGCCTCGGCACTGAGGTCAACAGCGTCGATCTGCACTTCGGGCCAGGCCAGAGCCGCCAGCACAGCCAGGCTGCCATTGCCGGTGCATAGATCGAGCACCAGGCTTGTCGATTCAGGCAGCCAGGCGTCGATGCTGGCATCGGCGATCAGCTCGGCGATCAGGCTGCGCGGCACGATCGCGCGCTCGTCGATATAAAAAGCCACGCCTTGCAGCCAGGCTTCCTGCGTCAGATAGGCAGCGGGTTTGCGGCTGCTGATGCGCAGCGCGATCAGCGCCTCGATGCTGGCGAGATCGTCGGCGCTGAGTTCCTGCAGTTCATGGTCGGCCAGCGCATCGAGCGGCAAGCCGAGGCGCCATAGCAGCAGCCAGGCGGCTTCGTCAAAGGCATTCAAAGTGCCATGCCCAAAAGAAACGCCCGCCTCGGTCAGGCGGGCGGCTTGGGCCTCGATACAGCTCAGCAGGTTCACAACGCTTCCAATGTGGATGGAGGGGAAAGCAGATC
>JBIKPD010000282.1:0-5364 GCA_044357665.1 Roseateles sp. | reverse complement strand
CGACATCAAGCGCGTTATTGACGGCGGCGAGACCAACTACATCTCGGCCACCCTCGCGATCTATCTGGACATCTACAACGTGTTCCAGTCGCTGCTGGCTCTGCTGGGCATCTTTGGCGGCGACCGCGACTGAGCGATCCGTCCGCTTCAACACCTAGGGCCCTGCGGGGCCCTTTTTTCTGCCCTGCAACTATCGCTGGGTTGCGACTCGATATTGCAGAAATACCCTGAAACGAAACAAGCCCTGAAAACAAAGTTTCCAGGGCTTGCTGATATTGGCGGAGTGGACGGGACTCGAACCCGCGACCCCCGGCGTGACAGGCCGGTATTCTAACCAACTGAACTACCACTCCAGTTCAACGAGTATACACCCGTCGATTCAAAACAACTCTTGCCATCACAACAGCATTAAATAATGCTGCTGAAACTGGCGTCCCCTAGGGGATTCGAACCCCTGTAGCCACCGTGAAAGGGTGGTGTCCTAGGCCTCTAGACGAAGGGGACAAATCCTTCAATACATCAAATCTTGCTTGGCAATTGAAAACGGCCAATCGCTTGGCCGTTCATTGCATCTGCAAATACCACCGATGCAAAATTACTTCACAATAATCAACACAGCGTCATACTGTGCCTTGAAACTTTGGCGGAGTGGACGGGACTCGAACCCGCGACCCCCGGCGTGACAGGCCGGTATTCTAACCAACTGAACTACCACTCCAGATGTCTTGCAACATCGGATAAATCATGCAATCGCCACAAACTCGCTGCGGCAATTACCAAGTATTATCAAACTTGGCGTCCCCTAGGGGATTCGAACCCCTGTAGCCACCGTGAAAGGGTGGTGTCCTAGGCCTCTAGACGAAGGGGACTAATCTTTTTTACTTCACTGACTTCTAATCTATCCTGAACTGCGCGCCAATCAAATTCAAAAGAATTTGGTGGAGGTAAACGGGATCGAACCGATGACCTCTTGCATGCCATGCAAGCGCTCTCCCAGCTGAGCTATACCCCCTCGGAATCTGCAAGCCGCCAGGAAAATTGAATCCAATCCCGAAACTTCTTACAAACCTTCAAGAACTACGCCGTTCAAGCAAGAGGCAGATTATAGGATGAAATTCAGAGCTTGCGCAAGCGCTCGATGACAATTTCTTTCGGGAAGAGGACCAGCACAGCGTCGACCGAAGGCGTCTGCGTACGCCCGCACACCAGCAAGCGCAGCGGGATCGCCAACTGCGGCATCTTCAATCCAAATGCGCTGGCGGTCTCCTTCACCGCCGCCTGAATGGCGACCTTGTCCCAATTGATTTCGGCAAACTTTGCAGCCAGCGCAGTCAGCGCAGGCAAATTCGTTTCGCCGATCTGCGCGGCCCGGTCCTCGGCGCTGGCGCTGACCGGGGCGAAATACATTGCCAGCCAATCAGCCAGTACCACCGTGGTCGAGCAGCGGTCCTTGAACAGCGCACACATGGCGGGCAGTTGGGGGGCATCGCCGACCTCGATGCCACGGCGCGCCAGTTGCGCGCTCACCAACGCAGCCAGACGCAGGTCATCGGCCTGCTTGATGTAATGGCTATTGACCCATTCCAGCTTGGCCGGATCCCATTGGGCCGGGCTCTTTGAAAGGTGCGAGCCATCGAACCAGGCGACCAGTTGCTCGCTCGAGAACAGTTCTTCATCGCCATGACTCCAGCCAAGCCGCGACAGGTAGTTCAGCATCGCTTCAGGCAGGTAGCCTTCCTCTTCGTAGGCCGTCACGCTGACCGCGCCGCGACGCTTGGAAAGCTTCTGTCCGTCATCACCCAGAATCACCGGCACATGGCCGAACTGTGGCAAGGGTGCACCCAAGGCATTGAAGATGTTGATCTGCCAGGGCGTGTTGTTGACATGCTCATCGCCGCGAAAAACATGGCTGATCTGCATGTCCCAGTCATCGACGACCACGGCGAAGTTGTAGGTCGGAATACCCGCAGTCCCGGCTTCGCTGGCCGGCCGCATGATGATCAGATCGTCGATTTCGCGGTTGTTGATCGTGATGAGCCCCTTCACCAGATCGACCCAGCTGACATCTCCCGCCAGCGGATTCTTGAAACGCACCACCGGCGACACACCTTGAGGCACTGGCGGCAGCAGCTTGCCTGGCTCGGGCCGCCAGCGGCCGTCGTAGCGGGTTTTTTCGCCTCGCCCCCGCTGGGACTCACGCAACTCGTCCAGTTCAGCCGGGGTGCAATAGCAGAGATAGGCCCGGTTGGCTGCAATCAGTTCGGCCGCTACCGCCTGGTACCGCGCCAGCCGCTGCATCTGATAAATCGGCCCCTCGTCATAGTCGAGGCCCAGCCATTGCATCGAAGCGAGGATCTGTTCGACCGAGTCCTGGGTCGAACGCGCCACATCGGTGTCCTCGATCCGGAGCACGAATTCGCCACCGTAATGGCGGGCATAGGCCCAGGAGTACAAGGCCGTGCGAGCGGTGCCGAGGTGCAGGAAGCCGGTTGGCGAAGGCGCGATGCGGGTGCGGATTTTTGCGGTCATTCTTTTGCTTTACAGGGAATCAAGTCCGCGCGCGAGGTCGGCCTTGATGTCTTCAATGTCTTCGAGCCCGACCGCAACCCGGATCAAGCCCTGCGTGATGCCTGCCTGCTGGCGTTGTTCTTCGCTCAAGCGGCCATGCGAGGTGCTCGCTGGATGGGTGATGGTGGTCTTGGTGTCACCCAGATTGGCGGTGATCGAGCAGATCTTTGTCTGGTCGATCACATGGAACGCGGCTTTGCGGGCATCGGCGCCTGCGCTGCCCGAAGCGCGCACGATGAAGGACACCACCGCCCCGCCTTGTCCGCCCTGCTGGCGCATTGCCAGTTCATGCTGAGGGTGCGATTTCAACCCGGGGTAGAACACCTGCGCGATCTGCGGCTGCGACTCCAGCCACCCGGCCAACTCGGCGGCCCGCGCACCCTGCGCCTGCATCCGGATCGACAGCGTTTCCAGGCCCTTCAACACGACCCAGGCGTTGAACGGAGACAGGGACATGCCGGCGCTGCGCTGTACCGGCATGAAGACTTCGTCGATATATTTTTCCGAGGCGCAGATGGCGCCAGCGATCACACGGCCCTGCCCGTCCAGGTATTTGGTACCGGAATGGATGATGAAATCCGCGCCAAGCAGGGTCGGGCGTTGCAGCGCCGGTGTGGCAAAGCAGTTGTCCACCGCCAGCAAGGCGCCGGCAGCATGGGCGATTTCGGCAAGCGCGGCGATGTCGCAGACCTCGGTCAAGGGGTTGGTCGGCGTTTCAGCGAACAAGAGTTTGGTGTTCGGCTTGATCGCAGCCCGCCAGGCTTCGAGTTCGGTCTGTGCCACAAAGGTCGACTGCACGCCGAATTTGCCGAATTCGCCCTGCAGCAGCTTGATGGTCGAGCCGAATACCGAGCGCGAGCACACCACATGGTCGCCCGACTTCAGCAATCCCATCAGCAACAACATGATGGCAGCCATGCCTGACGATGTCGCCAAACAGGCCTCGGTGCCCTCCAGCGCGGCCAGACGGCGCTCCATCATCATCACGGTTGGGTTGGAGAACCGGCTGTAGACAAAAGCCTCTTCCTCGTTGGCGAAGCGGCGCGCAGCAGTTTCAGCATCGGGATGAACGAAGCTGCTGGTCAGAAACAAGGCTTCGGAGTTCTCGCCCCAGGGCGTGGCCGGCAAACCTTCGCGGACAGCCAGGGTGTCGATTCTTGCGTCGGCCGGCAAAGCCACGCGAGGAATTTTCTTGCGATCGCTCATCGCGCCTGCTCCGTATCGTTTTGCAAGGCCAGACGGCTGCGCGACTGCCCCTCTTCCTCATCGCCTTGGGTCAGCCGCTGGGCCTCCAGGCGGGCAAAATCGGCCGCCGTGACATCACCGGTGACATAGACGCCGTCAAAGCATGACGCCTCGAAGCCGCGCAGAGCCGGATTCAAGGCCGAGACCACCCGTTTCATCGCGTCGACATCCTGGTAGATCAAGGCATCGGCACCGATGAACTGGCGGATTTCTTCGATGCTGCGGTTGTGGGCCACCAGTTCTTCGCTGGTCGGCATGTCGATGCCGTAGACATTGGGGAAACGCACTGGCGGCGCGGCCGATGCCAGATAGACCTTGCGTGCACCCGCCTCACGCGCCATCTGGACGATTTCCTTGGAGGTGGTACCCCGTACGATCGAATCATCGACCAGCAGCACATTGCGATCCTTGAATTCAAGTCCGATCGCGTTCAGCTTCTGGCGCACTGACTTCTTGCGCTCACCCTGACCCGGCATGATGAAAGTGCGTCCGACATAGCGGTTCTTCACGAAACCCTCGCGGTACGGCTTACCCAGGCGATGCGCCAATTGCATGGCAGAGGGCCGGCTTGATTCGGGAATCGGGATCACCACATCGACGTCACTGGGCGGCATGGTTGAAATCAGCCGCTGCGCCAGCGTCTCACCCATATTCAGTCTGGCCTGGTAGACCGAAATCCCATCCATCACCGAGTCAGGCCTGGCCAGATAGACGAATTCGAACATGCAGGGAAAGAGTTGCGGATTTTCTGCGCATTGCCGGGCTTGCAACTTGCCGCTCATATCGATGAACAGCGCCTCTCCTGGCGCCACATCACGTATCAGTTTGTAGCCATTGCCCTCCAGCGCGACGCTTTCGCTCGCCACCATGAACTCACCCTCGGCGGCCTCGCCAAAGCACAGCGGGCGGATACCGAAAGGATCGCGAAAAGCCACCAAGCCATGGCCCGCGATCAGCGCTACCACCGCATAACTGCCCTTGATGCGCTTTTGCACCGCGCTGACTGCCTTGAAGACCTCCTCAGCGGTCAACGGCAAATTGCGTGCCGCCTGATCGAGTTCATGCGCCAGCACATTCAGCAGGACTTCGGAATCGCTCTCGGTGTTGATATGGCGGCGGTCGACATCAAACAGCTCCTTCTTCAACTCGGCTGCGTTGGTCAGATTACCGTTGTGGACCAGGACCAGACCGAACGGGGCGTTGACGTAAAAAGGCTGGGCCTCGTCCTCGCTGTAGGCGTTGCCTGCGGTTGGATAGCGCACCTGCCCGAGGCCGATCGTGCCCTGCAAAAGCCGCATATTGCGGGTGCGGAAGACATCGCGCACCATGCCACGGGCCTTGTGCATGAAACATCTATTGCCCTGCATCGTGACGATGCCGGCCGCATCCTGACCACGGTGCTGCAACAGCAGCAACGCGTCATAGATCATTTGATTGACTGGTGAGCGGGAGATCACACCGACGATGCCACACATGGCTAATTCCTTCTCTTCAATCTAAACAAGGCCCGAGCTCAAGGCTTGGGCCGGAATCAACTCGAGAACTTCCTCC
>JBIKPD010000281.1:0-5376 GCA_044357665.1 Roseateles sp. | reverse complement strand
CGGCCGCACCCTGGTGCTGGTCAATGGCCGCCGTCTGCCAGCAGGCAGCCCGCGCAGCCTGGCAGCCGACTTGAACCAGATTCCGGTCTCGATGATCAGCCGCGTTGAAGTCCTGACCGGCGGCGCTTCGGCTGTCTACGGCTCAGACGCCGTTGCCGGCGTTGTCAACTTCATCCTGAAGGACAACTTCCAGGGCGTTGAATTTGACGCGAATTACTCCTTCTTCAACCACCAGCAGCAAGGCTCAGGCGGCATCGCTGGAGTCGTTGCTGGCCGCGCCGTGACGAATCCGACCGGGTTCAAGGTGCCTGGCGACAAATCGAACGATGGCGGCACCAAGGAATTCAGCGTCACGGTTGGCGGCAACTTTGCCGGCAACAAGGGCAATGCAGTGCTGAATTTCACCGCGCACAAGGAAGACGCGCTGCTGCAATCGGAACGTGACTTTTCTGCCTGCTCGGTCGGCATTGCCGCCGGCGGTACGGCGTTCAACTGCGGCGGGTCTTCCACCAGCTATCCGGGCCGCTTCTTCCTGAATCAGGGCACTTACACCGTGGCTGATGCCAGTGGTGGCGTGCGCGCTTTCTCTGCTGCAACCGACCAGTACAACTTCGGTCCGCTGAACTATTTCCAGCGTCCGGCTGACCGCTATTCGGCCACCGCAATCGCCCATTACGACATCAACGATATGGCCCGCGTCTACGCGCAACTGGCCTTCCACGATGACCACACAGTGGCCCAGATCGCGCCGAGCGGCTTGTTCGTCTTTGACACTTCGACAGCCGGTGGCGTCCGTTTCGAGAATCCCTTCCTGTCATCGGCATGGAAGACGACATTGGCAGCGTCCAATGCAGAGGAAAGTTTGACCTTCAACAAGACCGGTGATGCTGCCAACATCCTGATCGCCCGCCGCAATGTCGAAGGTGGTGGTCGTCAGGATGACATCCGTCACACTTCTTATCGCGCCGTCATCGGCGTGAAGGGTGATGTTGGTGCCTGGAGCTATGACGCATTCGGCCAGGTCGGCCGCGTCGTTTATCAGGAAACCTACAAGAACGACTTCTCGAACATCCGCATCGGCCGCGCGCTTGACGCGGTGGTCGACCCGGTCTCGGGCAAGACGGTTTGCCGTTCGGCGCTTGATGGTTCCGACCCGAACTGCATCCCTTACAACGTCTGGTCGCTGGGCAAGATCGATCCGGCTTCGCTGGCCTATCTGCAGACCCCCGGTTTCCAGAAGGGTTTCACCAACCAGGGCGTTTTCGGTGCCACCTTGGCGGGTGATCTGAGCAAGTACGGTCTGAAGCTGCCCACAGCCAAATCGGGTCTGGGCGTCGCAGTAGGTGTTGAGCGTCGCACCGAGCAGATGGAGTTGTCGACCGATACAGCCTTCTCGAGCGGCGATCTGGCCGGTCAAGGCGGCCCGACCATCGGCGTTGGCGGCAAGTACAACGTCGATGATGTGTTCGGTGAATTGCGTATTCCTCTGGCTGACAATCAGCCGCTGGCTTACGCGATGAATCTGAACGCTTCGTACCGTCATTCGAAGTACAGCACCGGCAATTCGACCGATACCTATGGTACCGGCCTGGAATGGTCGCCGATCAAGCAGTTCAAGATTCGCGGCAGCTATCAGCAGGCAGCACGTGCGCCCAACATCATCGAGATGTTTGCGGCTCAATCGGCCGGTCTGTACAACAACGACTCCGACCCTTGCGCAGGTGCAGCGCCTACGGCCACGCTGGCGCAATGCGCTCGCACTGGCGTGACGGCGGCGCAATATGGCAAGATCATCGACAGTCCGGCCGGGCAGTACAACGGCCTGTTTGGCGGCAACCCGAACCTGAAGCCTGAGACTTCCAACAGCGTGACCCTGGGCCTGGTGGCAACACCGGTCAAGGACTTCAATGTCTCGGTCGATTACTTCTCGATCAAGGTCAAGGACGCGATCAGCAGCCTGCCAGCGACAACCAGCTTGGCGCAATGCCTGGCTACCGGTTCGGCACAGTTCTGCAGCTTGATCACGCGGGATAGAACCGGTTCGCTCTGGGCTTTGCCGACAGCGCAGATTGTTTCGACCAATGTCAATGTCGCGTCCTTGAAGACGCAGGGCGTCGACGTCGGTCTTGACTATGCGATGAAGCTTGGCGCGATGGGCAAGCTGGACCTGAGCCTGCTGGGCACTTATCTGCAAGAGATGAGTGTTGAAGCGGTGCCTGGACTGGGTTCCTATGACTGCGCGGGCCTGTATGGTTCGACCTGCGGAACGCCAGCTCCAAAGTGGCGCAACAAGCTGCGTGGTACCTGGTCAACCCCGTGGAACGCTACGGTCGGTGTGACATGGCGCCATTTCGGCTCGGTTGATGTCGATACCACCAGCAGCAACTCGCAGTTGGCGGGTGCTGTCAGCGAGATCACCAAGACCTTGGCAGCCCGTAACTATCTGGATGTGTTCGTATCCTACAAGCTGACCAAGATGATCACGCTTGCAGGCAGCATCAACAATCTGCTGGACAAGGATCCACCGTTGGCTGTGACCGGCGCACCGTTCGGCAATGGCAACACCTTCCCGGTGGTGTACGACTCGTTGGGTCGTCGCGTGAACTTGAATCTGAACGCCAAGTTCTGATTTTCGAGGCTTGCCATGGAAGGCGCCTGTGCTTGCACAGGCGCTTTTTCAATGGCGAGTCGAGATAATCGCAGGTCGTTGCAAACCGGTACAACCATATGACTGCTGTCCCATATCCGCAAGATGAGTCAGGCAGGATTGATCTGCTTTTCAGCCAAGCGCAGCAGGCTGCTCAGGAAGGGCAGTACAGCAAAGCGCAGCAATGCTGGAACAGCATTCTTGCCATCAACCCTCGGCATAGGGCCACCCTGCAGGCGATCGGCCAGTTTGCGTTGGCGCGACGCGACTTTGCTGCGGCGCGCCACAGCTTCGCAGCACTGGCCTTGATTGATGACGGCAACCCGCAGCCCTGGATCCATCTGGCAATGGCCTGCCGTGCGCAAAAGGATCTGGCCGGCGAAATCGATGCGCTGCAGCATGCGTTGACGGCAGATCCGCATGACCTGATGGCCTTGATTCTGCGGGCCAACCTGCTCGAGCGGCAGGGCTTGAAACATGAAGCTGCGCAGGCCTATCAGGCCGTGATTGCCGTCGCGCCAGCGCTCGATAAATTGGTGCCTGACCTGCGGCCTGCCTTGCAGCATGCCGTCGAGTTTCGAGGCCGCTATCAGGCGCAGTTCGGCGACTTCGTTGACAAGTCCATCGCCGAGCAGGGCGCTGGCATGAATGGCGCAGAACTCGATCGGTTCAGGCTCTCGTTGGACATCGAGTTCGGCAGGAAGAAACGCCATGAATCCAGGCCAATGGGCTACTTCTTCCCTGGCCTGCCAACGATCGAATTTTTCGAACGCAGTGACTTCCCCTGGCTTGATCAGATCGAGGCCGCCACCGACGGAATACGCGACGAATTCCTGGCTGTGCTGGACCGCGAAGAAGGTTTTTCGCCCTACATCACCTATGGCAGCGATCAACCGGTGAATCAATGGGCCGAGTTGAATAATTCACCCCGTTGGTCGGCCTTTCATTTGCTCAAGGACGGGCGACCGGTGCCGGGCAATTCAGCCAATTGCCCGCTGACGATGCAAGCACTCGCCGGCGCTCCCCAGCCCGAGCAGGCCGGACGAACACCGGTGGCGATGTTCTCTTTGCTCAAACCGCGTACAAGAATTCCGCCCCATGTTGGCATCAGCAATGCGCGCCTGGTCACGCATCTTCCCTTGATCATCCCTGAATCCTGCGGTTTTCGGGTCGGCAATCAGACCCGGCATTGGCTGCCTGGGAAGGCCTGGGTGTTCGACGACACGATCGAGCATGAGGCCTGGAATGACAGCGACAAGTTGCGTGTCGTGCTGATTTTCGACATCTGGCATCCCCATCTCAGTCCGGTCGAGCGTCGGCTGATTTCAGCGATGACGATTGCAAGGAATGAATTTCTCGGTCGAGCAGGGGAATTTGATCTGTGATCCTAGGTTCGGTAGTTGGACGCGGACGAGTGGGCTGCGATGCGGTGCGCTGGCAAGGCGCGCCGACCCAGTGGGCTGATGTCCATAAGCAACGCAGCTAGCCTGCCGTAGCGCGGCTTGGACTGGTATTCGTCATTGGCATAGGCCGCATCCAACAAGGTTTGACTTATATCAAGCTACCTGAATGTTTGCTGCTCGGTCGCAAGTCTGGTGCTCCGGAGCCGCCATCCAACTGAACTTTCGTTTCAACTTCGCGGGCAATCTGTGAGCTCATTTGCTGGGAAACGGGAGGGGAATCGATCGACTTACCCAAGAATTTGCAAAAAAAATTGACTAAAGACACAAATTTGTCATTAGTTAGCAACATAGGGGTAAATGCCAGTATGGGCAAACAGGCGCTTGAGCTGAAACTACAAACACTACTGCTTGGTTGAGCCCGCTCAGGCTGCGCTTTAAATCGGGCATTGGCTAAAGCTTGTGGCAACACCGCAAGCGCATTTTTCCCCTACAAGGAGTTCACAATGTTCCAAAGAAAACGCGTCAATGTCGCGGTCTTGATCGCTCTCGGCGTCATCGTTCCTGGAGCCGCAATTGCTCAGGAGACGCTGCAGCGGGTCGAAGTTACTGGCTCGCGCATCAAGCGAGCTGAATCAGAAGGTGCACTTCCTGTCACCGTAATTGACCGCGCTACGATCGACGCCAGCGGGCAGTCATCCGTCGCAGAGCTGATGCGCGATATGACATTTGCCTCCTTTGGCAATACAAAACCGCAGTCGGGTAGCAGTGCTCAAGCGCTGGCCGACATCGACCTGCGTGGCCTTGGTTCCAACCGCACTCTGGTTTTGATCGATGGGCGTCGGATTTCGAAGGCGCCGTTCTCCGGCCAGGCACAGGACTTGAACTCGATTCCGCTGGCGGCTGTCGAGCGCATCGAGATTCTGACTGACGGCGCTTCGGCGATTTATGGTTCCGACGCTATGGGCGGCGTGGTGAATATCATCACGCGCAAGAATTTCAATGGCATCCAGGCCAACTACGGCCAGGGTAAACCGACAGTCAAGGGTGGCGAGACCAGCGAGGCCTCCGTGTTGTGGGGTGCTGCTGGCGCCAAGGGGCGTATGTTGGCCGGTATGTCGGCGAACTCGCGCGGCATGATCTATACCCGCGACCAACCGGGTGGTGACGTCCTTGGCGTATCCAGTTTCGGCAATGGTTACCAGAAACTGAGCAACACCACGGGCAATCCGACTGGCGCTCGTGTTCCTGTTCCTGGTTTCCCCTGCAACACTAATGATTTTTGGAATACCGCGCCGGGCACTGCGGGAAACCAGTGTTCGTTTAACT
>JBIKPD010000280.1:0-5402 GCA_044357665.1 Roseateles sp. | reverse complement strand
GTCCACCTTGCGCATGTGCACGATGTAGCTGGCCAGCCACATGCGGGCATGGTTGTGCAAATAGCCTGTGGCGTACAAGGTGCGCACCGCCATATCGATAACGGGCACACCGGTAGCGGCCTGGCGAATATCGGCAGGCAGCAGCGCTGAGTAGCTTGTCTGCGGCAGCAGGCCCTCGCGCAGGGATTCAAAAATCTCCTCGCCCCGAAACGCCCAGACATGGCGAAAGTACTCGCGCCAACCCAGCTCGAACACGAACTTGTGTTGCACATCGAGCGAGTGCTTGGTGGTCACACCAGCCAGTACCTCGGGCAGGCTGAGCAATCCATGGGTGATGTAAGGCGACAGGCCAGTGACCGCGCCCTCAATCGCGTTACGGCTGCGCGCGTAGTCACCAGGCCGCACGGCACTGACGCGCGCCAGGGCAGTTTGGCGCGTGGGCGGGAAAGTATCGAGCATCGTCATTGGGCTACGCCGACTTCACCGCGGCGGATCGCGTCGGCGCGAAGCGTCACGGCTTGCTTTTGGCTGTCCGTCATGCGCACCACGTTCTTGACCTGCAAAGCCATGCGGGCGTTTTTGGCCAGCAGTGTTTCGTGTCGCATCAAAAAATCCCAGTACAGCGTGGTGTAGGGACAGGCGCGTTCACCCTCACGCAGCGCCGGGTCATAGCGGCAGCCCTTGCAAGGCCCACCCATGCGCTGGATGTACTTGCCCGTCGCCACATAGGGCTTGCTTGCCATCAGGCCACCGTCGCCGTACTGGCTCATCCCTAAGGTGTTGGGCAATTCCACCCATTCGACCGCGTCCACATAGACCGACAGGTACCAGGTGTGAACCTGCTGCGGCCGCACGCCCAGCAGCAGGGCATAAAGGCCTGTGACCATCAGGCGCTGTATGTGGTGCGCGTAGCCGTGTTCCAGGGACTGCGTGATGGCATCGCGTAAGCACGCCATGTCGGTGTGACCGTTCCAGAACCAGGCGGGTAATTCTTCCTGGGCATTGAGGGCATTGCGCTCGACGTAGCTGGGCATTTGCGTCCAGTAAATACCGCGCACGTATTCGCGCCATCCCAGGATTTGGCGGATAAAGCCCTCAGCGCTTTGAAGCGGCGCATGGCCAGCCCGGTAAGCCGCTTCCACCGCTTGAACCACCTCGTGCGCATTGAGCAGCTTGAGGTTCATGGCTGAGGACAGATGCGAGTGGTACAGCCAGGGCTCGCCAGGCCATAAGGCATCTTCATAGCGACCAAAAAGTGGCAGACGCTCGTCAATGAAGCGCTGCAATGCTTGCAAGGCCTGGCTGCGGGTCACTGGCCAGGCAAAGCTCTCGAGCGTGCCGGGGTGGTCGGCAAAGCGGGTGTTGACCAGTGCAATGACTTCTTGCGTGAGGGCGTCGGGATCAAAGGCCGCGCGGGCTGGCACGGGGCCGGGGCCTAGTGGGCCAAAGGCTTCGCGGTTGTCGGCGTCAAAATTCCATTGGCCACCAGCGGGCTTGCCATCGTCCATCAGGATGTTGTGGCGTTGTCTCAGCTCGCGGTAAAAGTACTCGAGTCGCAGCGACTTGCGCCCGCTAGCATGGGCCGAAAAATCGCGCACTGTAGTAAAGAAGTGCCGATCGTCGCAGACTTCCAGGGTCAAACCGACTGCCTCGACAGCAGCCTTGAGTTGCTGGAACACGCGCCAATCGCCCGGCGCGGTCATCACCACGCGCTGCGGCGCCAGCGCCGCCAGATCGGCCTGCAACTTGGCCCCAAGGCTGTCCAGATCGGCGGCAGCGCCGGTGTCGTCGAGCCGGTGGTAGTGCAGTGGTCGGCCCGCGTCGCGCAGCGCCTGGGCAAAGTGACGCATGGCGCTCAAAAACAAGGCGATGCGCTGCTTGCTTGACCAAACGTGGGTGGACTCTTCGTGGGCTTCGGCCATCCACACAGCGTCTTGTGCAGCATCAAACCCGTCAAAGGCTGCTGCTTCCAGGTCGAGCTGATCTCCCAGCACTAAAACCAGGTGTCTTACATGATGCATGGTGGTCTTCAAGGGTGGCGGTTGTGATGGGCACTGTGCGTGAAGGTGGCGATGTAGTTAACCTGCGTGTCCTTGCACCAAGAGGCTTTGTGCACAAGCGGGACATAGCGCATGCCGCGCAGATCCCGTATCTGCAAGTCTGAGGGAGCCAAAGCAGAATTCAACTCCTCGGGGCGTACAAACATCGACCACTGATGGGTGCCGCGCGGCAGAACTCGCAGCAGGTATTCGGCTCCGATGATGGCAACTACAAAGCTTTTGAAGGTGCGGTCGATGGTTGAGACAAACAGCATGCCTCCTGGTGCCAGGCAGGCAGCGGCAGTGGCCAAAAATACGGGCACGTCGCTCACGTGCTCAACCACCTCAAGCGCTAGCACCACGTCAAAACGTTCTTGTGGTGACAGTACCTCGGCGGGCTCGCCCAGCCGATAGTCAACCGTGACGTTTTGCGATTGAGCGTGCAGGCGAGCAGCGGCAACGTTACCCGGAGAAGCGTCCACGCCCACGACCTGCGCCCCTAGGCGTGCCAGCGCTTCTGACAGCAAGCCGCCGCCGCATCCCACATCCAAAATGCGCAGCCCGCTCAGGTCGTTAGCGTCGCCTCGACCCAAGTGCGCGGCGATTTGTGCGACCACGTAGCCAAGCCGCAAGGCATTGACAACGTGCAGTGGCCGCATCGGTCCGCGGCTGTCCCACCAGCTTGCACTCAAGCGGTTAAAGCGTTCGATTTCGGCTGCGATGGCGGTCATGCGTGCGTCACTCAAATGTGGCGGATCAAGGCCACCGCAGCGCTTGAGCCTGCGCCCACCATGGCGCACCAGGCGCGAAGCACCACACCAGGTCGAGAAGGACCACGTGCAGCCGCCTCGTCGCGGTGAGCCACTTCGTCAGCTTGGCAATCGAGCAGGGTCTGGCGCAGATCACTGAGCCCCGGCTGCGAGGCCAGCGCACGTATTTGCTCCTCGTAGTGATGGTCGACAAAGGTCTCTACGGCCTCGATCGTTGCGTAGACCGCCCTGGGGCCGAACAAGGCAGGCAGGGCACCAGTGAGAAATCCGGCCAATCGCCACAATGGCAACAGGCGGCTGCGTCGCGCCGAAGGTAGCCAAGCCGAGATGAGGCGCAGGTGTTTTTGTTCTGTGGTCAAGTGATGCTGAGCAAAGGCCCGAAGCGCGGGATCGCGCGCGAATAGCAGCACCCCTTGATAAATACAGACAGCGCCTACCTCGCCTGCGTGGTCGGTCCGCAGATCAGCAAACACCCGGGCAGGAAGCTTGTCCCCTGGAATGAGGCGCACGCAACCGGGGCGAACGCTGAGCACTCGGCCTGCGCCTGCAAGAGGCATGGTGGCCGAGTCGGCCACCGTTAGCCTTTCTTGGCATAAGCACTGCACCAGCCTTTGCCGGCAACTTGCTTGCCGGCGAACAACGGGCAAGCACCCCAGGCATCGCTTGCTTTGCCCTGGTACAAGGCGCAGTTGGTGCAAATCTGGCCGGCGGCGTATTTGGGGTACTTTTTGGTGTCGGTCTTGGTGCCATCAGCCACATAGCCCAAGGCCACGGCTTGCGGGTCCTTTTCGTCAAGCTTTGCCTGGGCAAGGGCGGGTGTGGCCAAAAGCGATGTGCCTGCGGCCAGCGTCATGAAAAAGGTGCGTCGATTGTTGTTCATGGGAATTCCGATTTAAGACAAGCCAGGTGAAGTTCAAAGTAGCGCCAAGGGCTCGCTTTCTTGGCGCTTGAAGATCTCAAAAAACTCGGCGCCATCCCATGTGAAGCTGTGCTGAAACGAAGCAGGGAGTTGAGCCGCGCAAGAAACGATCAAGTTTTCGTTTGAGTCGCTAATGAGTTCATATGCTAACGCAAGAAAGCTTTGAAAAAGTTCATTTTCTTAAGAAATAAGGGCATAATCCAACTCATAAATAACTCAATGATCGCGCAATGACTTCCGCCAAGAGTGCTTCCCAGCCGCATGCACAACAGTCAAGCATGGTGCAGCCGACCTTTAAAAGCGCTGCGGTTGCGCGCATCGCAGGCATGCCCGTGGCGACTTTGCGCATTTGGGAGCAGCGCTACCAGGCGGTGCGCCCCGTCACCGCTGCATCTGGACACCGCTTGTACTCGTCGGCAGATGTTGAGCGGGCCACCTTGCTGCGCCGACTTACCGCCCAGGGCCATGCAATCGGCCTGCTGGCTGCAATCGAGACTGAACAAATGCGCGAGATGATGCACGCGCTTGAAGCGGCCATAACAAGCAACCGGCCTGGTGCACTGAAGCAGGCGCCCATGAGGGCTGTCGTGGTGGGGCAGGCCTTGGCCCGCCGTCTGCAACGCTTGATTGATCGCCAATCCTTGGGGCCAGCACTGCAGATGGTGGCGGTCTTTGATACGTTGGCCGATGCAGCCGAAGCCGCGCAACATTCTTTCAAGCCCGCCGTCGACCTGCTGCTGTGGCAGGCAGCATGTTTGCAGCCTGGCGCATGGCAAGAATTGAAGCTTGCCCAGGACGCCTGGCTAGCCCCTGCGGCGGCAGTGGTGTACCGCTTTTCCAGTGCCGCAGGACGAGCTGAGTTAACTGGCGCCGGGGCCGCAGTCTCGTACGAACCCGTCGATGACGATTCATTGGCTCAGTGGCTGGCATCGTTGCAGCGCGCCGAGACGCCGTCGGATGAGACCGTCACAGCCTCCGACCTGACGATTCCCACTAAGAAAAGCCTTGCACAACAAACCATATTACCCGCCCGGTTTGGCGCTGCTGCATTGACACAATTTGCGGGGATTTCATCAGCAATGGCCTGTGAGTGCCCCAGCCACTTGGCAGAGTTGCTGCTACAAGTTTCCTACTTTGAAACATACAGTGGCGAGTGCGTCAACAGGAGCGCAGCCGACGCGCAGTTGCACGCTTACTTGCAGCAGGTTGCTGGTACCGCGCGGATGTTGTTCGAAAAAGCGCTCGAGCAAGTAGCCATCGCCGAAGGCCTGCCCCTGCCGCGGGTCCCGACTGCCTCTTCACTTTAAAGTGTTCGGTATGACCCATTCATTAGCAATACTGGCCACTGCGCTCTTGTTCGGCGGCATGACCCTGTACTCCTTTGGCTTTGCCGCTTGCTTTTTCGACCATCCCCGTGCGGCAGTTGCTTATGCCGGCAATCAATCGAGCCACTGACTCTGATGACCGGTTGCGTTTCAAATGGCTGCACGGCGCGTCAGTACTGGTGACGCTGAGCCATATCGCTGTTACTGGCTGGGTTTTGGCACGCCTTGTTTGAGCACACCATGCCAATACAGGGCGGCCTCAAATCTGAAGCGCAACACCTCGTTCTTGGTAAGGTGCCCGAATGCAAACCAAGTCGACCTACCTTCAACTACAGCCTGAGGAACGCAT
>JBIKPD010000278.1:0-5447 GCA_044357665.1 Roseateles sp. | reverse complement strand
CTTCCGCGTCGTCCATGCCTCATTGCCTTTGATGAAGGCCTCAGGCGGCGGGTCTTATGTCCATCTGGGATCGGCCGGAGACAGCTTGTGGCCTGACCGTGATGGTTTGTCCGTGATCCCCAAAGCCGCCAATGAGGCCTTGATCCAGGGCCTGGCCAAGGAGGAGGGCAGGCACCATATCCGCGCCAACACGGTGCTGGTTGGCGTCATCAATGCCGGCATGTTCCTCGAACTGAGCAGGCAAGGCGTGCTCGACCAGTCATGGACCGAGGCGACACAAAAGATGCTGGCGCTGAAGCGCTGGGGCGAACCCGAAGAGATCGGTCATGCCGCAGTGTTTTTGGCCTCCAACAAGGCGCTTTATGTCACCGGACAGAAGCTTTCGGTGTCGGGCGGCTTCGGCGTTTGACCGCAGTTTGCGGTCAAACTTGTCGCCTCAGTCCGCTGTGTACGCCGGCACACCTCGGACACGGTACATGCCTTCGCATTGATCGAGAAATTCCTGCTTCTTCGCGCGCGGGTTGTAGAACTGCTTGTACCAGACCCTGGCTTTCAGGAACGGGCCGTCGCTGGGGATGAACAGGCCGTTCAGGCAAGGCCCCTTGTTGGTCCAGACTTCGAAGTCCTGAGCGAAAGCGAGGCGGCTCATTTCCTGGTACTGCTTGGCAGCCACCAGGTCGTCGCTGGTGGTCGGCACCGCGCCGGTTGGCGACTTGACGATCAGCGAATGCCAGACCTTGATCTGGCCATCATCGATCGGCGTGTGCATGATCAGCAGCGCGGTTTCAAACAGGCCGGTCAGCATCGAGATCAATACGCCAGGGCCATGGTAGACCGTGTCGGTATGCAGGATTGAGGCGCTGCCGTCAGCAGCGACCAGGGTGCGATGTCCGCCGCATTGGCGCTGAATCGCCAGATGACCCTTGAATTCGTTTTCGTAGCGCTCGACTGTCGAGCCATGGATTGGCCCCAGATGGCTGTAGTCGCTGATGTTGTCGATCACCTCTTGCGGATGCTGATTCAAGACGCCAAGGTGATCCCAATGGCCACGTACCCAGCCCGCATCGTCCCATTGCGGCAGACTTGGATGGGCCCATTCGGGATCGCCGCCTTCGGGGTCATGCCAGACCCAGATCGCGCCCAGGCTCTCGACAACGGTCCAGCTCTTGACGCAAGCTGCGGCCGGGATCGGACCATCGTGATAGGGGATTTCATCGCATTTTCCGTCCGGGCCGAAGCGCCAGGCATGGTAAGGGCAGCGGATGCCATCGCCTTCGATATTGCTGCCGCCGCGGTCGAGCACGACATAGGAGGTGTTGTTGGGCGCCGCCAAATGGGTCTTCATGTGCGGGCAATAGGCGTCGAGCAGAACCACCTTGCCGGTGGCCTGACCGCGGTAGAGCGCAAAGTCCTTGCCGAAGAAGCGCACCGCCAGCGGCTTGTGCGTGTTCAATTCTTCAGCGTCGGCGATCATGAACCAGCCGCGCGGAAAGGTGAATTCGCCGAGCCGGTAGTCTTTTGTCGTGGCCATTCAATATCTCCAAAGCGTTGTGAGCCGATCAACCAGAATATTGAACGGCCGAGCGACAGATTGCCTACCCCATTCGGACGATGGTAGCCGGTCTGGCTTCAAACGGCCCCTGCATTTTGCTGTTTCCAGGCCGGGTCGAAGGCGTTGCCGACCAGCGGGCAATGAGTTCCCGAAGGACCATACATGGCGGCAACGCAACGGTTGCAGGCGGTGCAGCCGGAGCGAAGATTGCCGTCGATCCGCCATTTGTTGACGATGTCCGGGTCGTGGATGGTGGCACGCGCCATGACGACGGCGTCAAACCCCTCAGTCAGCGCAGTTTGCGCTGCTGCCAGCGATTGCACGCCGCCGATATAAGCCAATTTAACCTGGGTCGCGGCCCTGACCAGGCGCGCCGCATCGAGGAAGAACAGTTCCTTGAATTGCAGCGATTTGGGCGTGGTCGCTTTCAGCAGCTTGAACTGCAGCTTGGCCAGCCAGCCGGGCTGCATCGCCGCCAGATCCTCATAGGGCATCGGGCTGCCGAAGATCTGCCAGCTGGCCTCGATATTGCGGCCGCCTGACAGGACCAGCATGTCGACGCCGGCGCGCTCCAGCGCCTGGGCCGTCACCACTGCATCGGCAGCGCTGGCACCCTTGGGCACGCCATCAACCAGATTGATCTTGGCCAGGATGGCGACCCGGTCGCCCACTGCTTGTTTGACCGCGCTGAGCACTTCAACCGGAAAACGCATCCGCTGTTCGGCGTTGCCGCCATAGCCATCGCGGCGCTTGTTCGAGAGCGGCGAAATGAACTGGTTGAGCAGATAGCCATGTCCCATATGCAGCTCGATGGCATCGAAACCGGCTTCGACAGCGCATCTTGCGGCGGCGACGAATTCGGCCGTGATGCGATCCATATCGCCCCGGTTCATCTCGCGCTGCAGCGGCCGCCCGAGCATCAAGCCGATCTGGTCGATCCCGCCGCTGGCTGAAATCGCCCGCCAGGTTGACAACTCCCTGTGCATCACGAAGCTGCCGGCATGGGTGATCTGCGCATTGGCCAGGGCGCCTGCAGCATGGATCGCGTCGGTGACGGCCTTGTAATGGGGGACTGAAGCCGGGTTCAGAATGCCTTGTTCGGCCATGGTGCGGCCGTCTGCAGAAACGGACAGATAGGCCAGCGTCGTCATGCCGATGCCACCTTCGGCCAACTGCCGGTGATGTTCGAGCAAGGCCTTTTGCGGCAAGGTTGCCCGCGTCATCATCTCGTTGGCGCCCGCGCGGATGAACCGGTTCTTGATCGTCACCGGCCCGACACTCAAGGGGCTGAAAGGATCGACACCAGCGCTTGCAGCAGACATGACAGCTCCCAAGAAGATGATGAACTATCGCTGCGGCGCGCGGGCTGCCTCATCGTCCTGGAGGACTAGGCTGGCGGCGGACAGGAAATGGCAGAATCGGCCGCGCCCAACCCCAAGGAAAATCATGCCGCTCGATGCTCAAGCCCAGGCGATCGCCGATGCCATGGCACAGATGCCCCAGCCGGATCTGCAGTTGCTGACGGCGCTGGATTTCCGCGCTTCGCTGGCGCTGTTTCCGCCGCTGCCTGACCTGGGCGATGAACTGGCCGAGCAGAGCGATGCCATGCTTGACGGTGCTGCCGGGCCGCTGCCGATGCGGCTCTACCGCCCGCTGGGCCAGGGGCCGTTCCCGGTGACTGTTTTCTTTCATGGCGGCGGATTTGTCGGCTGCGGACTCGATAGCCACAACAATATCTGCCGGCGCCTGGCGGCGCGGGCGCGGACCCTGGTGGTCTCGGTCGATTACCGGCTGGCCCCTGAACATCGGTTTCCGGCTGCGGTCGACGATGCGCTGGCAGCGCTGCGTTGGGTGCAGCAGAATGCGCCAACCTTGGGTGGCGATGCCAGCCGACTGGCCGTTGCCGGCGACAGCGCCGGTGGCAATCTGGCTGCGGTGGTGGCCCAGCAGCTGCGTGTTCAGGCGATCCCTGTCTGTCATCAGTTGCTGATTTATCCGGTGACCGACAGCGCCTGCGACTTGCCCTCGCACCGCGAGTTCGAGCAGGCGGCGATGCTCAGTTCATCGTTGATGCGCTGGTTCTGGCAGCAATATCTGCCCGATTCGCAGGCCGGGCTTGATCCGTTGGCCTCGCCGCTGCGCCAGACCGACTTGAGCGGAGTTCCTTCGGCCACGGTGATCACCGCTGGTTTTGACCCCTTGCGGGACGAGGGCCAAGCCTATGCCGAGGCCTTGCGCCGCGCTGGTGTCGCGGTGACTGCGCGCTGCTGGCCGGGGCAGTTCCACGGCTTCGTCAGCATGCTGGGCATGCTCGACGCCGCGGTGGAGGCGCTCGACTTCGGCGCGCAGGCGCTCGCGCTGGCTTTCGAAAAGGCATTCAGCCGAGCGGAAGATAAAGAGTCATTGGCGCATCGCCACAAGGGATGAATCCGTATCGCTCATAGAAGGCCTTCGATTTTTCATCCTTTGCGTCGACCAGTAGCGCATAGGCACCCACAAGATTTCGAGCGTGCAGACATCGGTCAACCGCACAACCGATCAACACGTCGCCCAAGCCGAGCCCGCGACTTTCAATATCGCGAGCCAGGCGTCCCATGCGAAAACAGGGAATCGGATAACGCGGGAGCTTCTTGCGTTCCATGGCCGTCAGTTGCTGGGCATCGACTTGCGCTGCGCTGAGGGTATAGAACGCCAAAATCTTGCTCGGCGCCGCATCATCAACCAAAACAAACACGGTGCTGATGCCTTTCGCAGTTTGCTGGGCTGCGAATTTATGCAAGTAATCGTCCAGCGCCGGCACTCCGCAGCGGAAGGCCTCTCGATGATGGCGTTTGGTGTCAAACACCTGCTCTTCAAGCACGCTTGACCTTTGCCGCAGCCTTCAACGCAGCCTGCAATGCTGGATTGGGACTGAATACGCCATTGATCGCTGCGTTGAAGGCAAGAAAGTCACGCTTGGTGATCGTGACCCGCGACTCCTGCTCCAACAATTGTTGTGCCTTCTCTTTGGCTGCGCTGCGGACAAAGCCGGCCATGGTCGTGCCCATAAGGCTTGCGGCGCGGGCGAGAAGTTCCTTGTCGTCAGCGTCAAGCTTCAGATCAAAACGGGCTATTGCTGTCATGAAAACTCCGATTTACATACGGCATTTTACCGTATGTATTGGCGGATCGCGAGTTTTTGGCCCTGAGCGGCGCAGCCAGCCGACTGGCTGCTGCGGGCGAGTGCGCCGGTGGCAATCTGGCTGAGGTGGTGGTTTTCAGCCGAGCTGCACGACGCTGTTCAGCACCATCCGGACCAACTCGGTCTGGCGGGTGACGCCCATTTTCGAAAAGATCGCCCGCAGATGGGCCCGAACGGTGTTGCGGCGGATGTCGAGTTGCTCGCCGGCTTCTTCCAGGCCGAGCCCATTGGCCAGCAACAAGGCCAGCGTGGCTTCGGCGGGAGTCAGGTCGAACAGGCGCCGGATCACATCGCTCGATCCCTGCGTGCTGCGTTCGGGGTCGCGCAGGAAGATGGCGAGGCAGGGCCGATGGCCGCTCTCGGACCATTTGTCTCTTGGCAACGTCCGCACCAGCAGACTCAGCTTGCTGCGGCCTGATGGCCGGGTGATCGAGATCGCCTCGATCACCGTCGGCGTGATCGATTGCTTGCCGGGTTTGGGCAGCATCGACGTATAAGCGGCGTCGATCAACGCTTTGAGCTTGATTTGCTCGGCCGGGGATTCCGCCTTCAGCGACTTGCCGATCACGCGGATGCCGTCCTGCTCGTTGAGGATTGCCTTGGCTTGATCGTTGATCGACAGGATGTCGCCTCTTTCATCCAGCGTCACGGTGCCGATGCGCATCCGCTCGACCGTGCCGGCGAACAGCTTGCGCTCGATGTCGAGATGCTGCA
>JBIKPD010000277.1:0-5454 GCA_044357665.1 Roseateles sp. | reverse complement strand
CTTCGCAAGCCAGGATATGGGTGGCGATCCGGTCGAGGAACCAGCGATCATGCGAAATCACCATGGCCGAGCCGGCGAATTCGAGCATCGCCTCTTCGAGCGCGCGCAGGGTTTCCACATCAAGGTCATTCGACGGTTCGTCGAGCATCAGCACATTGCCGCCCTGCGCCAGGGTCTTGGCCAGATGCAAGCGGCCGCGCTCACCGCCCGACAGATTGCCGACCAGTTTTTGCTGGTCATTGCCCTTGAAGTTGAAGCGACCCAGATAGGCGCGGCTGGGCATGATGAATTTGCCGACGACGATGTTGTCGAGGCCGCCCGAGACATCCTGCCAGACGGTCTTGTCGTCAGCCAGGCTCTCGCGGCTCTGGTCGACAAAAGCCAGCTGCGCCGTTTTGCCGATCATCACCTTGCCGCTGTCGGGCTGCTCCTGGCCCTGGATCATGCGGAACAGCGTCGACTTGCCGGCACCATTGGGTCCGATGATGCCGACGATGGCACCAGCCGGCACCTTGAAACTCAGGTTGTCGATCAGCAGGCGATCGCCGAAGCTCTTCGACACATTCTCGAATTCGATCACCTCGTTGCCGAGCCGTTCAGCCACCGGGATGAAGATCTCGTTGGTCTCGTTGCGCTTCTGGTAATCGACATCCGACAGTTCTTCAAAGCGGGCCAGACGCGCCTTGCTCTTGCTCTGGCGTCCCTTGGCGTTCGAGCGGACCCATTCGAGTTCCTTCTTCATCGCCTTGGCACGTGATTCCTCGCCTTTTTGCTCCTGCTCGAGGCGGCGTTCTTTCTGCTCCAGCCAGTCGGAATAATTGCCCTTCCAGGGAATGCCGGCGCCGCGGTCGAGTTCAAGAATCCATTCGGCGGCGTTGTCGAGGAAGTAGCGATCATGGGTGATCGCGACGACGGTGCCAGGGAAACGGCTGAGAAACTGCTCCAGCCAGTCGACCGATTCGGCATCCAGGTGATTGGTCGGCTCGTCAAGCAGCAGCATGTCGGGCTTCGAGAGCAGCAGGCGGCAGAGCGCGACGCGGCGCTTTTCGCCGCCCGACAACAGCCCGATGCGCGCATCCCAGGGCGGCAGGTTCAAGGCATCAGCCGCCATTTCAAGCTGCAGGTCGGTGTTTTCGCTGCCGGCTGCCGCAATGATCGATTCGAGTTCGCCCTGTTCGGCGGCGAGTGCATCGAAATCAGCATCTTCATCGGCATAGGCCGCATAGACCTCATCGAGTCGTTTTTTCGCAGCCAGCACGCCGCCGATGCCTTCTTCGACCGCTTCACGCACCGATTGATCGGGGTTCAGCTTCGGTTCCTGCTCCAGATAACCGATCTTCAGGCCCGGCATCGCAATCGCTTCGCCTTCGATGTCCTTGTCAACGCCGGCCATGATCTTCAGCAGGCTCGACTTGCCCGAACCATTGACGCCGAGCACACCGATCTTGGCGCCGGGGAAGAACGACAGCGACACATTGCGCAAGATCTGGCGTTTGGGCGGCACCGTCTTGGTGACACGGTTCATTGAAAAGACATATTGCGCCATGGGGGCTTCCTGAATTTGCTGACGATTGGCTGCTGAGGCTTGCGCCCTGACAAGCAAGGCGTCCAACCCGTAATTGTCGCAGTTTCAGCCAAGCTGGCCTTTTGGTGGCAGCGCCGTCGCCGCCGGCTGGCAGCTTGAGCAGCCAACAGCGGGTATTCCCTCGCGTTTTCACCCATCCGGCTACAATCAGCGGCTCAGCTGCGGCTACCAGTCTTGTCGCAGCTCCTCCTTTCAGCTCAAGCACGTTCCTACCGCAGGCCCCAAGACTGGCGCTGTCCATACAGCGCCGGCCGGCATCCAGGGCACCGTGCGCCATAAGCAAGCAATGACTTTTGAATCCCTGGGCCTTGCCCTGCCTCTCCTGAAGGCCATCACCGACGCTGGCTACACGACTCCGACACCGATCCAGCTGCAGGCGATTCCCGCCGTATTGCAAGGCGGCGACCTGCTCGCCGGCGCACAGACCGGCACCGGCAAGACCGCCGGCTTCACGCTGCCGATGCTGCAAAGACTGAGCCTGGGCGCGCCGGCCACCAACAAGCGCGGCAAGCCCGCCATTCGCGCACTGGTGCTGACACCGACCCGCGAGCTGGCAGCTCAAGTCGAAGAAAGCGTCAAGACTTACGGCAAATACCTGCCCCTGACCAGCATGGTGATGTTCGGTGGTGTCGGCATGCAACCGCAGATCAACCGTCTGCGCGATGGTGTCGACATCCTCGTCGCCACCCCGGGCCGCCTGCTCGATCATGCCCAGCAAGGCACGTTGGACTTGAGCCAGGTGCAGATCCTGGTGCTCGACGAGGCCGACCGCATGCTCGACATGGGCTTCGTGCACGACATCAAGAAAGTGCTGGCGATGTTGCCAGCGAAGAAGCAATGCCTGCTGTTCTCGGCCACCTTCAGCGACGAGATCAAGAATCTGGCCGATCGCCTGTTGAACCAACCGGCCTTGATCGAAGTGGCGCGCCGCAACCAGACCGCCGAGACGATCGAGCAGAAAGTGCACCCGGTCGGCCGTGAACGCAAGAAGGAATTGCTGGCCCATTTGATCAAGCAGGGCAACTGGCATCAGGTGCTGGTCTTCACCCGCATGAAACATGGCGCCAACCGCCTGACTGACTATCTGAACGACCAGGGCATCAGTGCCATGGCGATCCACGGCAACAAGAGCCAGGGTGCGCGCACCAAGGCCTTGGCCGAGTTCAAGACTGGTGATCTGCAGGTGCTGGTGGCAACCGACATCGCCGCGCGCGGCATCGACATCGATCAGTTGCCCCATGTCGTCAACTTCGAGCTGCCCAATGTGTCGGAAGACTATGTGCACCGCATCGGCCGCACGGGTCGTGCCGGCGCCGAGGGCGTGGCGGTATCGCTGGTCTGCGTCGACGAGAACGGCTTTCTGCGTGAAATCGAAAAGCTGATAAAACGCGAAATTCCGAAGGAAATCATCCCCGGTTTTGCACCTGACCCGAGCGAAAAACCCGAGCCTATCGTGCTCGGCCGGATGATCCTCAACAACAATGGCAGTCGCTCCGGCGGCGGCGGTGGCCGCGGCAATTCGCGCGGCGGTGGCGGTGGTGGTGGTGGCGGCGGTCGATCGGCCCCGCGCGGCGCGCCGGGCAGCGGTTCACGTGACGGTGGCGGTGATCGCGGGGGCCGTCCTTCCAGCCATGCGGCGCGTCCGGGTGCGCCGCGGCCGGCCGGCGGCGGTGGACGTCCTCCCCCTCGCTCGGGTCCGCCCAAGCGCTGAAGTCAGCTTTACCCGATAAAAAGCCCGGTCGCGATGACCGGGCTTTTTGCATTTCGGCGCCGGTCAGCTTGCGCTGAGTCATGCCTTGCCGATGCCGGCGGTGCTGCAATCCACGCATGAAAATCACCTTTCTCGGCGCAGCCGACTCGGTCACCGGTTCACGCCATCTGCTCGATCTGGGCGAGCAACGGATCCTGCTCGATTGCGGCCTGTTCCAGGGCTACAAAGCACTGCGCGAGCGCAACTGGGCCGGTCTGGGCGCAGCAGCGGCGAGCATTGATGCGGTCCTGCTGTCACATGCGCATCTGGACCACAGCGGCTATATCCCGGCCTTGCGGCGCCAAGGCTTCAACGGCCAGATTTTTTCGAGCGGTGCGACCCGAGACCTTTGCGAAGTGCTGCTGCTCGACAGCGCGCATCTGCAGGAAGAAGATGCACGCCGCGCGAATCGCTATGGCACCAGCAAACATGCCAAGGCGCTGCCGCTGTACACGGTCAACGACGTGAAGAAAGCCCTCACCCATTTCGTCGGACTGCCACGCGATGGGCGCTTGCAACTCGGCAGCGCGTCGATCCGCTTCACTCCGATCGGCCATCTGCTCGGTGCCTGTGCGATCACGGTGGTGGCCGAAGGCAAGACGCTGGTTTTTTCAGGTGATGTCGGCCGCAACAATGACCTGTTGATGCCGCCACCCCAACGGCTTGAAGAAGCCGACATCCTGCTGGTCGAGTCGACCTACGGCAACCGCCTGCACCCGCCGGAGGATGTGCAAGCCAAGCTGGCGCAGATCCTGCGCGACACCATCAAGCGCGGCGGCAGTCTGCTGCTGCCCAGTTTTGCCGTCGGCCGCGCCCAGGCGCTGCTGCTGGTGCTGCAAAGGCTGCGCGAGGCGGGCGACCTGCCGCAGGACCTGCCGATCTATCTGGACAGCCCGATGGCCGCAGCCGCGACCGAGCTGACGATCCGGCACAAAAAGCTGCTGCGCATCACTGCTTCAGACGCCGCCGGTCTTTGCGATGGCGTTCACCTCGTGACCAAGCAGGCTGAATCGGTGAAGCTGGCTGCCAGCCTGGCGGGGCCACGCAGTCGACCTTCGATCGTGATCTCGGCCAGTGGCATGGCCACCGGTGGCCGCGTCCTCAACCATCTGGAAACGATGGCGCCGCAAGCCCGACACCATATCGCCTTCCCCGGCTTTCAGGTCGCAGGTAGCCGCGGCGCCAAGATGGTCGGCGGCGCGCGCGAAGTCAAGCTGCATGGTCATTTCGTCCCGGTCAATGCCGAGGTCAGTCATCTGGAAGGCTTCTCGGGCCATGCCGATGCCGACGGCCTGATGGCCTGGCTGCGCGGCTTCAAGCAGGCGCCCTCACAGGTTTATGTCATCCACGGTGAACCCGAGGCCAGCGACGCGCTGCGCAGTCGCATCCAGGATGAACTCGGCTGGCGCGTGCGCGTGCCTCAACATGGCGAGACGGTCGACTGCTGAGCCTTGACCGGGGGCATACTCGCCCGGGAATGAAAACCCATCCGATCGTCCCGGCCGAAGTCGACTTCTCCGACCCCGCCGCCCCCAGCGCCCCAGCCTTCGGGGACGTTTATCACAGCCGCGCCGGCGCCATCGAACAGGCACGCCATGTCTTTCTGGGCGGCAATGACCTGCCCCGGCGCTGGGCGCAGCGCCAGCGCTTCACCATCCTGGAGACCGGTTTCGGCCTCGGCAACAACTTCCTCGCCTGCTGGGACGCCTGGCGACAGGATCCGCAGCGCTGCCAGCAACTGGTTTTCATCAGCATCGAAAAGCACCCCTTGCGCAAACAAGACTTGCAGCAAGCGCAGCAGCACTCGCCCCTGACTGATCTGGCCGATCAACTGGTAGCCGCCTGGCCAACTTTGACGCCGAATCTGCACCGCTTGAGCTTTGTCGACGACCGCGTGCTGCTGCTGCTGTGTCTGGGTGATGTACACGACTGGCTGCGCGAATTGGTGATCGAAGCAGACGCTTTTTTCCTGGACGGCTTCAACCCGGCCAGCAATCCAGCGATGTGGGACAAGCATCTGCTCAAAGCATTGGGCAGGCATGCCGCCGAGGGAGCCACCGCCGCAACCTGGAGCGTCGCACCGGCCCTGCGCGCCGGCCTGGCTGCGGCCGGTTTTGCC
>JBIKPD010000276.1:0-5461 GCA_044357665.1 Roseateles sp. | reverse complement strand
TATGGCATCGTCGAAGAAGCGGTTTACCAGGCGCTGTTCCCGCCCGGTCATCCCTACCGCGCGACGGTGATCGGCTCGCATGCCGACATCCAGTCAATCAAGCTGGCTGACGTGAAGGCTTTTGCGCGCACCTACTACCGACCGAACAACGCCACGCTGGTGCTGGCCGGTGATTTCAAGCCTGCCGAGGCCAGGCAAATGGTCGAAAAATATTTCGGCCCGTTGAAGGCGGGCGCAGCTGTGCCGCCGGTGCTCGTGGCGCAGCCGCAGATCAGCGCCGAACAGCGCGTGAAAGTCAGCGACAAGGTCGAGCTGGCGCGGCTGAATCTGGCCTGGCACACCCCGGCCATTTTCCAGCCTGGCGACGCTGATCTCGATGTGGCGGCCAACATCCTCGGCGGCGGCAAGGCCAGCCGGCTCTACAAGAAGCTGGTCTACGAACGCGAGCTGGCGCAAAGCCTGCAAATCGCGCAGGAATCCTTGTCGCTGGGTTCGGTGTTCGGTGTCGAGGTGATCGCTCGCCCGGGTAAATCGCTGGATGAAATCGAGGCGCTGGTCGATGCTGAACTGGCCGAGCTGGCCAAGACCCCACCGACGCTGGAAGAGCTGCAACGCGCCCGCACCGCCATCGAGACCGAGATGATGAAGCGCATGGAAAAGCTCACTACGCTGGCCGATCTGCTGAACCATTACAACCAGATGGCCGGCGACCCCGGCTTCATCGACAAGGATCTGGCCCGCTATCAGGCCGTGACGCCGGCTTCGGTCAGCGCTGCGGTGGCCAGGCAACTGCGCAAGGAGGCCCGCATCGTCGTGCATGCGCTGCCAGGAGACAAATTGCTGGCCGCCGAATTGCCGACGCCGCCCGTCCCTGCGGCATCAGGCAAGGGAGAGCGTGAAGCCATGAATGCCGACGTGGCCTGGCGCAACAAGCCGCCCAAAGCCGGCAAAGCCGCTGCGTTGATCCTGCCGGCCGGAAAACGCTTCACCCTGGCCAATGGGCTGACCATCGTCCACATCGCCAAGCCTGGCCTGCCACTGGTCAGCGCAGCCATGGTCTTGCGCGCCGGGCAATCAGCCAACGCACCCGACCAGGCCGGGCTGGCCAGTTTCACTGCGGCAATGTTGCAAGAAGGCACAGCGACGCGCAGCTCGCAGCAACTGGCCGATCAACTCGCCAACCTGGGCACTTCGTTGTCGACCGGTGCCGGGCGCGATGAAGCGCGTGTTTCCTTGAGCAGCCTGAAATCGAATTTCGCCCAGAGCCTGGGCCTGCTCGCCGATGTCGTGCTGCACCCGGCCTTCAGTCCAGCCGAGGTCGAACGCCAGAAGAGCGCCAGGCTGGCAGCGCTGGCACAGCAGCGCGAAAACCCGGCAGCGCTGGCGGCCGTGATGGCCAACCAGGCGGTTTACGGTGCGGCGCATCCGCTGGGCCTGAATGCGCTTGGCGATGCCGCCGCCATCCAGGCCACCAACAGCGCTGCGCTGGCAGGATTCTGGCGGGCCAATTACCGGCCCGACCAGGCCGCACTGGTGGTCGCCGGCGATATCACCGAGGCCGAGTTGCGCGAGCTGGCAAACACCTTGTTCGGCGCTTGGCCACAACCGGCCCAGGCAGTTGCAGCAAAGCCAGTGCCACCGGTGCGCAGCAGCAACGCCAGGCTGGTGCTGGTGGATAAAGCCGGCGCGCCGCAGACTGCGCTGGCGGTCGTTGCGGCCGGGCCGCGCGCAGATGACCCGGAGGCCGCCTCGATCCAGGTGATGAATGCGGCCCTCGGTGGTCTGTTCACATCGCGCATCAATACCCAGCTGCGCGAAGTCAAAGGCTATACCTACGGCATCTACTCCGGCTACGCGATGGGACGTGACAGCGGCCAGTTCGGCATTCGCGGATCGGTGCGCACAGATGTCACCGGCGCCGCCTTGCTCGACATGTTCAAGGAAATCGAGACGATGCGCCGTCAGCCGATCGGCGCCGCCGAACTGACCCGCGTGCGCAACTCCCAGTTGCTGTCACTGCCGGGGCTGTTCGACACCAACCTGGCAGTCGTGGGCAAATATGGCAACGATTGGGCCCTGGGTCTGCCCGCCGACAGCATCGTCAAGCTGCCGCAAAAACTCGCCGCAGTGACCGCTGCCAGCGCCTTCAAGGCAGCCAGAAATCACCTCGATCCGGCCCGCTTGATCGTGGTTGCGGCGGGCGATAAAGCGCTGGTGCTGCCGCAGTTGCAAGCCTGGGGACGCAAGCCCTTGGAACTGCGCAACTCGAACGGCGACGTAGAACGGTGAAAATAGCCGCATGAACGCATCCCACAAAGAATTGTTTGCCTATGTCGACGGCCTTGGCGCTGCAGCCAGGCAGGCCGCTGCAGCGATGGCCGCCGCGCCGACTGCGGCCAAGGACATGGCTTTGCTGGCGCTGGCAAGGCGTCTGCGCGAGTCCGGCCCGGCATTGGCCAAGGCCAATGGACTGGACTTGAAAGCTGCTGCCGCTGCTGGCCTGGACGCGCCGCTGATCGACCGGCTCAAGCTCGGTGCCAAGGAACTCGCCACGGTGGCGCTGGGCTGCGAGCAGATCGCCGCGATGCCTGATCCGGTCGGTGAAATCACCGGCGTCAAACGCCGCCCCAGCGGCATCAGCGTCGGCCAGATGCGCGTGCCCTTGGGCGTTTTCGGCATGATTTACGAGAGCCGGCCGAATGTGACGATCGAAGCGGCAGCCTTGGCGATCAAGAGCGGCAATGCCTGCATCCTGCGCGGCGGCTCCGAAGCCTTGCATTCGAACCTGGCGCTGGCGGCCCTGGTCGGGCAGGCGCTGACCGAGGCCGGCCTGCCGGCGACGGCTGTGCAGTTGATCAACACCACCGACCGCGCCGCAGTGGGCCGCTTGATCACCATGCCCGACTATGTCGACGTGATCATTCCGCGCGGTGGCAAAAGCCTGATCAGCCGCATCATGGCCGAGGCCAAAGTGCCCGTGATCAAGCATCTGGACGGCAATTGCCACAGCTATATCGACGCCGAAGTCGATTTCCAGATGGCTTTGAGCGTGGTGCTGAACGCCAAGACACAGAAATACAGCCCCTGCAACGCGACCGAATCACTGCTGGTGCATGCCGAGCAAGCGGGGGATTTCCTGCCGCATATCGGCGCACTGCTGGCAGCCAGGGACGTCGAGATGCGTGGCTGTCCGCGGGCGCTGGCACTGCTCGGCCCGTTGCCCGGCGCCAAGCTGGCGGCAGCGACCGAAGCCGACTGGAGCGAGGAATACCTGGCGCCAATCATCAGCATCAAGGTGGTCGACAGTCTTGACGAGGCGATCAGCCATATCAACCGCTACGGCTCGCACCATACCGACGCGATCCTGACGACGAACCATGGCAACGCGATGCGTTTCCTGCGCGAGGTCGATTCAGCCTCGGTGATGATCAATGCCAGCACGCGTTTTGCCGATGGCTTCGAATATGGACTGGGCGCCGAGATCGGCATCTCGACCGACAAGCTGCATGCCCGCGGGCCGGTGGGTCTGGAAGGGCTGACCTCGATGAAATGGGTCGTGTTCGGTCAGGGCGAGGTGCGTCAGTGAACGCTGCCAGCCAGCGCAAGGCGCTGGTGCTGTTCTCGGGCGGCCAGGATTCAACCGCCTGCCTGGCCTGGGCGCTCGAGCGCTATGCGCAGGTCGAGACCATCGGTTTCGACTATGGCCAGCGGCACCGGATCGAGCTCGACTGCAGGCTCGATGTGCTGCGTGAATTGCGCGCGCAGTTCCCGGCCTGGTCGCCAAAACTCGGCGAAGATCATCTGCTGGATCTGAGTCTGTTGGGCCAGTTGTCCGACACCGCGCTGACCGAAGCGCGGGCGATCGAGATGCAGGCCAATGGACTGCCCAATACCTTCGTGCCGGGCCGCAACCTGCTGTTCCTCAGCTTCGCGGCGACGCTGGCTTACCGGCGCGGCGCGTCGGTGCTGGTCGGCGGCATGTGCGAAACCGATTACTCGGGCTACCCCGATTGCCGCGACAACACGCTGAAGGCCTTGCAAGTGGCGTTGAGCCTTGGCCTCGACCAGCCGATGACGATCGAGACACCATTGATGTTCCTGACCAAGGCGCAGACCTGGCGCCTGAGCGAGCAGCTTGGCGGGACGGCGCTCAACGACTTGATCATCGAGCACACCCACACCTGCTATCTGGGCCAGCGCGATCAGCGCCATGCCTGGGGCTATGGCTGCGGCAGTTGCCCGGCCTGCGAGTTGCGCGCACGCGGCCATGCCGAATTCATGGGCCTTCGATGAGCCGCCTGTCGACGACCTTCTGGCTGATCGCTGCGATGCTGCTGTTCTGGGGCATCGGCGCTTACAACCGCCTGATGCGGCTGCGCAACGGCATCGGCGAGGCCTTTGCCCACCTTGATCAGCATCTGGGCGAGCGCGCCGTCGTCTGCAGCCAGTTACTGGCCAGGTTGCGGCCCTTGCTGCCCAGCGAGCAGGCGACCTTCGATGCCCTGGAGCTCGCGCAGAACGATGCCCAAACGGCGGCCCAGGCGGCGCGGGCCAAGCCCCATGCCGGCGACCCGGTGGCCAACCTCGCCGTGGCCAGCGCGGTCCACGCGGCGGCGCTGGCCCGCTTGATGTCGCTGCTTGAACATCAGGCCGAATTGCGTGAACAGACCGACATCGACGCAATGGTCGACGAGTTGAAGTTGATCGAACGCCAGCGCGCCTTTGCGCGCCAGGTTTTCAATCAAGCGGTGGCGCATTACAACCAGGCCACGCAACAGTTCCCGACGCGCATCCTGGCCGGCATTTACGGCTTCACCGAAGCCCGCTCGCTCTGATCGCTTGGCTCAGTTGCAGACGATGGCGCCCGAGCAATCGAGCTCACGGAACAGGGCCGACAGCGCAGCGCCGCCCATGCTGTAGGGATCGAGCCGCCCGGTTTCCGAATATTTCAGCACCAGGGCCGGGTTGAGCCGGTGCAGGTTGACCTGCCCCATCGCCCAGCCGGTGAACTGACGCTCGGCGATTTCTTCGTAGCAGAGCAGGATCACATGGTTGTGACGCGGGTCGCCAGCGATCTGGTTGTAGCGCGCATTGACCGCATCGCGCCCGCCTTCGAGCACCTGCATGAAGATGCCATCGGTGTAGCAAAGCAGGCCGGTGAGCCCCTCGGCGGGGTTGTGCTCACGCGACTGCTTGAGAATTACGGCAAGCTCGGTTTCGCCGATCGGGCTGTTGGAGCGGCTGGCATACATCAGGCGGACGAGCATGGTTGTGACTCCTGGTAAGACGGTAGGGTTCAGCTGGACTTGATCAGCGATAGAAATTCACGGCGCAGATTGGAGTTCTTCAAGAAGGCTCCGCGCATCACGCTATTGATCATCTTGGTTTCGGTGTCCTTGACACCGCGCCAATGCATGCAGAAGTGATCTGCTTCCATGACGATGGCCAGGCCATCGGGCTG
>JBIKPD010000275.1:0-5466 GCA_044357665.1 Roseateles sp. | reverse complement strand
AGCAGCGCTTCAGCCTGGAGGCGATGGTTGCCCGCTACCAGCGTCTGTATTCGAGTTTGTTGCAAACCTTGGCGCCGACCGCCTTGAACTGAACGGGAACTGAAACATGTGCGGCATCAGCGGAATATTCGACACCCGGAGTCGGCGCGACATCGACCGCAGGCAACTGCAGCGGATGAACGATTCGCAATTGCACCGTGGTCCCGATGAAGGCAGCCTGCATCTGGAGCCGGGTCTTGGCATGGGCCACCGGCGCCTGTCCATCATCGACATTGCCACTGGACAGCAACCGCTGTTCAACGAGGACGGTTCGGTCGCCGTGGTCTTCAACGGCGAAATCTACAACTACCAGGCCTTGATTCCGCAGTTGCAGGCGCTTGGCCATGTCTTTCGGACCCGCAGCGATACCGAGGTCATCGTCCATGCCTGGGAGGCCTGGGGCGAGGCCTGTGTGCAGCGTTTTCGAGGTATGTTTGCCTTTGCGCTGTGGGATCGCAAGCAGCACACGCTATTCCTCGCGCGCGATCGACTGGGTGTCAAACCCTTGTATTACAGCTTGCTCGACGACGGCATGCTGCTGTTCGGCTCAGAGCTGAAGTCTTTGCTGGCGCATGGCGGAATGAAGCGCGAGATCGACCCGTTGGCGGTCGAGGAATATTTTGCGCTCGGCTATGTGGCCGAGCCACGCTGCATCTTCAAACAGGCGCGCAAGCTCGAACCTGGCCATAGCCTGTGCCTGCGCCGCTTCCAGGCTTTGCCCGAGCCGAAACAGTTCTGGGATCTGCATTTCACGCTCGACAACAAGATCAGCGAGCTTGACGCCTGCACCGAACTGCAAGCCAGGCTGAAGGAATCAGTGCGGTTGCGCATGCTGGCCGAGGTGCCGCTCGGTGCATTTCTGTCCGGCGGCGTCGACTCGAGTGCGGTGGTGGCAACGATGGCGGGTTTGTCCGAAGGCCCGGTCACGACCTGCTCGATCGCTTTCGAAGATCCGGCCTTCAACGAAGCGGCTTTTGCCCAAAGCGTGGCTGACCGCTACCAGACAAGGCACCGGGTTGAAACGGTGGGCAGCGACGACTTCGACCTGATCGATACGCTGGCCAGGCTTTACGACGAACCCTATGCCGACAGCTCGGCGATCCCGACTTACCGGGTCTGCCAGCTGGCGCGCAAGCATGTGACGGTGGCGTTGTCGGGCGATGGCGGCGACGAGAGCTTCGGCGGTTACCGGCGCTACCGCATGCATCTGATGGAAGAAAAAATGCGCCGCGCCATGCCGGAGGCCATGCGGCAGCCGCTGTTCGGACTGCTCGGCCGCGTCTACCCGAAGGCCGACTGGGCGCCCAGGGTATTTCGCGCCAAGACTACGTTCGAGGGTATGGCACGCAGTGCAGTGCAGGCCTATTGCCACTCGGTTTCCATCATTCGCGGGCCGCTGCGCGAACAGTTGTTCAGCCAGCGTTTCAAAGCTGAATTGGGCGGCTACCAGGCGCAGCAGTTGTTTGATCGTCATGCAGACCGGGCGGGCACCGACGACCCGCTGGCGCTGATCCAGTACCTGGATCTGAAGACCTATCTGGTCGGCGACATCAATACCAAGGTCGACCGCGCGAGCATGGCCCATTCGCTCGAAGTGCGCGAGCCGCTGATGGACCATGAACTGGTCGAATGGCTGGCGACCTTGCCCTCAAACCTGAAAGTACGCGGGCAAGAGGGTAAATATCTGCTGAAAAAAGCGCTGGCCCCGCAACTCTCCGATGACATCCTTTACCGGCCGAAGATGGGTTTTGCCGTGCCCTTGGCGCGCTGGTTTCGCGGCCCGCTCAGGCAGCGCGTGCGTGACGCCTTGCTGGGGCCGCGTCTGGCAGCTACCGGCTGGTTCAATCCCCAGACCTTGCGTCATCTGGTCGACGCCCATCAAAGTGGCAGCAGTGATTTCAGCGCGCCGCTCTGGACCCTGCTGATGTTCGAGGCTTTCCTGCGTCAGGTGGTCGATGGCGAACTTCCGGCCGAGCGCCTGGCGCTGACCACGGAGGCATTGTTCGCATGAGTTTGCGCGTTCTCCATTTGTTCGATCATTCGATTCCGCTGCACAGCGGCTACACCTTCCGCAGTTTGTCGTTGCTGCGCGAACAGCGCCGCTTGGGCTGGACGACATTTCATTTGACCAGCCCCAAGCAGGGCGAAGGCTTGAAGGAGAAAGCCAGCCAGGCCCTGGAAGAGACCATTGACGGCTGGCATTTCTATCGAACTCCGGTGAACGCCGGGCCAGGGGGATTGCTGCCGGGGCTGGCGGGTCTGCGTTTGATGCAACGGCTCGAAAAAAGGTTGTTGCAGGTCGCCGAACAGGTGCAGCCGCAGATCCTGCATGTGCATTCACCGGTGCTGAATGCCTTGCCGGCGCTAAGGGTCGGACGGCGCCTGGGCATTCCGGTGGTCTACGAGGTGCGCGCTTTCTGGGAGGATGCCGCGGTCGACCATGGCACGACACGCGAGGGCAGCTTGCGCTACCGCTTGACCCGCAGCATGGAAACCCATGCGCTCAAGCGTGCCGACCATGTATTCACCATCTGCAAAGGCTTGCGACGCGACATCGTCGAGCGCGGCCTGTCCGCCGGCAAGGTGACGGTGATCCCGAACGGGGTCGACATCGACAAGTTCGAACCCGGCGGGCTGCCCGATGCTGCGCTGAAGGCGAGCTTGGGATTGACCGGCGGCACGGTGCTGGGCTTCGTCGGATCTTTCTATGCCTATGAGGGGCTCGATCTGCTGCTCGCGGCAATCCCGAAAATCCTGCAGCAAAGGCCGGAAGTGCGTGTACTGCTGGTCGGCGGTGGTCCGCAGGAGCTGGCCCTGAAGTCGCAGCTTGCAGCTCTGGGTCTGCAGGACAAGGTGGCCTTTTCAGGCCGCATACCGCATGCCGAGGTGTCCAGGTATTACGACCTGATCGATGTGCTGGTCTACCCGCGCCGCGCGATGCGCTTGACTGAATTGGTGACACCGCTGAAACCGCTGGAAGCCATGGCGCAGGGCAGGTTGCTGTTGGCCTCGGATGTCGGTGGCCACAGGGAACTGATACGCGATGGGCAGACCGGAATATTGTTCGCTGCTGGCGATGTCGATGCGCTGAGCCATGCCTTGCTCAAACTGCTGGCCGACAAGGCAAGCTGGCCGCGCTTGCGTGCCCAGGGGCGGAAATTCGTCGAGAGCGAGCGCAGTTGGGGCCAGTCGGCAAGCCGTTATCCGGCGGTTTACAGATCGCTGCTGGGCGGTTTTCCGCTGGGAGCGCCTGCGTGATCAAGGGTTTTGAAGGCCTGCGCATCGTCTTGGTCGGCCCGCTGCCGCCGCCTGCTGGCGGCATGGCCAACCAGACGGGCCAATTGGCTGAGTTGCTCAGGGGCGAGGGCGCATCGGTCGAGCTGGTACGGACCAATGCCGATTACCGGCCGGCCTGGGTCGGGCGAATTCCCGTCCTTCGTGCACTCTTCAGGCTGCTTCCCTATTTGCTGGCGCTTTGGCGGGCCTGCGGCCGCAACCAGTTGTTGCATGTGATGGCCAATTCAGGCTGGTCATGGCATCTGTTCGCAGCGCCGGCGATCTGGATCGCACGCCTGCGACGTCGCCCGGTGCTGGTTAACTACCGCGGCGGCGCTGCAGCTGAATTTTTGCGCCGCTCGGCCCTTGTTCTGACTTGGAGTCTGCGCCGCACCACCATGCTGCTGGTGCCCTCGGGATTCTTGCAGTCGGTGTTCGCCCGTCATGGTGTGACGGCCCAACTGCTGGTCAATGTGGTCGATCTGCAGCGATTTTTTCCGTCTCATGACTGCGACCGATCGGCGCCGCCCCAGTTGCTGGTGGCGCGCAACTTGGAGCTGATTTACGACAACGCTTGTGCGATCCGGGCATTTGCCAAGGTACGCAAACGTTATCCCCGGGCGGAGTTGACGCTTGCCGGCAGCGGGCCTGAAGCTGCAGAACTGCAGCGTTTGGTGGAAGCCATGGGACTCGCCCAAGCGGTGCATTTTTCCGGCCGCCTGGGGCCTCAAGAGATGGCGGACTTGTACCGCCGTAGCACCTTGTCGATCAATCCCAGTCGGGTCGACAACATGCCGAATTCGGTGCTTGAATCGCTGGCCAGTGGCGTGCCGGTTGTCTCGAGCAATGTGGGCGGTGTGCCCTACCTGCTGCAGGACGGGGTCACCGGGCTGTTGGTGCCCGCACAAGACCCTGATGCCATGGCTCGAGCCGTGCTTCGCTTGCTCGACGACGAGGCGCTGCGCCAGCGTTTGCGCCGAGCTGGCTTGGCCGAAGTACAGCGCTACACCTGGATGCGGATCGGCCCGCAGTTGGCCGCCTTCTATCAACAGAGCCTGCGACAGCCGCAGATTGAGCCAATGGCATCGCCTCGGTAACACACATGTCGGCCTACACAAAAGTCATTGCAAACCTTGTCTTTCCGGCGCAAGAGCGTCTCAAAGGACATTCAACCGTGGCGGCGCGGCAGGCGCTTGAGCTGAGCCAGTGGCTAACTCCCCCGCAACTGCAAGCGCTGCAACTGCAGCGTCTCAACCGTTTGTTGTCGGTCGCCGCTGAACATGTGCCTTATTACCGCGATCTGTTTGCCAGGCTTGGCGTGAGAGCGGGCAGCTTCACGAGCATTTCGGAGTTGCAGCAACTGCCCTTGCTGACCAAAGCGCTGATCCGTGCCAATACCGTGGCGCTGAAGCATGAGCAGGCGACCGGACTGAGCCGCTTCAATACCGGTGGTTCCTCTGGCGAGCCATTGATATTTTTCATTGGCAAGGCCCGCATCAGCCACGATGTGGCGGCCAAATGGCGTGCTACGCGCTGGTGGGGCGTTGACATCGGCGACCCCGAAATGGTGGTCTGGGGTTCGCCGATCGAGCTCGGGTCGCAAGACCGCCTGCGTGGTCTGCGCGACAAGCTCATGCGCACCGAGTTGTTGCCGGCCTTTGAAATGTCCGCCAGCAGGCTTGACGGCTTCATCGCGGCGATCCGGCGCAAGCGCCCGGCGATGTTGTTTGGCTACCCTTCGGCGCTCTCCCACATCGCCCGCCATGCGCGGGAGCGGGGCATTGCGATGGACGATCTGGGTATCAAGGTGGCTTTCGTTACCTCGGAGCGGCTCTACGAAGAGCAACGAGCACAAATTTCCACGGTGTTCGGCTGTCCGGTGGCCAACGGCTATGGCGGCCGTGATGCGGGATTCATTGCGCATGAATGCCCGGCGGGCGGCATGCATCTAAGCGCCGAGGATGTGATCGTCGAACTGCTGGATCCAGCGGGGCGGCCGGTGGCGCCAGGCAAGGCTGGCGAAATCGTCGTCACCCACTTGGCCACCGGCGAATTCCCCTTCATCCGCTACCGGACCGGTGACATCGCGGTCATGGATGATCAGCAATGCGCTTGCGGACGCGGCCTGCCGATGTTGAAGGAAATCCAGGG
>JBIKPD010000274.1:0-5480 GCA_044357665.1 Roseateles sp. | reverse complement strand
TATTTTGAATTGGTTCTGCACCGCGATCCGGTCGAGACCGGTTTCTTGATGTTGCCCTGGGCGATCATCGTTGCGCTGTCGGCGCCGATCGCCGGCCGGCTGTCCGATCGTTATCCGCCCGGCCTGCTCGGCGGCGTGGGGCTGGCCATCCTCAGCGCCGGCATGGTTGCGCTGGCGCTATTGCCCGCCGATCCCTCGGCGCTGAACATCGCGCTGCGCATGGCCGTCTGCGGCGCGGGCTTCGGCTTGTTCCAGGCGCCCAATTTGCGCGCCATGATGTCGAGCGCGCCGCCCGAGCGCAGCGGTGGCGCCAGCGGGGTGATCGCCATGGCGAGGTTGATCGGCCAGACCACCGGCGCTGCCCTGGTAGCGCTGTGTTTCGGGCTGGTAGCGACGCAGGGGCCGGTGTTGGCCCTTGCCCTGGGAGCAGGCTTCGCTGCGCTGGCCGCGACGGCCAGCTTCGCCAGGCTCTGGGCCGACTGACCGTCAGGCCGGCGAAGTCCGGGATGCCGCGATTGCCGCCACCCGGGCAGTGACTTCCTTGCGGAACCGGTTCAACTCCTGGACATTGGCGAAGCTGCGCTCCATCAGCAAGCTCATGTTGTGCAGGATGCGCTCGACCACCTTGCCCTCCCAGACGGCATCGAACTGGATTTGCTTGTCCAGCCAATGCTCGAGCCAATCGGGGTCAGGAATCCGGCTCTGGACCGTGTCGCGCGGGAACAGCGTGGCATTGACATGCAGGTTGGTCGGATGCAGCGCCTGCGCAGTGCGGCGTGCGCTGGCCATCAACACGCCGACCTTGGCGAAGGCGGCACGGGCTTCGTCGCCGAACTTGACCAGCGCCCGCTTCATATAGCGCAGATAGGCGCCGCCATGGCGTGCTTCGTCGCGTGCCAGGGTTTCGTAGATCGCCTTGATGACCGGCTCGGTATGCCATTCAGCAGCCCGCCGGTACCAGTGATTGAGCCTGATTTCGCCGCAGAAATGCAGCATCAGGGTTTCCAGCGCCGGAGCCGGGTCGAAGTCGAAACGCACTTCGTGCAGCTCGGCTTCGGTGGGCGCCAGATCAGGCCGGAAGCGGCGCAGGTACTCCATCAACACCAGCGAATGCTTTTGTTCCTCGAAAAACCAGACGCTCATGAAGGCCGAAAAATCGCTGTCGTCCTTGTTGTCGCGCAGAAACATCTCGGTGGCTGGCAAGGCCGACCACTCGGTGATCGCATTCATCTTGATCGTCTGAGCTTGGGCATCGGTCAGCTGGCTGGCATCGAACTTGTCCCAGGGGATGTCGGTGTCCATATTCCAGCGTACGGCTTCCAGCTGTTTGAAAAGTTCCGGGTAAAGCATTGGTGATCCTGTTGATTTGAAAATTTTTTCGTCTCAGGCCTGTGCAGCGCGCCAGCGGGATACCTCGCCGGCGATGTCGCCGAGCCGGGTGACACGGTGGATGCCGTCAAGGCCCGAACCCCGCTGCAAGGCCTGCGAACTGCCGCCAGCCCAGAGTTCGATGTCGGGTGCAAGTTGGGCGCGCAACTCTCCCAGGCTGCGTTGCACCATGCCGGTTGACAGGATGCCGCTGAAGCTCAAGGCGACGATGTCGGCTTTGTGCGAGTTGGCCGCGCGGATCAGTTCGTCCAAGGGCGTCTGTACCCCGAGCGACAGGCATTGGCAGCCCGCCAAGGCCAGCATGGTTTCGACCATCAGCAAACCCAGACCATGCTGCTCGCCAGGCATGGTGGTCAAGACGACCCTGGGCCGCTCGGCCAAAGCATCGCGGGGAATTGCCTGAAGGGCCTGGCGCAGCAACTGCTGCAGCGATTCGGTATAGATATGTTCTTCAAAAATCGCCAGTTCGCCGTTGATCCATTTTTCACCCACCAGGCCTGTCAGCGGCGCGATCAGCTCGATCACGCATTGCCCGAGCCCCATACGCAGCATCGCCTGTGACAGCAAGCGCCGCAGGCCATCGACATCATGGGCGACCAGCATCGCGATGCACCTGGCCTGCTCCTGCACCAGCGATGCATCGGTCGCTGCGGCCTGCTTGGCGCTGGTTTGTACCCGCAGCAAGGACTCAAGAGCCTCATGGCTGGCTGCCACCACCCGGCCCGGTCGATGGCCTGCATCGAGCAGACGTTTCAACAGGCGCAGACGCTGCACCTGCTCGGCCGGGTAGACCCGCTCGCCTGAAAGATCGCGCAATGGGGCCGGGAAACCATAGCGGCGCTCCCAGACTCGCAGCAAGTCCTTGCTGATGCCGGTATCCCGCTCGACCGCCGAAATGCCCGGCAGGCCGTGCAGTAGCTCGGTGGCTGGATCCGGTGGGAGCTCCGCAATGGCTGGGCTTGTCGAAGTCATTAATTTGTTTGTCTAGGACAAAAGTGAGACATAAATGTCGAATTAGCATAATATATAGGCTGAATCCGAGTTTGACTAGGACAAAAATGGGCAAGAAATTTCAATGGCTATTGCTGCTGCGCTGCTTGGGGCTGCTGCTGGCGATCAGCAGCGGGCCGGCCGCCTGGGCTGCCACCACTCCTTGCCCTGCATTATTGCAGCGCGACATGCTGCGCCTGCAGGACGAAAAACCGCAAGCTCTTTGCCAATACGCAGGGCGCGTGGTGCTGGTCGTCAACACCGCCAGCTTTTGCGGTTTCACGCCCCAGTACAAGGCCCTGGAAGCCTTGTCGAGCCGCTATGCCGAGCGCGGCCTGGTGGTGCTTGGTTTCCCTTCGAATGACTTCGGCAGCCAGGAGCCCGGTAGCAACAAGGAAATCGCCGAGTTCTGCGGTAACACGTTCAACGTCAAGTTCCCGATGTTCGCCAAGTCGCATGTGCTGCCCGGCATGCCGTCGACCAATCCGCTGTTCGCCGAACTCGCAAGGCGCACCGAACAGGTACCGAAGTGGAATTTCCACAAATATCTGATTTCTCGCGATGGCAACGAAGTCCGCAGCTTCGGCTCGGCCGTTGATCCTGCCGGCCGGGCTTTCACGCAGGAACTCGAGCGCCTGCTGGCCAAGCCATGAACTCAAGCGCTGCGCCATGTCTGCCAAATCCGCAGAGCTGATCCGATTGCAGCCTGATGCTGCCGCCGGCCATGCTGCCGCGCTGCTGCCATTTCTACGCCAAATGGAGCAGCCGGGGCGGGCGCTGCCGCAGAGCCGCGTGGCGGTCATCGGATCGGGGATCTCCGGGCTTTCGGCCGCCTGGGCGATCAGTTCGCAGGCGCAGGTCACCCTGTTCGAGGCGGGAAAATATTTCGGCGGCCACACGCACACGGTCGAGGTCGAACTCGAAGGCCATAAGCACGGCGTCGACACCGGTTTTCTGGTCTTCAACGAGCGCACTTATCCGCTGCTGATCCAGTTGTTCCAGCAATTGGCGGTCGAGGTCGCGGCCAGCGAGATGTCTTTTTCAGTCCAGTTGCCCGACCAAGGCCTGGAGTGGAGCGGCACCAATCTGAACGGTGTTTTCGCCCAGCGCGGCAACCTGTTGCGGCCCGGTTTCTGGGGCATGCTGGCCGACCTGCTGCGCTTCAACTCCTTGTGCAATGCGCTGGCCAGTTCCGGCGAAGAAGCCGCGATGGCCCAGCCCATCGGCGAGTTCCTGCGCGAGCAGCGCTTCGGCAATGCGTTCCGCGACTGGTATTTGATGCCGATGGTGGCCTGCATCTGGTCTTGCCCGACGGCGCAGATGCTGAGCTTTCCGGTCAGTACCTTGATCCGTTTTTGCCATAACCACGGCCTGCTGCAGATCAGCCAGCGGCCGCAATGGTTCACCGTCAATGGCGGGGCCAAGCGCTATGTCGACAAGCTGCTGGCCGGCATCCAGGATGCGCGGCTGTCGACGCCGGTAACCGGTGTGCAGCGACTTGCCCAGGGCGGCGTGATGCTGCGAACCGGGCAGGGCAGCGAGCGCTTCGATGCGGTCGTGATGGCCAGCCACAGCGACCAGTCGCTGCGCTTGCTCGACGATGCCAGCTTGCAGGAGCGGCAGGTCCTCGGCGCCATCGGCTACCACTGTAACCGCGCGGTGCTGCATACCGATGCCAGCTTGTTGCCGCGCCGTCGTCGGGCCTGGGCGGCCTGGAACTATGAGCATGGCGGCCGCCAGTCAGGCGGGGAAGGGCAGGCGGTCTGCCTGCACTATCTACTCAATCGCCTGCAGCCCTTGCCTTGGCAGCAGCCCCTGCTGGTTTCATTGAATCCGGTGCGCGAGCCGGTGCAAAACCAGATCCTGGGCGAATTCGATTACGCGCATCCGGTCTTTGACGCGGCAGCGGTGGCGGCACAGTCCAAGGTGGGCCTGTTGCAAGGGCAAGGCGATGTCTGGTTCTGCGGTGCCTGGACCCGCTATGGTTTTCACGAGGACGGGCTGCTGTCGGGCCTGACGGTGGCAAAAACGCTGCTCGACGGCTGGGCGCAGCGCCCTGCATTGGCGGCAGGATGAATACGCTTGGCACAGGCGCATGGCCACAACAGGCCTTGATCGGGCGCGGTCTGGTCAGGCACAGGCGTCTGCGGCCCAAACTGCATGAATTTGATTACCGCAGCTACTTCTTGATGCTGCCGATGCGTCGCCTGCGGCGCGAGCCCTGCGCGGCCTTGCACCGCAATCGCAATGGTTTGCATTGGCTCGGTTTCCACGACGCTGACCATGGCGACGGCGGCTCCGACAGTCTGGCCTGGATCGACGCGGTGCTGCATAGCGAGGGCATTGCCGACGCCGATGGTGAGGTCTGGCTGCATTGCTTTCCGCGCGTGCTCGGCTTTGCCTTCAAGCCGGTCAGCTTCTGGTATTGCCAGCGTGCCGATGGGTCGCTCGCTGCCATCCTGGTCGAAGTCAACAACACCTTTGGCGAGCGCCACTGCTACTTGCTGCAGGGAGAGGGCACCGAGGCCCTGGTCTATGGCCGCGAACTGAAGGCGCGCAAGGTCTTCCATGTGTCACCGTTCTGCCGCGTCGCCGGCAGCTACCGCTTCCGCTTCCTGCACAGCAGCAGCGGCCGCACCCTGGCGCGCATCGACCATGAAGACGAGGGCGGGCCGCTGCTTCAGACCAGCGTCTCGGGCCGTTTGCAGCCCCTCACCCATGCCAGCGCCCGGGCCGCATTTTTCGCCGTGCCCGCCCTGAGCTTGATGCTGGTCGCGCGCATCCACTGGCAGGCCATGAAACTCGCTTTGAAAAGTCTGCCCTTTTTTGGCAAACCGGCTGCGCCGGAAAAATTCATTACCCGTTGAACGAACGATTTTCACCATGAATTCAACCACGCTCACCTCCACGATCAACCTTCCCGGCGGCGCGCCGGCGGCGGCACGTACGGTCTTCAAGTTGCTGCAGCGATTGCGCTTTGGCAGCCTCGACGTGCAGATGCCCGATGGCAGCTCGGCCCATTTCGGCGCGGCAGCCAGCAGCGATGCGGATTTGCCGCGTGCGGCGCTGCGCATCCGCGACTGGGCAGTCTGCGCGGCGGC
>JBIKPD010000109.1:0-11376 GCA_044357665.1 Roseateles sp. | reverse complement strand
CGCTGACCGTCAGCAATAGCCTGAACGATGCGGACGGCATGGGTACGCTCAGCTATCAATGGCAGGCTGATGGCCAGTTGATTGCCGGCGAGATAAGCAACACCCTGGTGCTCGCTGAGGCACAAGTTGGCAAGGTGATCAGCGTTGTGGCCAGCTATGTCGATAGCCAGGGTACGGCTGAAACAACCATCAGCCTGGCTACCTTGGCGGTGATCAGCAATGTCGGGGTGACCTTGCTGACCGGCAATGACGGGGCCGACAACTTGACGGGCGGACCCGATAAAGACTTCATCCTGGGTTTTGGCGGCGACGACACGCTCTTCGGCGGGGCTGGCGATGACACGCTCAGCGGCACTTTTGGCGCAGACCTGTTGACGGGCGGCGCCGGTGCGGACATTTTCAAGATCGGCGACTGGGACGGCCACATCGACACCGTTACCGATCTGGGCGATGGTCAGGATGTGCTGCAGGTTTACGGTGAGTACACCCAGGCCAACGTCACCTTGGCAGCGGCTTGGACGGCTACGTCGGAGACCTACAACTTCGTCGACGGTGGCGATGTGAAGCTGTTGACGGCGGGCTATGCGGTCGATCTGTCAGCGGTGGCCAGCGGCGCCCGAGGCTTCACGGTCATCAACAGCGGCGCAGCCACGACGCTGACTGGTTCGGGCTTCAGCGACAAGCTGATCGGCGGGGCTGGCGACGACACGCTCGTCGGCGGGGTGGGTATTGATTACCTGACTGGTGGCGAAGGAAACGACAGTTTTGTCGTGACTGCTGGCAATAGAAGTGGGGCTTATGTCACCGACTTCAAAATCGGTGCGGACAAGTTGCAAATTGGGGCCGATGCATGGGCCAACGTGACGCTGGGCGTGGACTGGACAGCGGTGGCCGCCGATGTGCAAGTCGCGGGCTGGCTTTACCTTTACACGGCAGGCCATTCAGCTGACCTGTCGGCAGTCAGCGAGGCGGCCCATGGCTTCTACATGATGAACGACAGGGACCAGGCTGCAACGCTGACTGGTTCGGGTTTGAATGACACGATCACGGGCAGTGGGGGTGATGACACACTCAACGGAGGCGGGGGCGATGACCTGATCGATGGCGGTAATGGCGCAGACTTGCTGACGGGCGGCGCGGGTGCGGACACATTCCAGATGGTCGCCTGGGACGGCTCCATCGACACGGTTACCGATCTGGGCGACGGTGCGGATGTTTTGACGGTTGAGTTCCTCGCACCCAACAAAGAGGTCAATGCCACCGTGGTTGCGGCCTGGACAGCCACGGCGCAGACCTTCGTCCACATCTACGAAAGCTACGGCGGCAGCGGCAATGTGAACCTGCTGACGGCGGGCTATGCGGTCGATCTGTCAGCGGTGGGCAAGGGCAACGGTGGCTTCACGGTCATCAACAGCGGCGCTGCCACGACGCTGACTGGTTCGGGCTTCAACGACAAACTGATCGGCGGGGCGGGCGACGACACGCTGGTGGGCGGGGTGGGCAATGACACGCTCAATGGCGGCGCAGGCAATGACTCGCTGACCGGCGGGGAAGGAAGCGACAGTTTCCTTGTGTCCTTTGGCCTGGACGTCATCACTGACTTCGCGGTCGGCGCGGGCAAGGACGTCCTTGACTTTTCGAATCTGCTGCGCAGCATAGCGGGCTATGACGGGGCGGACCCGTTCGCCGCGGGCTATCTGAAGCTGACGCAATCGGGTGCGGATACGCTGCTGAGTTTCGATGCTGATGGGTCTGCCGGAACGGCACAAGCGCCGGTGACGATCGTGGTGCTCCAGAACGTCACGGCCACTGATCTGGTTCCGGCTTCACTGATCTACACCTTCCCGTGATCGGACTTGGCAAAACAGCAGCGCGTCACTTCGTCGCCCAATGGCGGCTCCGGGGCGGAATGAGGGTTATGCCCTCATTTGGATGACTTCAGGCGTGGCCGGCAGGACGTTCTGGATGATGTGCTTCCCATGCTTTTACGTGCCTCGGCTGGGGCATGTTCTGCCTGACCGGTCGATGCTGTACCGATGACCTTGTAATACAGTTTAATTTTGCGGTTGCGTTCGATTTCTCATGCTCGGGGGGTGCGGCCGCTGACTACGGGTGATGCTGGGATGCGCGCGCGCGCAGGCCAGATCGCGTACCGGGGCGGTGTTGGGGTCGCCGGTTCTGACGGGAAATGCAAGGTTGCTTTTTTGCGCTGCTGTGGCCTTTGGCGGCAAGGCGGCGGCTTATCCCGGGACAGCGCGGCACAAGCCACCGCCGCGGGACTTTGCCTGATTTTAATTTTTTGCGTCATTTTGCCCATTTGAGTTCTTCTGGGGGTGGTTTGACCGGAGTTTTTGATGAGTACAGAACTGGTTGTTATTGATTCCCGCCTTCACGATGCTCAATTCCTGGCAGCCCAGATCGGGCAGGGCTACACCGTTCTGGTGCTCGATGACGCCCGCGACGGCTTGCAGCAAATTCTGGATTTCATGCTCCAGCAGGCGGGGACGGGTGGCGCGGGCGGTTTCTCGGCGCTTCACCTCGTCAGCCACGGCGGCGTCGGCCAGATCCAGTTGGGCAGCACCGTGTTGGATTCGGCGGCGCTGGAGCAGCATCAGGCTGCATGGGTTGAACTCGCCAAACTGCTTGCTCCCGGGGCTGAACTGATGGTCTATGGCTGCGATGTCGCACAAGGCGTGGGCGGCCAGGCTTTTGTGACCCAACTGGCCAAGCTCAGCGGGCTCGATGTCGCTGCATCAACGAATTTGACGGGCGATGTTGCTGTTACGGGCGGCGTTGAGTCAGCGGACTGGGTGCTGGAGACCTCGGTCGGTCACCTTGAGACGACGGCACTGCAATTTGATTTGTCAGAGACCCTTGCTTTTAACGCCACTGGTGCAGTGACCATCAGCGGCACGGTCACCCAGGGCAAAGTCCTGACCGCGTCCAACAAACTGGCTGACGTGGACGGCATGGGCACGGTCAGCTATCAATGGCTGGCGGGGGGTACGGCGATTGCCGGCGCAACAGCTTCGACCTTCAAGTTGACGCAAGCCCAGGTGGGCAAAGCCATCACGGTCAAGGCTTCCTACACCGACCTGTTGGGCACGGCCGAGACGAAGACCAGCAGCGCATCGGTTGCGGTGGTCAATGTCAATGATTTACCCACGGGAACGGTCACTATCAAGGGCACCTTGGCCCAGGGGAAAGTTCTGACGGCAGCCAACACGCTGGTCGATGTGGACGGCATGGGCACGGTCAGCTATCAATGGCTGGCAGGGGGCACGGCGATTGCCGGCGCAACGGCTTCGACCTTTACGCTGACGCAGGCCCAGGCGGGCAAAGCCATCACAGTCAAGGCTTCCTACACCGACTCGTTGGGCGCATCCGAGACGAAGACCAGCGGCGCATCGGTTGCGGTGGCCAACGTCAACGACAAGGTGACGGGGGCGGTCACGATCTCCGGACTTGTGATGCAAAACCAGACCGTGACGGCCGCCAACACGCTGGTCGACCTGGACGGCTTGGGCACATTGAGCTACCAATGGTATGCAGGCACGACCGCCATCAGCGGCGCCACTGCAGCGAGTTACAAGATCAGCGCGGCCGAAGTTGGCAAGGCGATCAAGGTCGCGGTGTCGTACACCGATGGATTCGGCGCGAATGAGTCAGTGAGCAGTTCAGCCTCAAGCCTGGTGCTGAGCAATGCCGTTCACACCGGGAACCTCACGATTGGCGGGACCCGCACGCAAGGGCAGACGCTGACGGCGATCAGCACCTTGGCGGACGCCGACGGGCTGGGTACGCTCAGTTACCAGTGGTATTCGAACGGGGCTGTCATCGCCGGGGCTAGTTTGTCCACCTACAAATTGACGCAGTCCGAAGTCGGTACAGCGATCACCGTCGCTGCTAGTTATACCGACAGCAAGGGGGCCAAGGAAACGATCACCAGCGCGGCCTCGGTCGCAGTGGCCAATGTCAAAGACGCGGCCACGGGAGCGGTGAGCATCGGTGGGACGGCCGCGCAGGGGCAGATCCTGACGGCAAGCAACACGCTGGCGGATCTGGACGGCATGGGCATAGTCAGCTATCAATGGCTGGCCAGTGGCGTAGCGATTGCCGGGGCGAATCAGGATAACTACACCTTGACGCAAGCGCAGGTGGGTAAAGCGATCACCGTCACGGCGAGCTATACCGACGGCTTTGGTGCCAAAGAATCCAAGACCAGCGGTCAAACCGGCGCGGTGGCCAACGTCAACGATTCGCCGACCGGCGGGCTCAGCATCAGCGGCAGCGCTGCCCAAGGTCAAACTCTGAGCGCGGTCAACGCGTTGGTGGACCTGGACGGTCTGGGGACGGTCAAGTACCAATGGTTGTCCGGCGGTGTGGCCATAGCCGGTGCCAATCTGGCCAGTTACAAGCTCACGCAGGCCGACGTGAACAAGGCGATCACCGTCACCGCGAGCTACACCGACGGGTTTGGTGCCAAGGAGACTGTCAACAGCGGCGCCACGGTTGCGGTGGCCAACGTCAACGATGCAGCCACCGGTACGGTGACGATCGCGGGCAAGCCGACACAGGGCCAGACCCTGAGCGCGAGCAACACGCTGGTCGATATTGACGGTCTGGGCACGGTCAGCTATCAGTGGCTGGCCAATGGCGTAGCGATTGCTGGGGCTGTCTCAGCGAGCTACACGCTGGCGCAGGCGGAAGTCAAAAAGGCGATCACCGTCAAGGCCAGTTATACCGACGCATATGGCGCCCAGGAATCAAAGACCAGCAGCGCAACGACGGCGGTGGTCAATGTCAATGACGCGGCCACGGGAGCGGTGAGCATCAGCGGCATCGTCGCCAGAGGTCAAACCCTGACAGCAAGCCAGACGCTGGCTGACCTGGACGGCATGGGCGCAGTGAGCTATCAATGGCGGTCCAACGGCGTTGTCATTGCCGGGGCCACCTTGGCCAGCTACAAGCTGGTTCAGGCGGATGTCAACAAAGTCATCTCGGTCACCGCCAGCTACACCGATGCCCTGGGGGCCAAGGAGGTCATGACCAGCACCCAGACTGCAGCGGTGGCCAGTGTCAACAATCTGGCCACCGGTGCCGTGACTGTCACTGGCACGGCCATACAAGGCCAAACGCTGACGGCCAGCAACAACCTGGCCGACATCGACGGTTTGGGTGTCTTACGGTATCAGTGGATGGCCGACGGGGTGGCCATCAATGGCGCCAATCTGTCGACCTACAAACTGACACAGGCCGAGGTCAGCAAGCCCGTCACGGTGGTGGCCAGCTTTACCGATGGTGCCGGCAACAAGGAATCGGTCAGCAGCAGCCAGACAATCGCCGTTGTCAACGTCAATGATCTGCCCACAGGCGGCGTGCAGATCACGGGCAGCGCAGCCCAGGGTCAGACGCTGACCGCGAGCAACACGCTGGCCGACCTCGACGGCATGGGCGTGGTCAGCTATCAATGGCGGGCCGGTGGTGTCGCCATTGCCGGTGCCACATCAGACAGCTACGTGCTGACCCAGGCCGAAGTGAACAAGACCGTCACTGTCATTGCGAGCTATACCGACGGGTTTGGCACCAAGGAATTCGTCAGCAGCGCGGCGACCAAGGCGGTGGTCAATCTCAACGATGCCCCGACCGGGGGGGTCGACATCAACGGCAGAGCCGAGCAGGGCCAGACCCTGACGGTGAGCAATACCCTGGCCGACCTGGACGGTATGGGCCAAATCTCTTACCAGTGGCTCGCCAATGGCAATGCCATAGCGGGCGCCACTTCGACCTCCTATGCGCTGAGCCAGGCCGATGTGGGCAAGACGTTCACGGTGATGGCGTCCTACACCGACGGATTCGGTGCCAAGGAGGCGGTGACCAGCAGCGCGACGGATGCAATCGTCAACGTCAATGATGCGCCCACTGGCGGCGTGGTTATCAGCGGCACGGCGACACAGGGCCAAATTCTGACCGCCAGCAACACGCTGGCTGATATTGACGGCATGAGCGTCATTGCCTACCAGTGGCTGGCTGACGGCGTTGCGATCGACGGTGCGGTTCAAGCCACCTATGCGCTGACGCAGGCCGAGGTCAGCAAAGCGGTGACGGTCGTGGCGAGCTATGTTGACGGTTGGGGCACCGCAGAAGCTGTGGCGAGCGCTGCGACGACTGGCGTTGTCAACGTCAATGACCAAGCCTCGGGTGAAGTCAGCGTCAGCGGCATTGCCGAGCAGTACCAAACCCTCACCGCGAGCAACACGCTGGGTGATCTGGACGGCATGGGCGAGGTTCACTACCGATGGTTTGCCAACGGTGTGGCGGTTGAAGGCGCGACAGGCGACAACTACCAATTGGCGCAAGCTGATGTGGGCAAGGTCTTTAGGGTCACGGCAAGCTATACCGATGGCTTTGGTGCCCATGAATCCGCCACCAGCGGCTCGACCCTTGCAGTGGTCAACGTCGACGATGCCTACACCGGCGGTATCGACATCAGCGGCGAGGCCATGCAGGGCCAGACCCTGGTGGCCAGCAGCACGCTGGCCGACCAGGACGGGATGGGGCCGCTGCATTACCAGTGGCTTGCTGACGGTGTGGCCCTTGAGGGGGTGACGGGCGACCGCTATGAGCTCAGCCAGGCTGATGTGGGCAAGGCATTTGCGGTGACGGCGCAATACACCGACGATTTTGGTGTCAGCAGTTCAATCACCAGCCAGGCGACAACGGCGGTAGTCAATGCCAATGACGCCCCGACCGGCGCAGTGAAGATCAGCGGGCTTGCGCAGCAAGGCGAAACCCTCACGGTCAGCCACAACCTGGACGATCTGGACGGCATGGGCATGGTCAGCTACCAATGGTTTGCTGACGGGGTTGCGATCGACGGCGGTATTGACGACAACTACCAACTCACCCAGGCCGAAGTGGGCAAGGTCTTCACGGTCACGGCAAGCTATACCGATGGCTTTGATGCCAGCGAAACCGTGGTCAGTCTGAATACCGCTGGGGTCGGGAACATCAACGATGCGGTAACCGGTGAAGTCTTGATCAGCGGCCGTGCGGCCGAGGGCGAAACGCTCACGGCGAGCAACAGTCTGGAGGACGGTGACGGCATCAATGAGGTTCACTACCAGTGGCGGGTCGACGGTGTGGCCGTTGACGGAGCGACCGGGGGTAGCTACCAGCTCAGCCAGGCTGATGTGGGCAAGAGCTTTAGCGTCAATGCGAGCTTCACCGATGGGTTTGGTACGGTTGAACGCATGGCCAGCGGTCCCACCGAATCGGTCGCCAATGTGAACGATGGGGCCACGGGCGAGGTGACGATCAGCGGGGTGGTCCTGCAAGGCCAGACCTTGAGCGTCAGCAATACGTTGGCCGATGTCGACGGAATGGGAACAGTCAGCTACCAGTGGTTTGCTGACGGGGTGGCCATCGACGGCGTCGAGGACGACAGCTACCAACTCAGCCAGGCCGATGTCGGCAAGAGCTTGACCGTGGTGGCCAGTTATACCGATCAATTCGGTAGCAGCGAGGCCGTTGACAGCCTGGCGAGCGCTGAGGTCGGGAACATCAACGACCCGGTCACCGGCATGGTCACGATCGTCGGAACTGCCGAACAAGGTGAGACGCTGTGGGCCAACAAGGAGTTGGCGGACCTGGACGGCATGGGGCTGGTCAGCTACCAATGGTCGGCCGATGGTGTGGCGCTGGAGGGGGCCAGCGACGACAGTTATGAGCTCAGCCAGGCCGATGTGGGCAAAGTCATCACGGTCACCGTCAGCTATACCGACGACTTCGGTGCAGTGGAGGCCATGACCAGCAGCGGCACTGCGGTCGTGGCCAATGTGAACGACCTTGGCACGGGTGAGGTGAGCATCGAGGGCGAGCCTCTTCAGGGCCAGGCGCTCACTGTCAGCAACACGCTGGAAGACATCGACGGCCTCGGCAGCATCAGCTATCAGTGGTTTGCAGACGGCGTGAAGATCGACGGTGCCAGCGGTGACAGCTACCAACTCGGCCAGGCCGATGTCGGCAAGAGCTTCAGCGTGGTGGCCGGCTATACCGATCAGTTCGGGGGTATCGAGTCGATCGCTTCCGAGGCCACGGCAGGCGTTGCCAACGTCAACGACGCACCCCATGGGGAGGTGGCTATCAGCGGCAATATGGTGCCTGGCGAGTTGCTGAGCGTGAGCAACAACCTGAGCGATCTGGACGGCATGGGTCGGATCAGCTACCAGTGGTATGCCGACGGGGTGGCAATTGACGGTGCGGTGGGCGACAGCTATGCGCTTGGCAAAGTGGATTTGGGTCATCGCCTGGTGGTGACGGCCAGCTATACCGATGTCCTGGGGCATGAAGAAATGGTTGAAAGCGAGTCGACCCAGAAGGTTGCTTATATCAACCACAGCCCCACAGGAATTCTGAGCATCAATAGCAGCAGCGCTGACCTGGGCGAGGTGCTGACGGTGGTGAACGGGCTGAGTGATGCGGACGGCATGGGCGAGGTCAGCTACCAATGGTTCAGCGATGGGGTGGCGATTGAAGGGGCGGTGGGTGAACAGTTCCAGGTCACCCAGGCCGAGGTCTATGCCACGCTCAGCGTGACGGCGAGCTATGTTGACGGCAATGGTTTGCTGGAGGTGGTGGCGAGCGCCCCGCCGAGGATGATTGCGACCGAGGGCGATGACAGCCTGGTCGGTGGCAGCGGTAACGATTCGATCTCGGGTGCTGGGGGCAATGACATCCTCAGGGGTGCGCGTGGTGACGATTTGCTCGATGGTGGCGCGGGTGCTGACATTGCGGTGTATGCCGGCAATCGCGCCAACTACACCATCACGGATACCCTGAACGGAGTCACGGTGACGGACAAGAGCGGGAACGAAGGTACCGACCAGCTGACAAACATCGAGAGCATCCGGTTTGCCGACCTGACCTTGCAAGACGTCCACAGCGAGAACCATGCGCCAGTTATCACCAGCGCCGCTTCCGCCAGCTTTGCAGAAAACACCACCGGCCAGGTCTACACGGTAACGGCCACAGACGCCGAGGGCGGCACGCTGACCTACGCCCTGGGCGGCACCGATTCAGCACTCTTCACCATCAACGCCAGCACCGGTGCGGTCGCCTTTGCGGCAGCGCCCAATTTTGAGGCGCCGCAGGATGTGGGGGGCAACAATGCCTATGACATCACGGTGAGCGCCAGTGACGGGGTCAACAACTCGGCAGCGCAGGCGGTGGCGATTGCGGTCAGCGATGCCAATGATTCCCCGACGGGCAGCCTGGTGATCAACGGCGTACCGGTGCAGGGCCAGACACTGACTGCTGCAAATACTTTGGCCGATGCTGACGGCCTTGGGACTATCAGCTACCAGTGGACGGCCGCCGGTGTGAATATCGCAAATGCGACGAGCAGCAGCCTGGTGCTGGCCGAGGCGCAGGTGGGCAAGGCGATCACCGTGGTGGCGAGCTATACCGATGGTCATGGAACTTCTGAGTCGGTCAGCAGCTCGGCCACAGTGGCGGTAGGCAACGGCAACGACACGCTCATCGGCACGAGTGGGAATGATGTGATCAATGCCTTGACTGGCGCCGACAGCATCCAGTCGTTGGGGGGCAGTGACTACATCAGCGTCACCGATAGCGGTCTGGACGACACGATCGACGGTGGGGATGGCTTCGACACAATGAAGCTGTACGTCTACGGAGACGAATTGACGCTGGCGGGCACCAACATCAAGAGCATCGAAAGTTTCAGTCTGCATGGCGGCACCTGGTTGAACGGAACCCAGTCGGTCAAACTGTCGGACTCGCTGTTTGCTGCTGCAAATACGACCTATATCAATGTTGACACCAACGGCAATACCGCGCGGTTCAATGTCGACGCCGGTGGCGTGGCTGCCGGGCATACGGTCAATCTCTATGGCAACACGGGCGACGACACGCTCACCGGCGGCGCAGGCATCGACTACCTCCAGGGCAACGCCGGCAATGATTCGCTAAGCGGTGGCGATGGGGAAGATACGCTGCGCGGCGGTGACGGCAATGATGTCTTGCGCGGCGATGCAGGCAACGACTATGTCCTGCAGGGCGGCGAGGGCGACGACCTCATCGATGGCGGAGCGGGGCTGGACCGGGCGGTCTTTACCCCGTCACTGTCGACCGACAAGCAGATCGGTGCGACCGTTGACCTGAACCTGCAGGGCTTAGCGCAAGACACCGGCCATGGCATGGACACCTTGATCGGCATCGAGCATGTTACGGGCACGGCCTTCGCCGACAAACTGAACGGCGACAGCGGAGACAACTGGATCGCGGGTTTAGGAGGCAACGATTCGCTGGCAGGCAATGCCGGCAATGACCTGATCGGTGTCGGCGATGGCGATGCAACGGCCAGCGGCGGCAGCGGGATCGACACCTTGTCGCTCACCGTCGCGACGAAAGCGGTCACAGTTTCATTGCTGCTGCAGGGTGATGCGCAAGCGACCGGTGTGGGTTCGATGAATCTGTCCGGATTCGAAAATATTTCCGGTTCACTTAAAAATGATCAGTTGACCGGGGACGCCGGCGACAACGTTCTTGCGGGCGCAAACGGGGCCGATACCCTGAGCGGCGGTGAAGGCAATGACTTGCTGCTCGGCGACGGACAGTTCGGCGCGCTGACTCAGTTCGGATATTCAGGTTCGATCGGGCTGATTGACGATGTCGGTGCGGCATACGGAGTTGCAAGCTATGACGGCAATGATGCCCTAGCCGGCGGCGCCGGCAATGACACCCTCAAGGGCGGCGGCGGCGACGATTTGCTGGATGGTGGCACGGGTGTTGACGTTGCGGTGTATGCCGGCAATCGCGCCAACTACACCATCACCGACACCCTGAACGGAGTCACGGTGACGGACAACAGCGGGAACGAAGGTACCGACCAGCTGACAAATGTCGAGAGCATCCGGTTTGCCGACACGACCTTGCAAGACGTCCACAGCGAGAACCATGCGCCAGCCATCACCAGTGCCGCTTCCGCCAGCGTGGCAGAAAACACCACCGGCCTGGTTTACACGGCAACTGCCACCGATGCCGATGCAGGCAGCACACTGACCTACGCCCTGGGAGGCGCCGATGCGGCGCGGTTCACCATCGACGCCAGCACCGGTGCGGTGGCATTTGCGGCGTCGCCCAACTTCGAGGCGCCGGCAGACTCGGGTGCGAACAACGTCTACGACGTCACGGTCACGGCCAGCGACGGATACAAGACCTCGGCATCGCAGGCGGTGGCAATTACGGTGGCCGATGTCGCCAACGTCATTGTGAGCGTCTCCCCAGCCCAAGTAACCGAGGGCAGCGCCTCCGACCTGGTCTACACCTTTACGCGCACGGGCGACACCAGCA
>JBIKPD010000041.1:0-17616 GCA_044357665.1 Roseateles sp. | reverse complement strand
TCGCGAACTGCTCGAAGGTGTGACCTTGTCCTGCGCGATGGGCGTTTACCTGAATATGCGCGGCAACACCAAGGAAGATGCAGCGACCGGCCGGGTGCCTGACGAAAACTATGCGCGCGAAGTGATGCAGTTGTTCACGATCGGCTTGAATGAACTCGGCATCAACGGTGCCGCGCTGCTCGATGCGCAGGGCAAGCCCAAGGAAAGCTATACGCAGACAAACATCACCGACCTGGCGCGGGTGCTGACCGGTTGGGAATTCGATACGGTCAACCTTGCCGAACCGAGCTTCATGCGCAAACCGATGCAGCATCTGGCCAGCCGTTTTTCGACTGGCGCCAAAAAGGTGCTCAATGTCGATATTCCGGCCAGCGCCAGCGGTCCTGCAGCACTCAAGACAGTCCTCGATACGCTGGCCAATCATGCCAATGTCGGCCCCTTCATCGGGCGTCAATTGATCCAGCGGCTGGTTTGCTCGAACCCGAGCCCGGCCTATGTGCAGCGGGTTGCGACTGTCTTCAACAACAATGGTCAGGGACAGCGAGGCGACCTGAAGGCCGTCATCAAGGCGGTGCTACTCGATGATGACGCCCGTCAGCCGGGCAGTGGTCTGGCCACAGGACGTTTGCGCGAACCGGTACAGCGCTTCGTGCAATGGGGGCGGACTTTCGGGGCGATTTCGGCCCTTGACAACTGGACGGTGGGCAACACCACCAATCCGGCCACGCGGCTGGGTCAAAGCCCAATGCGCAGCCCTTCCGTGTTCAATTTCTTCAGACCCGGCTATGTGCCGCCAAACTCGCTGCTGGGCAGCAACAACATTACCGCGCCAGAGTTCCAGCTTTGCAACGAGAGCACGGTGGCCGGTTATCTGAACTATATGCAAACGGTCATTGCCAGCGGTGCTGGCGATGTGAAACCGAATTACACGGCCGAACTGGCGCTGGCCGCTGATGCCGCGGCCCTGGTTGATCGCATCGTCTTGCTGCTCAGTGCCAATGGGCTGAGCGCGGCCACCTTGACCTTGATCACGACTGCCGTGGCGAGCATTGCTGGCAGCACCGATGCCGGCAAGCTGAACCGGGTTCAGGCCGCGGTCCTGCTGGTGATGGCCAGCCCTGAATACCTTGTGCAGAAGTGAGGTCCGCGTGCATATCAGTCAATTGAAAAATCTGCAGCGGCGCGAATTCCTGCGCCGTGCTTCGGCGCTGGGCATCGCCGGTGCCGCAGCACCCTGGGCTTTGAGTCTGGCTTCGATCGGCGAGGCTGCCGCAGCCACGGCGCCGGCCGACTACAAGGCGCTGGTCTGCGTTTTCCTGTACGGAGGCAATGACTATGGCAATACGGTGGTGCCCTTCGATGTGCCCAGCTACCAGCAATATCAGGCGATCCGCCAGACCATTGCCACGCCGCGCGACCAGCTGATCGCCACCGCATTGACCCCGCGGATTGCGCTCCCGGGCGGGCGTCAGATGGCGCTGGCGCCGCAGATGGGCAGACTCAAGACTATTTTTGATGCAGGCAAGCTTGGCGTGCTCTTGAATGTCGGCACCCTGGTACAGCCGACCTCGGTGGCCCAGTATTACGCTCAGAGCGTGCCGCTTCCCCCGAAGCTGTTCTCGCACAATGACCAGCAAAGCGTCTGGCAGGCATCGACACCCGAGGGCGCAATTTCCGGCTGGGGCGGGCGGCTCGGCGATCAATTCCTGGCCAGCAACGGCAATGCCACTTTTACCTGCATCAATGTTTCGGGCAATGCGATCTTCATGGCCGGCCAGCAGGTGGCGCAATACCAGATGGCCAGCACGGGTGCGGTAGCGATCAATTCGGTCACCAAACCGGTGTATGGCTCGCAAGCTTGCGCCGATGCGATGCGCAGCTTGATCACTGCGGATCGCAGCCATTGGATGGAACAGGAACTGAACCGCGTAGTCAATCGGTCCGTCAACGCGCAAGCCGTCGTCTCTGGCGCGCTGGGCAGCTTGCCGGCAATGAGCACCGTCTTCGATACGACCAATAGCCTGGCGATGCAACTGAACATGGTGGCCCGGATGATTGCCGCACGCAGCAGTCTGGGCGCCAGCCGGCAGGTGTTCTTCGTCTCGATTGGCGGCTTCGACTTGCATGATTTCCTGCCCGAACAGCATCCGGGCTTGCTCAACAATGTCAGCGATGCGCTGGGCAGCTTCTATGACGCCACCGTCGAGCTCGGTGTGGCCGACCGCGTCACTGCCTTCACCGCCTCGGACTTCGGCCGCACCTTGACCAGCAATGGCGATGGTTCCGACCATGGCTGGGGCAGTCACCATTTCGTCCTTGGCGGCGCGGTCAAGGGCGGGCGTTTCTGGGGCCAGCTGCCCTCTGTCAGCGTCAACGGCCCCGACGATGTGGGCCAGGGCAGGTTGCTGCCCTCTACCGCGGTTGATCAGCTCGGCGCTACCCTGGCCAGTTGGATGGGGGTGACTGCCAGCGACTTGCCTTTGGTGATGCCGCAGATCAGCAACTACAGCCTGCGCGATCTCGGTTTTTTCAGCTGAAGCGCCCCCCACTTATCATCGGGGCCCTGCCTGCCCTGATCCCGACCCGATGACTATTGCGCGCCTGTTTGTTCTGATGATTTTTTTGGCGCTGAACCGCGTCAATGCTGATGAGGCGCTGATCCAGCCTGAAGCAGCCAGTGGCTTGACCGCCAAGCCAGGCTGGTCCACTGAACATTTTGCGGTGGCTGCGGCCAACCCGCTGGCGGTCGAGGCTGGCTACCAGATCCTGAAGGCGGGCGGCACGGCAGTCGATGCGGCGATCGCCGTGCAGATGGTGCTGACCCTGGTCGAGCCGCAGTCCAGCGGCATCGGCGGCGGTGCTTTCTTGATGCATTGGGACGGCAGCGCGATGCAGGCCTGGGACGGGCGTGAGAGCGCTCCCGCTGCGGCCGGGCCGGCCATGTTCCTGCGCCAGGATGGCAAGCCGCTGACTGTGGCGCAGGCCATCGTCAGCGGGTTTTCGGTCGCGACACCTGGCGTTGTGGCGATGCTCGCTCAAGCCCATCGTCAGCATGGCCGACTGCCCTGGTCCGCCTTGTTTCAGCCGGCGATCGAACTGGCTGACCGCGGCTTTCCGGTCAGTCCGCGGCTGCACAAGTTACTCAGCGCTGAGAAAGCGCTGCGCCGCGATGCGCAGGCTGGCAGCTATTTCTATGACGCGCAGGGCCTGCCGCGTCCGGTCGGCTACTCTTTGAAAAATCCGGCCTTGGCCGAGGTGCTGCGCGCCATTGCCGAAAAAGGCGCGGCAGCGTTCTACCTTGGCCCGGTTGCCGCCGACATCTCGCGGCGCGTGCGCGGCCATGCCAGGCCGGGAATGCTCAGTCAGGCTGATCTGGCTGCCTACCAACCGATCCTGCGGGATGCCCTGTGCAGTCAATGGTTGCAACGCTACCTGGTCTGCGGTTTTCCTCCACCATCGTCAGGCCATCTGACGATGATGCAGACCCTCAAGCTGATCGAGGCTCGGGGAGGTTTTTCCAGCCAAGCCAAACCATCCGACGGTCTGCCTGGCGTTTCCTGGCTGCACGAGTACCTCGAAGCCTCGAGGCTGGCCTTTGCCGATCGTGACCAGTACATTGCCGACCCAGCCTTCGTCACCGCACCTGCTGGCGATTGGCGCAATCTGCTCGACGCGGCCTATTTGCAGCAGCGGGCGGCCTTGATCGGCCCGCAGCGAATGAAGCAAGTCGCTGCAGGAAGGCCGCTGGGCGCACAACTGAGCCATGCAGCACAGGCTGAACAGGCTGAGTACGGCACTTCGCATATCAGCATCGTCGACGCTGACGGCCATGCGGTAGCGATGACCAGCAGCATCGAGTCGGGATTTGGGTCGCGCATCATGAGCGATGGTGGCAGCGGTCTGGCCGGCGGATTTTTGCTCAACAACGAGATGACTGATTTCTCGATGGCGCCGACTGATGCCCAGGGCAAGCCCGTCGCGAACCGGGCTGAAGCGGGCAAGCGGCCGCGCTCGAGCATGAGTCCGACGCTGGTCTTCGAACTCGACCGCGGGAGGAATCGCCTGCTGATGAGTCTGGGCTCACCGGGCGGACCAGCGATCATTTTTTACACTGCCAAGACGCTGATTGCTTCTTTGGCCTGGGGCATGAATCTGCAGCGCGCAGTCGATCTGCCCAACTTTGGTAGTTTCTTCGGCACCACGGTGCTGGAAGCCGGTGGATTTCCAGCTGCCATCCCGACCGGCTTGCGGGCGCTCGGGCATCCTGTGGTCGAAACCGAACTTTCCAGCGGCGTCCATGCGATCCAGCGCCAAGGCAACGGCTGGTATGGCGCCGCGGACCCGCGTCGCGAGGGTATCGTCAAAGGCGATTAGAGGGATGACCAGCCTCGCTTCCTTGCTTCCCTGATGTAAGTCATCACGGGCCCAGACATTGGGCATAGGCTTTGACCTATGGCCTCTCTCGACCTGATGCTTTGGATTGCGGCCGGAATTCTGCTGCAGGTAGCCGCCTATTTGTTGATCGGGTTTTGGCATCACTGGCAGGCGTATCAGGCGCTGCGCAACGTGGTCGCCGAGCTTGACCTTGCTACTGCGGATGGAGCTGCGCCTGAGTTGGCAAAAACAGCCGCATGGCGAGGCTATCGCGCATTTCGAGTCAAGGACATCCGACTTGAAGACCAGGCCTGCCAAGTTTGTTCGTTCACGCTGGTCCCTGAAGATGGCACGCCACTGCCTCCATTCCTGCCGGGTCAATTCCTGACTTTTCAGCTGGAGGCGCCCGATGCAGTCGGTGGCATCCAATCCGTCATTCGCTGCTACTCGCTGTCCGATGCACCGCAACCCGACAGTTACCGCATTTCTGTCAAGCGCGCTCTCGCTCCGGTCGGCAGCAACCTGGCCGCGGGGATTTCATCGAACTACCTGCATGATCAGGTCGAGGTCGGCAGTCGTTTGCAAGTGCGTGCTCCCGCAGGTCATTTCCATATCGATCACAGCGATGCGCCGGTCGTATTGATTGGCGGTGGCATCGGCATCACGCCCTTGATGAGCATGCTGAGTTGGTCTCTGGCCGTACAGCCTGGGCGGGAGCTGTGGCTGTTTTACGGTGTGCGCAACAGGGCTGAGCTGGTGCTGCAAGGTCAAATGCAAGCGCTGGCCGCACAACATCCGGGTTTTCATCTGCACCTATGCCTGAGTGATCCGCAAGCAGATGATCTGGATGTGTTGCGAGTGGGCACTGTGCACCTGCACCACGGCCGAGTGGACATCGCGCTGCTGCGTCGCTTGTTGCCACTCAAACCCTATCACTTCTACATTTGCGGCCCGACTCCGATGCTGCAAAGCCTGGTGCCTGCCTTGGAGGAGTGGGGGGTGCCGAGCGGACGGATTTACTTTGAAGCCTTTGGTCCGGCATCAATACCGCGCAAGAACCCGGCAGCCGCTGCTTCCGACCGTAGTCGGCCAGGCGACAAGCCAGACGCGGTCATGGTGACTTTTGCCAAATCAGGAAAACAAGCCAGCTGGGAGCCCGGCATGGGCAGTTTGCTGGACCTTGCCGAGTCGCATGGCATCGAAGTCCAGTCCGGTTGCCGGGCCGGGGGATGTGGTACTTGCCAGACCAGCATCAGCAGCGGTGAGGTGGCTTACACCCAGGCGCCGGATTTCGATCCCGAGCCGGGCAGTTGTCTGCTGTGTGTCTGCATTCCAAAAGCTGCGGTCACCCTGGAGGCGTAAATGAAGAATTCACTGTGGCGAGAACATGTATTGCCCTTCACCTTGCTGCTGGGGCTCTTGGCTGCCGCCACCTTGGCTGGGGACTATCTGTTGCATCGACTGAACCTGGTCTGGGTCGGGCGCTATATGGGAATTCCGGGCACTTTGCTGATCATTGGCTCGCTCTACTACTCGGCGCGCAAGCGCAAATGGGTCAGCGCGGGCGACCCCAAGGCAATGCTTAAATTGCATGAGTTTGGTGCCTGGCTGGGTTCCCTGATGGTGCTGATCCATGCCGGCATCCACTTCAATGCGATCCTGCCCTGGCTGGCTACTGTAGCCATGGGGGTGAATGTGATCAGCGGTCTGGTGGGCAAGATGTTGTTGGCCCAGTCGCGCCTGCATGTACAAGGCGAGCGGGAACGGTTCCAGTTGCGCGGCTTGTCCAAGACCGAGGTCGAACGGGCGGTGTTTTGGGATGCTGTGGCCTTGGGTGCAATGACCCAGTGGCGCAAGGTGCATATTCCCATTTTCATCGTGTTTGCAATGCTCGCTCTTGGCCATATCTTCAGCATCTTTTTGTTCTGGGGCTGGATATGAGCCGGACCCTCAAAGTAATCCTGGCCATCAACCTGATGGTCTTGGCGTGGCTGACCTTTGCCTATCCTGATCTGATGGTCGGCCCGGGCAAGCTCATTCCTGGGCACAAGCAACTCGAGACCGATTGCTTTGCCTGCCATGCCTCGTTCACCGGGGTGGCGCCGGCTAAGTGCGTGAGTTGCCATAAGCCCGCCGATATCGGCCGTTTGACCACCCAAGGCGCACCCGTTCTCAAGCCGCTTACGACCACGCCTTTTCATCAGGAGCTCATCAGCCAGGACTGTGTGGCTTGCCACAGTGATCATGCCGGCGTGAAACGCTATCACCTGCAAGGCAACTTTGACCACTCGCTGCTGAAGCAGGAAACAAGCGATCAATGCCAGGCCTGCCACAAGTCACCTGCCGACGCCTTGCACAAGTCGATCACCGGCAACTGTGGTCAATGCCACACCCAGCAGAAGTGGACGCCGGCCAATTTTGAACATGACAACTACTTCAAGCTGGACCGTGACCACAATGCCAGTTGCGTCACCTGCCACCTGAGCAATGTCTACAGTCGCTACACCTGCTATGGATGCCATGAACATACGGTGGCCAATATCCGGCGCGAGCATGTCGAGGAGGGCATCCGTCAGTTTGATAACTGCGTGGACTGCCACCGCAGCAGCAACAAGCACGCCATCAAAGGCGGCAAAGAGGGAGATGGCCGCAAACGCGAACGGGCCCATGAGCGCGACTGAAGCCAGCCGCCGCAAGGCACCCGGTCAGCCCGATCAAGGGCTGCTCATTGCCGGAGGTTTTGCCTCAACCCGTCAGGCCGACATAGACGTTCTGCACATCGTCATGTGCATCGATGATGGCCAGAAAAGCTTCGACTTCCTCGAGTTCTGATGGGCTCAGCTCGACATTGCTTTTGGGCCGATAGCCAAGTTGTGCCGACAAGACCTTGAAACCGAAGTCGGGCAGGGCGCGGCAGACCAGGTCGAGGTCGGACATTGCGCTGATGAACAGCGTCGCATCGTCTTCGGCCGGTTCGAATTCCTGGGCGCCGGCTTCAATCGCTGCCGTCTCGGCATCGGCTGTTTTGCTCAATGGCGCGGCGACGATCAGTCCGACATGGTCGAACTCCCAGGCGATCGAGCCGGCCGAGCCGAGCTGCCCTTTGCGGAACAGCACGCGAATTTCAGCCACCGTGCGCTTGATGTTGTCGGTCAGGCATTCGACGATCAGCGGCACGCGGTGCGGCGCATAGCCTTCATAGGTGGCATGTTCGAAATGCACCGTCTCGCCGAGCAGTCCGGCGCCTTTCTTGATCGCACGCTCGAGCGTCTCACGCGGCATCGAGACCTTGCGCGCCTGTTCGACGACCATGCGCAGGCGCGGGTTCATATCGGGGTCAGCGCCGTTGCGGGCGGCGATCATCAACTCCTTCGACAGCTTGCCGAAAACCCGCCCTTTGGCATTCGATGCCAGGTCCTTGTGTTTTGCTTTCCACTGCGCGCCCATGCCTGCTCCTTGAGTGATTCGGTTAACGTTGCTTCAGTCCGACCAGGCTCGAAGCGGCAATCGCCAGAAACAGCAGGCCGCTCCAGATTTCATAACTCAGGCCCAGCAAACGGTGCGCTGCGGCGTCGCTGCACGAGGCCGTCACCCGAAAGACAAATGGCCAGAATTCTTCCAGGTCCAGGGCCGTGATCAGGCGGTCAGCCAGGGTCAGCGCGCAGCTTTCCAGTTGGGCGGCGACTTGATGGTGGAAATAGGCTGCGGCCAGACCGGTCAGGCCCAAGGCGATCAGCATCGACAGCGCGAGCTTGCGCGGGCCGCGTTTGAGCTGCCAGCCCAGCAGGGCGACTGCGCCGGTCAGCAAGAAGATGCCGCGCTGCAGCACGCACCAGGCGCAGGGTTTGACACCAAAACCATGCTGCGCCACCAAGGCGATGGTTACAGCGCCGAAGCTGGCCAGGGCGATGCCTGCGAGCAGGCGTGGCGGCAGCTTGGAAGCGGTCAGGAACATCAGGCCTGCAATTCGGCGATCAATTCGATTTCGACGCAGGCGCCCAGCGGAATTTGTGCCACACCGAAGGCGCTGCGGGCATGGGCGCCGCGCTCGCCGAAAATTTCGGCCAGCAGCTCGGAGCAGCCATTGGTGACCAGATGCTGTTCGGTGAAGAAAGGTGTGCTGTTCACCAGACTCATCACTTTGACGATCCGGCTGACGCGGTTCAGGTCACCCACCGCGGCGTGCAGCGTGCCCAGCAGCTCGACGCAGACCGAGCGTGCCGCCAGCTTGCCAGTGGCGGTGTCGAGATCCCGGCCGAGTTGTCCAACCCAGGGCTTGCCGTCCTTCTTGGCGATATGCCCCGAGAGGAAAACCAGCTGGCCGCTGCGGACAAAAGGCAGGTAGGCAGCAGCGGGTATGGCCAGTGGCGGCAGCGTCAGGCCAAGGGCTTCAATGCGTTGGTAGACATCGGTGCTGCTGTTCTGGCTGCTCATGTTTTTTTCCTGTGTGCGTGAGAGTGAAATCGCTACGATAGTCCGACCCGCATCCTACACCGCGCAGGCAAGGGGAATGGTCTTGGCGACATCCGCAGCGACGAGCAGTTCGACTTCCCGGCAGACCTTGAACGCCTGGCAGTCAGTGCTGCCCGCTGCGGCCTGGCTGGCCGGGCTCGGGCTGTTGCAGCAGCTTCGAAATCTGCCGGGCGGGGCGGTGCCGCTGGCCCTGACTGCAGTCGCAGCGTTCGCGCTCGGCCTGCGTTTGCAGCAGCGCGCATGGGAGCGGGCCATTTGCTTCAGTCTGGCGGCGCTGCTGCTGGCCTTCTCGCAAGGGATGTGGCGGGCCCAGGCCCGCTTGCTCGAAGCATTGCCCGCAGCCTGGGAGGGCCGCGACATTCTGCTCAGCGGCCGCGTCGCCTCACTGCCCAGTGCCACGCAGGGGCTGTCGGGTGCGCCAGGTTGGCGCTTCGAGTTCGAAACATTGCAAGCCCATGCCGGCCCGGACTTGCAGGATCCGCCGCTTGTTCTGCCACCGCGTTTGCTGCTGTCCTGGTATGCCCAGCATGGCGAGGCCGCACCGCCGCTGCGCGCCGGCGAAATTTGGCAATTGCTGGTGCGGCTGAAGCGCCCGCATGGTTTGATGAACCCGCATGGCTTTGACTATGAGCTGTGGCTGTTCGAACAGGATCTGCGCGCCACCGGCGTGGTGCGTCCGGGTGTCATGCAGCGCCTCGAGGCTGCACCGGTCTGGTCGCTGGACCGCTGGCGCGAGCGCTTGCGTGAAGCCTTGCAGCACCAGGTGCTTGACGCTTCGGCAGCCGGAGTGCTGGCGGCCTTGAGTCTGGGCGATCAGGCGGCGATCGCGCGCAGCGATTGGGCGCTGTTTCGCGACACTGGCGTCGCCCATCTGATGAGCATCAGCGGCCTGCATGTGACGATGTTTGCCTGGCTGGCGCAATATCTGGTCGGCCGGCAATGGCGGCGCAGTGCCAGGCTCTGCCTGCGCTGGCCGGCACCCACCGTGGCGCGTTGGGCTGGCGTGCTGGCGGCCTTTGCTTATGCGATGTTTTCGGGCTGGGGCGTGCCGTCGCAGCGTACCGTCTGGATGCTGCTGAGCCTGGCGCTGTTGCGGGCGCTGGGGTTGCGCTGGCCCTGGCCGATGTGCTTGCTGGCGTCGGCGGTCATCGTCACTGCCATCGATCCGTTTGCCATCAGCCAGGCGGGTTTCTGGCTCAGTTTTGCCGCGGTGGCCTTGTTGATGGCCAGTGGCAATGAAGCCCTTGCGCCGCATGGCATCAAAGCCCATTTGCTGGCTGGCCTGCGCAGCCAATGGGTGGCCACAATTGGCCTGGCGCCGCTGAGCCTGCTGTTCTTTCAGCAGATCTCGCTGGTCGGCCTGTTTGCCAACCTGGTGGCAATTCCGCTGGTCAGCTTTGTCATCACACCGTTGGCGCTGTGCGGTGCGCTGCTGCCGGGCTTGTGGTCCTGGGCGGAGTCTTGCGCGCAGGGCTTGATGGCTTATCTGCATTGGCTCGCGTCCTTGCAAGGGGCTGTCTGGATCTTGCCGGTGGCGCCGGTCTGGGCGCAACTGGCCGGCTTGGCGGGTGGTGCGCTGCTGATCTTGCCCTTGCCATGGCGCTTGCGCGCCTGCGGGTTGGCCATGTTGCTGCCCCTGCTCTGGCCGGCACCCATGCGGCCCGCGGCGGGTGAATTCGAGCTGCTCGCGGCCGACATCGGCCAGGGCAATGCGGTTTTGTTGCGCACTTCAGGCCATCAGATGCTCTACGACAGCGGCCCGCAATTTGCGCCCGGCATCGACGCCGGTCAGCGCGTGCTGCTGCCATTGATGCGCGCGATCGGTGTGACCAGGCTGGACCTACTCCTGCTCAGCCATCGCGACATGGACCATATCGGCGGCGCGGCGTCGGTGCTGGCCGGGATACCGGTCGATCTGCTGCAAAGTTCGCTGGGGCCCGAGCAGCAGCTGATTCCGGTCTGGCCGCGCCAGCGCAACTGCGAACAGGGCCAGAGCTGGGAATGGGACGGCGTGCGCTTCGAGTTGTTGCACCCGCGCCGGTCTGACTATGAGTCGCCGTTGAAGAGCAACGCGATGTCCTGCGTGCTGCGCATCAGCAGCCTGAGTTCGGGCCGATCCGCCTTGCTGGCCGGCGACATTGAAGCGCCACAGGAGTTGGCGCTGGTCGAGCGTTATCCCAAGGACGCGCTACGAAGCGAGGTGCTGCTGGTGCCACACCATGGCAGCAAGACGTCGTCGAGCGATGTTTTTCTCGACGCGGTCGCACCGCATTGGGCCATGGTCCAGGCGGGATACCGCAACCGCTTTGGCCATCCGGCGCCAAGCGTGCTGGCACGCTATCAGGACCGTCAGGTGCAGTTGTTCATCTCGCCCGACTGCGGCGCTTGGCGCTGGCAAAGCGCGGACGGTAGCTGGCAATGCCAGCGCCAGCAGGCCATGCGCTATTGGCACCATCGGCCAAGTGCAGCTGCGGAGGACTTCGGGCCCTGGCTGGAGGAGGCGCTGCCGCTGCTGCCTTGATTGGACCGCGATGCTTGGCGGCTTACCTGGCTTGGCGCAGCTGGACCAGACCCTGGCCGAGTTCGATCACCGCAAAAGCGTAATAGCTTGACCAGTTGTAACGCGTCAAGGCATAGAAGTTGGCGGTGCCCAGGCTGAAGCTCGGCGCTGCGCGGCCGTTCTGCAATTCGACCACCGCCAGCAGGCCGTCATGCTCCTGCGCCGCTTCCGAAATCACCGCGCCTAACTGCTGCAGCTGTGCGGCCGTGAAGCTGGGCAGGATGTCCGGCGCCAGCAGTTGCGCGCGTGCGCTGGTCGCCATCGGCATTGCCAGGCTGTAATGGGTCGGCATACCGCGCTGCCAGCCATGCTGGACCAGATAGTTGGCAACGCTGCCGATTGCGTCGGCCGGGCTGTTGATCAGGTCGACATGGCCGTCGCCGTCGAAGTCGATGGCGTAGCGGGTCCAACTGCCCGGCATGAACTGAGGCCAGCCGATGGCCCCGGCATAGCTGCCTTTTACGGCCAGCGGGTCGAGCCCTTCACGGCGGCAGAGCTTCAGGAACTCGACCAGTTCGCCGCGGAAATAGGCGCTGCGATCGCTGCGGCCGGCAGGGAAGTCAAAGCCCAGCGTGGCCAGCGCATCGAGCGTCCTGAAGCCGCCGGTGATCTGGCCATAAAAAGTTTCAACGCCGATCAAGCCGGCAATCAAGGCGGCTGGCACGCCGTAGATCGCCTCGGCTCGCGACAGCGCGCCTTCGTTCTGTTCCCAGAAAGCCAGGCCGGCGCGCAGTCGCCGGGGCTCGATGAAGCGTGCGCGGTAAGCGGCCCAGTCCTTGGCCTGACCAGCCGGCGCGGGCATGATCAGCTTCTGCACCACGGGCAGGCTCCTGGCTTGAGCCAACTGTGCTTGCAACTGTTCAACATCCCAGCCTTGTTCGGCAGCCAGCGCAGCGCCGAAGCGCATCAGGTCGGCGCGCGCGCCGAATGCTTGCGGCTCGGCGACCTTGACCTTTTTGCGTGGCGCGGCTTCGATCGCGCCGGACAGCAGCAAGGCCGCGACCAGCAACAGGGCCTGGGTGATCGTGATAATCTGCAGCCGCAAGGTCAGCGATGGAGTTTTCGACAATTGTTGGGAAGCCATTGTTCTGACAATAGCTCAAAAACAGATCAACAGCTCGCGGCAATGCCGCCGGCATGAAATCAAAGACCTATGTCCACTGCCTACATCAGCCACCCCGACTGCCGCCGGCATGACATGGGGCGCGGCCATCCTGAATGCCCGCAACGCCTTGACGCGATCGAGGACTGGCTGCTTGCCAGCGGCATCGAACTGGGGCTGCAGCGGTTTGAAGCTCCCGAGGTGCGCCTCGAAGATGTCGAACTGGCCCATACCCATGGCTATGTATCGGAGCTGGCAGAAACATTGCGAGCCTGCGCCGAAAGCGGGCTCTCCCATGCCTTCGACCCCGACACTTCGGCCAATCAACATACCTGGTCGGCGGTTTCACATGCCGCCGGTGCGGCGGTCAAGGCCACCGAGATGGTGCTCGACGGCGAGGTGGCCAACGCTTTTTGTGCCGTCCGTCCGCCTGGGCACCATGCCACTCGCAGCAAGGCCATGGGTTTCTGCTTTTTCAACAGCGTCGCGATTGCGGCCCGCTATGCGCTGGATCGGCGAGGATTACAGCGCGTGGCGATCGTCGATTTCGATGTCCACCACGGCAACGGCACCGAAGACATCATTGCGGGTGATGAGCGGGTGTTGATGGTCAGCATCTTTCAGCATCCGCTCTACCCCTATAGCGGCGCTGTGCCCCAGGGCGAGAACATGGTCAATGTGCCGGTTCCGGCTTACACCAGGGGCCCGGAGGTCCGCGCCATGATCGAGGCGATGTGGCTGCCGGCATTGGAGCGTTTCAAGCCCGAGATGATCTTCATCTCCGCCGGTTTCGATGCGCACCGCGAAGACGATCTGGGCCAGTTGGGCCTGGTGGATGCCGACTATGAATGGATGACCCGGCGCATCAAGGAAGTGGCCCTGCGCCATTCACAGGGTCGGATCGTCTCTTGCCTGGAAGGCGGCTACAACCTCGGCGCCCTGGCGCGTAGTGTCGGCCTGCACCTGCGCGTGCTGGCTGGTATTTGACGGTCATGGCGATCCGAACCTGATGGGCCATCTGCTGGATGTTGACGGCTTGCAGGCGCTGCTGATGGCGCTGCTCCAACCTGCTGTGTTGATCGAGGCGGGCGTTCTGCTCGTCTGCTTGCTGCTGGCATGGCTTTGTGTGGCTGGCCTGCATCGTCATCTCAAACATCGAGCGGTTTCGGTGCTGTTCGGCCGGCATGTGGCTGATGGTGTGCTGTTTCCAGGGCTGGCTTTGCTGCTGGTCGTCGGTGCGCGCGGCCTGCTGCCAGGCCTGGGAGCTTCAGCGGTGTTGTTCAAGCTGGCCCTGCCGGTGCTGCTTTCGCTGCTCGTGATCAGGTTCACCCTGCGGGTGCTCGGCGCAGCCCTGCCGCAATCGGGCTTGCTCGAGTTGGCGGGGCGCAGCGTTCCCTGGCTCGCTTGGAGTGCTGCGCTGTTGTGGATCACCGGCGCTTTGCCGGTCATTCTTGAAGAGTTGGAAAAGATCAACCTGAAGATCGGCGCTGCGCATATCTCGCTGCGCAATTTGATCGAAGGTTCACTGACTGCCATCATCGTGCTGGTGCTGGCGCTGTGGCTGTCGTCGGTGATCGAATCGCGCTTGCTGCGCGGCAGCAGCAATATGGACTTTTCGCTGCGCAAGATCGCTGCCAACGCGACTCGCGCCTTGCTCTTGTTCGTCGGCCTGTTGTTTGCCTTGTCAGCGGCCGGCATCGATCTGACCGCGATCGGTGTGCTCGGCGGCGCGATCGGAGTCGGCATCGGCTTTGGCATGCAAAAGCTGGCGGCCAACTATGTCTCCGGATTCGTGATCCTGGCTGAACGCAGCCTGCGCATCGGCGACATCGTCAAAGTCGATGGCTTTGAAGGACGCATCAGCGACATCAAGATGCGCTACACCGTCATCCAGGCCCTGGATGGCCGCGAAGCGATTGTTCCTAACGAAATCCTGATCGGCCAAAGGGTCGAAAACTCGTCGCTGGCCGATCCCAAGATGCGGCTACAGACGACCGTCCAGGTCGCCTATGCCACTGATCTGGATGTCTTGCTGCCACAACTGTCCGATGCAGTCGGCGCGGTGCCGCGAGTGCTGTCCGACCCGGCGCCGATGGTGCATCTGAGCAAGTTTGCAGCCGACGGGCTGGAGCTGAGTTTGTATTTCTGGATCGGCGACCCTGAGAATGGACAGAGCAATGTCCTCTCTGATGTCAACCTGGCGCTGCTGCGCCGACTCAATCAGCTCGGGGTGGAAATTCCGTTTCCGCAGCGGGTGCTGCACGGCGCGGCGCTGGCTCAGGGCAAACAATCCTAGGACCGAACTGACCAGCTCGAGCTAGATCCATTGATCTCGACGGGCTCGGATTGGTACCGGCTTGGCCTGCTCCTCAAAGCAATTTATTGCGGGCTTGACGTGCTTGGCCATGCGCCATCGGCAACCTGCAGCCGCTAAGCAGGTTGCCCTAGATCGCCGTTATAGCGCAATCAGGCAGCGGGCCGCCGCGCCAAAACAAAGGGTAATCACTAGTTTCGGTGCGAATGGGCGCATCTTAAAATCGGCAATAAATCAGTATAATCAGTTTACATGCTATTGGCAATTATGTTAAGATTTTTATCTATAGATTCGTTTCAAACCTGCGGTAATTTCATGTGTATTCGTGAGGTTTACCGTTTTAAAAATAATTAACAATTTATATGTGGCAAAATGCGAGAGATGAGATTTCTATGGCTCGCTGAGTATTAAGCGGTTCAATGATTGCTTGACCAAGTCTGTGTGGAAGGTATTGCAGGTGCAAAAGTTACGTATGCGGTCCAAAAAAACTGCGCGAATTCGCGAGGCTCTGGCTCGTCTGGGTGCAGAGCAACTCGCGCTTGCAGCGTTGCTATTGGCGCCAGCTCTAGGAGCTTGGGCGGGGAGATCAGGCGAACTGGATCTCGAAAATTCACCGAGTGATGCAGATGCGTTGCCGGTCGATGATCAGGTGAATCTTGAATCAGGCGCCGACGAGTTTTTGCCTGATCCGGAGCCGACTTCACCAGATGCGTTGCCTGTCGATGGTCAGGTGAATCTTGAACCAGGCGCTGACGAGTTCTTGCCTGATCCGGAGGCGACTTCTCCAGATGCGGTTTCGCAGCCAACTGAGGCGCTGGTTTCAGAGGCGCAAGTTGCCGTTGAAGCGCCTGAGTCAAGTGCCGTGACGAGTCAAGCTGCGAGTTCGGTGGAACCGGCGGTTGCAAGCGCTGCGGCGGCGGGCCAGGTTTCGACTGTTGCACTTGCGGCCTTGGGCTTGGCCGGAGGGATTGCACTTGCGAGCAGCGGGGGTGGCAAAGCGGCTGCTCCAATCGTTGCGTCACCCAACCAAGCCCCAGCCCTTACTGGTGCGGCTGAGTCGTTGACAGCTGGCTCTGAAGACAGGGCATATACGGTCTCAACCGCGAGTTTGCTGAAGGGGTTCTCCGACTTTGAGGGTAGCGCACTCTCTATCAAGAATTTGACGGCTGACCGCGGCACGGTGGTCGACAACGGTAATGGCACTTGGACGATCACGCCGGCAGCCAATTACAACGGCGTGATCAAGCTCAGCTATGGCGTGAGCGATGGCACCGATACGACTGCAGCCAGCCTGAATCTGACGATTGCTGCTGTCAACGATGCGCCAGTTCTTTCAGCGTCTGAAGCGGCAGTTTTGGCGGCTGGCGCGGCGAATACGGCATACATCGTCACAGCAGATAGCTTGCTGAAGGGCTTTTCTGACGTAGAAGGAAGTAGTCTTTCAATCAAGAATTTGACTGCTGATTACGGCACTGTAGTCGACAACGGCAATGGCACCTGGACGATCACGCCTAACGCCAATTACGTCGGAACACTCAAACTCAGCTACGGGGTCAGCGACGGAACGGATACGACTTCGGCAAGTTTGAGTTTCAGTCTGTTTACAGCAGGTCCGGCGGGATTCGAGGGCACAGTTGTCGACGGTAATTTCCTGGGCGTCAGGGCTTTTTACGACACAAATGGTAACGGCAAGTGGGATGCCGGTGAAAGCTGGGCGTTGATCGACAAGTCAGGCCATTTCACGCTAGGTCCGTTTGACCGCGTGGCGGGCGGTCGGGTGGTCGTCGAGGCAGGCGGAAAGGATTCCGTTGGTAATACCTTGGGCGAGCGCTTGTTCGCCGGCGGAGATGCCACGGATGGAGTGATTTCGACCATTTCGACTTTGCTGGCCTTGTCCCCGGGGTTGACCCAAGCTGCGCTCAAGGCCGCCTTGGGCATCTCCGATTCACAGCTGGACCTGTTGTATTTCGACTACATTTCTGAGTTAAAGAGCGGATCCTTGGCTGGCCAGCAGGTCTACGCGGCCAACAAGCAACTTTTCTCGGCTTTGGATGCGCTGGCTACCGCAGCAGGCGGTGGCAACGCAGCCTTTGAGTCGGTAGCCACCTCGCTTGGCAGGATCTTGGCAGATGCATCGTCCAGCGCGCAGTCGATTGGCAAGATGTTCGCCCTCGACTTGCAGCATTCACTGGCCCATCCAACTGCATCCGGACAATTGTCTTTGGGCGACCTGGTGGGATCCGTCCTGAGTGATTTGGTCAGTCAAGGCAAGTTGGATCCGGCTGTGGCGGCCGCTATGTTGGACCAAGTGGCGTCAGTATTGGCGTCGATTGCCGCATCCTGCCAGGGCCTGGCACAGGCTTATGCCGACCTGGCCTCGACGGACCCTGCCGTCGTCGCCCTTGCAAAAGCGACGCTGGCCTCGGCCGATGCCGTCATTGCTTCGGCGCAGAGCTTGCTGTCTGATGCTATCAAGCAGACATCAACGCTTTCGGGTGAGGAAGCGGCTCAGTTTGCTCAGAATTTTTTGAGTAGTTTGCAGCAGACGCTGTCTGCCGCCGGTGAAGCCGCTGCGAGCGGTCAAAATATACCCGCCATAATTACGGGCTCAAATAACGTCTCCTTGGCAGAGACTGATGCAGTCCTCCAGGCCAGCGGAAGCCTTACGGCTCGTGACCTTGATAGCGCAACCACTTTTACAGCGCAGACTGGCGTGGCTGGCAGCAACGGCTTCGGTGTCTTCAGCATCGACACTGATGGCAAGTGGACCTACACGGCGAACTCGGCGCACGA
>JBIKPD010000272.1:0-5619 GCA_044357665.1 Roseateles sp. | reverse complement strand
CTGGCCCGAAACCCAATCGTCAGCGTCAAGGAAGCGACCAAGACCTTCAGCGCACGCGATACCGGCCAGCCCTTCCATGCGCTCGGGCCGGTTTCATTCGATCTGCGCGAGGGTGAATTCTTCTCGGTCGTCGGACCTTCGGGCTGCGGCAAATCGACCTTGCTCGACCTGCTGGCCGGGCTTGGTGCGCCGAGCAGCGGCAGCGTGCATTTCGAAGGCAAGCCTGTCGTCGGCGAAGTGCCTGATGGCATCGCCGTCGTGTTCCAGGAGGACGCCAGCTTTCCCTGGCTGAATGTCTTTGACAACGCCGCTTTCGGCCTGCGCCGCGCCGGTCTGCCCGAGGATCAGGTCAAGGCCAGGGTCGACCATGCGCTGGACTTCATGGGTCTGTCGGGATGCGCCGGCATCTATCCCTCGCAGTTGTCGGGCGGCATGCGCCAGCGGGTCTGCATTGCGCGCGCGATGGTGTTGCGGCCAAGGCTGATGCTGCTCGATGAGCCGTTTGGCGCGCTCGATCAGCAGACCCGCTTGCTGATGGGCGAGGAGATGCTCAAGCTCTGGCGCGACACCGGCTCGACGATCATGCTGATCACCCATTCGATCGATGAAGCGGTGCTGCTGTCGGACCGGATCGGCGTGATGTCGTCCTGCCCGGGTCGTTTCATCGAGATCGTCGAAACCGGCTGGAGCCCGGAGCGCGACGCGCAGACCGCGATGGACCCGCGCTTTGGCGCCTTGCAGGCGCAAATCTGGGGCATGCTGCGCGCCGAGTCGATCAAGGCGCTGAAAGCCAAGCGATGACAACCCAGCCTGGCAACCTGCAGCCGGCGTGGCTCAAGCACCGCGTCGTCGCCCTGCGCCTGCTGGTGATCGCCAGTTGCGTGTTGCTGCTGGAAGCCGGCAGCCGGCTCGGCTGGATCAATCCGGTCTCATTCATTCCACCTTCGAAGATGCTGCTCAGCGCCATTGACCTGCTGGTCAAGGGCAGCTTCAAAACCGACATCTGGTTGACTCTCTCAGCGGCGGGTATCGCGGTGCTGCTGGCGGTGCTGTTCGGCTTCCTGTTCGGCACCCTGCTGTTCAAGTTGCCCAGGCTGCGGCGCGTGCTTGACCCGCTGCTGCTGTCGTATTACGCGGTGCCGATCTTCGTGCTCTACCCAATGCTGATCGTGCTGCTGGGGCTGAATCGCTGGCCGCTGGTCGCGCTGGGCTTTTTGTTCGCGGTGGTGGCGATGGCGGTCAACACATTGAATGGGCTGGAGCGGGTGCCGGCGGTGCTGCTGCGCACCGCGCGCATGCTGCGCATGGGCCGCATCGACGAGCTGCGGCTGATCACCTTGCCGGCCAGCCTGCCCTTCGTTTTCACCGGCATCAAGCTGGCCGTGGTCTATTCATTCATCGCGGTGATCGGTGGCGAGTTCGTGCTGTCGGGGGCCGGTTTTGGCTATCAGATCGCCTATGCCTACAACAACTTCGACAACCCGACGATGTACGGCCTGATGACCTTGCTGCTGCTCTTTGTCGGCACGATCAATCTGCTCCTGCATATGGCGGAGCAGCGGCTTTACCAGCGCCGCGTGCTCAAGGAGCTGGCTTGAAATCGCCCAATGCCTTGCCGTCGGCAGCCCAGCGCTGGGGCGATGTGGTGCTGCTCTTGCTCGGCATCCTCGGCTGCTGGGCGCTGGCCAGCTGGTTTTTTGGCCCGACGATTCTGCCCGGCCCGCTCAGCACCTTCAAGCAGGTGAAGATCGAAGTCAGCGACGCTGAATTCATCGACCACCTGACCGAAACCGGCCTGGCCTTTGGCGCGGCGCTTTGCATCTCGCTGCTCGGCGGCATGGCCATCGGCCTGCTGCTGGGCGCGCGCCGGCTGGCCGGCGATGTGTTCGAGCCGCTGTTGCTGGCGCTCTACTCGATCCCGAAAATCGCGCTCTATCCAGTCGTGCTGCTGATTTTCGGGCTGGGCATTTCGGCCAAGATCGCCTTCGGCGCGATCCACGGCATCATCCCGATGGTGATCTTCACGATGACGGCCGTGCGCAATCTGCGCCCTGTCCACCTGCGCTCGATCCGGGCGCACCGCCTGACGGCCTGGCAAGCTGCCGTCCATGTGCTGATTCCGGCCGCCCTGCCCGAGATCGTCGCCGGCCTGCGCATCGGCTTTTCACTCACCCTGCTGGGCACGCTGCTGGGCGAAATGTTTGCCTCGCAGCGCGGCATCGGCCACCTGCTGATGCGCGCGATCGACCGCAACGATGCACCGACGATCGTGGCGCTGGCGCTGATGCTCTTCCTCTTTGCCACTGCCGTGAGCCTGGGCTTGCTGCAATGGGACAAAAAGCTGCGCCACGCAGCCTGATCGAACGGAACCATGATGATGAACCAGACCAGAACATTGAAACAAATCCTGACTGCGGGCGAGTTCGTGATCGCGCCGGGTGTCTTCGACATGTTCTCGGCGCTGATCGCGGACCAACTCGACTTCAAGGCGCTCTACATGACCGGTTACGGCATCTCGGGCTCCTACCTCGGTGTGGCGGATGCCGGCCTGGTCACCTACACTGACATGGTCGGGCGGGCAGCGACGATCGCCGGCGGTATTCGCAAGCCCTTGATCGCCGATGCCGACACCGGCTTTGGCGGCCTGATCAATTTGCGCCGCACCGTGCGTGGCTATGAGGCCGCGGGCGTGCAGGCGATCCAGTTCGAAGACCAGCAGTCGCCGAAAAAATGCGGTCATACCAAGGGCCGCCAGGTGATTGCCATGGCCGAGATGGTGCAGAAAATTGAAGTCGCAGTCGAAGCGCGGCGCAGCGACGACACCTTGATCATCGCCCGCACCGATGCGCGCACCGGCTTGGGCTTGGACGAGGCGATCAAGCGCGGCAATGCCTACGCCAAGGCCGGCGCCGACATCATCTTTGTCGAATCACCCGAGTCCGCAGAAGAGTTCCGCCGCATCGGCAGTGAAGTCGATAGCTGGCTGCTGGCGAATATGGTGCCGACCGGCCTGTCCCCCGAGATCGCGGCCGACCAGTTGCGTGAATGGGGCTTCAACATCGCCATCTACCCGGCCTTGGGCATGGGCGTGGCCACCGCAGCACTGGCTGCCGGCTACCAATTTTTGCAATCCAAGCGCAGCACGATCGGCCTTGATGTGCCCAGTTTCAGCATGGATCAGTTGCACCAGTTGACCGGATTTCCGGAGGTCTGGGCCTTCGAGCAGCGCCATGCCAAGGATCAGGGCTGAATACTGTCCGCTGATCTGAAAGCTCGAAAAATATAATCCCGCAAAGCGGGATTATTTATATTCTAGGCAAGGCGGCTCCGGCTTCAAACCCGAGCGCAACTACATACTCAGCCGCACCCGGGATTGAATCTAATTACTTGCCTGCCTTGGGTGGACGGCCACCGCTCTTGGTGCATTCATCCATGGTTTTATATTCGGTGAAGTTGGTGGTTTGCTTGTAAGCCGAACTGCTCTTGTCGTGGCAAATATCATTCTTTGATTTCTTCACCGCAGGCTCGGCCCCGGCCACTTTGGCAGCGGGCGCTGCTGGCGCTGCCGTTGTTGCTGGCGCTGCCGCAGTCATTGCTGCTGCAGGCTTGGCTGGCGCTGTTGGCGCTGCTGGCGTTGCCGGAGCAGCCACTGCGACAGGCTTGGCTGGCATCGCCGGAGCTGCGCTTGAAGCAGCCGCCACCGCTGGCTTTGGCGCAAGCGCTGTTTGAGCCAAAGCCGCAAAACCGGAAGAGGCCAGCAGAGCAGCAATCAGAGTATTTTTCAACATAAGTGCTTTCTTCAATCATGGCAACAGCGCCATACAGGTTCAACGCCAGGCAAGAAGTTTGGTTGACCCTTTATTTTAGAAAATACCAAATAAAAACCAGCGGTTCTCGCACCGTCTCGATACAGGGAATCTTTCGGACCGTGACAAAAACGCCAGGTTGACAGAACCGGCGCTTAGAATCAGCCCGCCAAACCCTGTTGGCACAGCGTTCCTGCCCGATACCGACAATCGTCCTTGCCATTTGAGCTAACTGCCATGAACCTTTTGCACGACATCGATTGGGTGCTGCCCTGGCGCAGTCCCGGCTTGACTCAGGCGGCTTTCGCCGTGTCCTGGTTGGGTTATGCGACCTTCATCATGTTTTTCACGGCAGTAGGCTATTGGGTGTGGAACAAGGAAATGTTTTTCCGCGTCATGTTGCTGGTCACTTTCAGCGCCGTCTGCAACGCTTTTTTAAAGGATCTATTGCAGAGCCCACGGCCGCCACTGGCCTTGCGCCTCGATGATCTGGTGGGTGAAAGTTACGGCATGCCCAGCGGACATGCACAAATGGCGGTCACGATCTGGTTCTGGCTGGCCTATGAAATCCGGCGACCATGGGCATGGCTGCTGGCTTCGACGGTCGTTGTCGGCGTTTGTTTGAGCCGCATCTACCTGGGCGCACATGATGCGGCCGATGTGCTGGGCGGCGTGATGCTGGGCGCAGCAACGCTGTTTTTGTTCGCCCAGATCAAGGACCGTCACTGGTTCTGGCAAACCCGGCTGATCTGGAGCTTGACGTTTGTCCTGCTGGTCACGGCAGCGACGCTGGCCAGCTGGCCCAATATGGCCAAACCGCCGAATTACGTGCTGATGCTCGCCGGCTGGATCGTCGGTGGACTCCTCGGCCTGCGCTATGAAAACCTGGCCCTTGGCTTTTCTGCGCCGACCAGTTGGTGGCGTCAGATCATCGCTGCCCTGGTCGGAATATTGGCCTTCATCCTGCTGCAAAAGGCGCTGAAAATCACCGGTGCCGCCTTGAATCCGCCGGCGCAAGCCTGGGAAGCATCGAAGGGCCTGATCATCAGCCTGTTCATTGCGATAGCGGTGCCCTGGCTGCTGGCAAGGCTGCGGCTGGTGCCGAGCCGGCGGCCGTAGTCGTCGGCAAGGTTCAATGCGCCGAGAGAAACCTCTCCATCACGCTGACCAGCCAGGCCGGAGTCTCCAGCATCGGGTAATGCCCTGAATTGGGCAGGATTTCCAGTTCCACCTGGGGGTACATGGCGGGAAAGGTGGCGCGGACAAAGTCTTCGCTGACGCCGCCGTCATGCTGGCCGATCAGCACCAGCAGCGGAGCTTTCAGGGCCGCTGCTGCGGACGAAAAATCACTGCGGGAAAAGGCCTGCAGGTAATCGGCAAAAGCGTCTGGATTGGCCGTGCTGCGTGCATGGGCCAGCACGAAAGCGGCGACAGCGGGCGACAGGCGCTGGCCCAAGGAGGCGTCGATCACCATGCGCGCGGCGCCATCGTCGCTGCAGGCTTGCTCGAACAGGCTGCGCACCTCGGGCGGGAACGGCACGCCGCTGGCCGGCACCGGCGTGACACCCAGCACCGCACGTACCCGCGGGCCGGCATCGATGGCCACACGTTGGGCCGCCATGCCGCCCATCGAATGACCGACGACGCTCCATTCCTGCCAGCCCAGATGATCGGCCAGGTCGATCGCATCGGCTGAAATTTCCTTCATGCTGTGCTCGCCGGCGATCGCGCGGGAAGCGCCATAGCCGCGGTAGTCGATGAAGGCGTAGCTGAATCGTTCCAGGTCCAGGAAAGGCATGCAGGGCGCCCAGAC
>JBIKPD010000271.1:0-5620 GCA_044357665.1 Roseateles sp. | reverse complement strand
AAGATTCCGGCCGGCAAGGCCATTGAGACGCCGATCAAGGGCACCCCCATTTGCCAGCCCGGATGGCGGCGCACCAAGCGGTCGGTCATGGCGCCGGCGACCAGACTGCCGCAGACCGAAACCATCGCGGCAAAACCCGCGACCCAGCCGGCTTGCTGTTGCGTCAGGTGATGGCTGCGCACCAGATAACTGACGTTCCAGGCGCCGACCGAATAACCCGACAGCAAGGCGAAACCGGCGCCGAGCATGATCCAGCGCGTCACCGGCTGGCGCCAGACCAGGGCCACCGAACTGCGGCCCTGGGTCTGTGCGCCGGGATTGCTGCCTGAGGCTGCAGCGCGCAGGGGTTCGCTCGAAAACAGGCGCAGCAGCAAGGCCAGCAAGGCGGCACTGCCACCGACTGTTGCCAGGGCAAAGCGCCAACCCCATTGCTGCGCGATCCAACTGCCCAGCACCAGGGCCAGCATCGAGCCGGTGGCCGCACCCAGGCCGAACAAACTCATCGCCCGCGAGCGCTGCGCCGGAGGATAGAGGTCGGCGATCATCGACAAAGAGGCCGGTGCCCCGCCCGCATCGCTGAGCGCGCCCCCTGCCCGGCTCCCCATCAAACTCCAGAAGCCGATGGACGCGCCACCCAGCGCCGCCAGCAAGCCACCGACCCCGCGGGTCCAGGCGACCAGGCTGCGCCGTTCATGACGGTCGGCGATCCGCCCCAGGGGCAGGCCCAACAGGCTGAAAGACAGGGCAAAGCCCAGGCCGCTGACCAGGCCGATCTGCAAGTCGCTGAGCAGGAACTCGGCCTTGACCGGCTCGATCAGCACGGCGAGCATTTGCCGGTCCATTGCGGACAGCATCGACATCGCTGTCAGCAGCAGCAGCAAGCCGGCTGCGCTGGAGCGCTCGCGTGACTCAGGCAAGTTCATCAAACCCTTCCACGGTCTTGATCTGCAAGGAGAACGCCATCCCTGCCATGTCGCCCATGGCGCGCGGCGTTTTCATTCAAGCACCGATGGATCCCGACGGATTTCCTCGCGCGCCATGGCTTCCCACAGAAAGGGAAAGCCTTTGGCGTCGGTTCGCTGCCCGGTGGCGGTGACCACCTCGGCCGGCAAGGGTGACCCGCCGCCGAGCATCTCGACACGCCAGGCCAGCCGGCAACGCCATTCGAGCGTGATGGCGCGCAAATGCGCCTGGCGAATCCCGTTGGCCACCACCAGCACACCATGGTTGGCCAGCAGCGCCCATTTATGCGTACCGAGTGAATCTGCTGCGGCGCGGCCCATCACCTGATCTTCCACCGTGCCACGGTATTCGTCATAAAGCACCGGATCGGTATTGACCAGGGCCGAGGTCTGGTCGTAGATCGGGGGAATGCGTCCCACGGCCGACCACACCGAGCCCCAGGCCGGATGGTTGTGGATCACCACGCCGACATCATGCCGCGCGGCATGAATATCGATATGCAGATTGATCGCCGGGGTGATATTCCATTCACCTTCAATCACCTTGCCCTGCGGGTCGAGACGCAGGATGTCGGAAGCGGTCACCTCGGCCCAAGTCAACTCCCAGGGATTGGCCAGATAACTGCCATCGTCCTGGCGGACGGTGATGTGGCCGGCGATGTGATCGTTATAGCCTTCGCGGTGCAAGATCCGGCACAGCAAGGCCAGCGATTGTTGCGGCGTCAGTTCGGGCAGCAGCGCATAGCGGCCCGGCTTGGGGGCATAGCGGGCGAGTAACTCGCGATCCATGTCATCATTTTTCTGCATATTCTTTGCTCTTGGCCTTGAATGGCCTTCTTTGGGAATTCAATCAAACAGGCTGCACATGTCCGCGAGCGAACACCGAAGCTCGCTGCATGCGTCGCTGGTGCGGCTGGTAGTCGAGGATGGCGTGGTGAATCACGCTGCGGTTATCCCAGATCACCATATCGCCAAGCGCCCAGCGATGCCGGAAAACGAACAGGACATGCTGGCAATGTGCATTCAGGTAGGCCAGGATCGCGTCGCTCTCAGTCGGGGCCAGGCCGTCGATATGCGTCGTATAGGTCGGGCTGATATAGAGCGCTTTGCGGCCGGTGACCGGATGGGTGACGACCATCGGGTGCAGGTGACGCCGGTTCATCGTGATGACCTCGAGATAGCGCTCATGCGTGACGACCTTGTGGCGCAGCGCTGCCGTCATCGGGCCGTTCATGTCATGCCAGGCATGGAGTCCGTCGAGGTATTTCTTCATCCGATCGGACAGCGCGTCGTAAGCCGTGGTCATGCTGATCCAGCAGGTGTCACCACCGACCGGCGGCAGGATCTTGGCATGCGTCATGGTGACGATCGGCGGACTCGGCAGAAAGGTCTCGTCGTGATGCCACATATCGGCCCGGTCGCCCAGCTTGGAGTCGATGATCGTGATCTGCTCGAATCCCTCCCCGAGGTTGGGATAAAAGGTATGGACTTCCGGTTCGCCGAAATGCAGTGCGATCGCCAGATGTTGTTCGGGTGTCAGGTCAGGAACATGCAGCACCAGGGCTTCATGCTTGACGAGTGCAGCTTCGATTGAAGCCAGCGTTGCCGGCAAGAAAATCGAATCCAGATCCAGATCCAGTAATTCGGCGCCAATGGCGGGGCCGAGCGGGCGAACGGTCAATGGCGAAGTCAAGGAATCTCTCCGGTTGGGATGAAATTGGCGTCATTGGTATGACCGGCTGGGCGCGGCCAAGCGTCGGCAAAGGGATGCCGGTCGACCCATTCTTGCTGCCGGGCTATTCCAGGCATCGTCCGGGTGGACGATGTGAGCAATATAGGAATTCATAACATCACGGCTGTATAGGCAGCCGGCATTGCTCTGAATGAACTTGACATGGAATCAGCAATTTCTTCGCTTGGGCGCTTGCGCCCTGGCCATCGGGCTCGGCCTGCCTGCGCTGGCGCAGCAACAAAAGATTCTCGACCCGGCCCTGCTGATGGTGGGGACACCGCCGCCGCCTGAGTACCGGGTGACGATAGACAACTGGCAGGAATACCCGCAAAAGATCTGGTCCTTCCAACACACCAGCGAGTTGTTTCCGACCCGCCTGATTGCCCGCGCCGGCAAGGTGCATGAATTGCCCTATGCGTTGCTGCCGCGGGCCGAAATCGACGCCATCGCGGTCAATGCGCCTGGTGAGCTGGCAATGAACTGGCCGCAGATGCTCAAGGACACCCATACCGATGCGATCGTCGTGCTGCACCGCGGCCGCATCGTCGAGGAGCGCTATTTCAATGGCATGAAGGCCTCGACCGGGCATCTGATGTTCTCGGCCAGCAAGGCGATGACCGGTTTGATGGCGGCCACGCTGATCCAGGAAGGACGGCTGGATGAAAAAGCCACTGTTGGCAGCCTGGTTCCTGAATTGGCCGACAGCGCCTGGGCGGGTGCGAGCGTTCGGCAAGTGCTCGACATGACCGATGGGGTGCAGTTCACCGAGATCTACAACGACCCCAGCTCGGATGTTTTCCGTTACATCGGCTCGATGGGTTGGGCGCCCAAATTGCGCCAGCCCGGTAGCCCCGAGGGCATTCTGGCGATGTTGCCGACCTTGAAGAAACTCCAGGTCGAGCCTCGCGGCACGGCCTTCCGCTACCGCTCGCCTGCCACCGATGTGGCCGGCTGGATCGCCGCCCGCACCGCCGGGCAATCGATCTCTAGCTGGCTGGAACAGCGCTTGTGGAGCCGCCTCGGCATGGAACAGGACGCTCGCATGATGCTCGATCCCTCAGCCAATGAGGTGACATTTGCCGGCATGATTGCCGCGCCGCGCGACCTGGCCAGGTTGGGCCAACTGCTGCTGCAACGTGGCCGCTGGGGCGATGCCCAGTTGCTGCCTGCAGCCCTGACCGATGAATTGACGCGCGGCGGCGACATGCAGGCCTTCGCGGTCGGTGGCCCCAAGACCCGCTCGGGCTGGTCTTACCGCAGCCAGTGGTGGGTCAACCCGGCCGCACCGCGCTCGTTTGCAGCCTTGGGTGCCTATGGGCAGATGCTCTATGTCTTTCCTGACGCCGAGATCGTCGTGGTCAAACTTAGCAGCCACCCAAGTCCGATCAGCGCCGTGACCGACCCGGTGCACCAACGTGCTCTTGCCGCCCTGGTCAAGCATTTGCAAACCAAACCCCGCTGAGCGGCCAAATCCCATGAAGAAACACCTGACCTTGTTTTTGCTGACTTTGATCGCGCTGGTGCAGTTTTTTGACCGGGCGCTGATGGTCGTGATCCTTGAGCCGCTGAAACAGGAATTCTCACTCAGCGATTCCCAGCTCGGTCTGCTCTCGGGTTTCAGCTATGCGGCCGCCTTTGCCTTGGCCGGCATCCCTTTGGGCTGGCTGGCCGACCGCAGCAACCGGCGCAATCTATTGGCCGGCTCGCTGGCGGTCTGGAGCCTGGCGGTGGCTTTTGCAGGATCGGCCAACAGCTTTGCGGCCCTGGTGGCCACCCGGGTCGGCGTCGGTGCGATGGATGCCGGCGGCCAACCCTGCTCGGTCTCGATCATCTCCGACCTCTACTCGCGTGAACGTCGCGCCACTGCGGTCGCGATGCTCTATGTCGGCATCCCGCTGGGCATGTTGCTGGGTTTCATGCTCGGCGCGATGGTGGCGGCCGAACATGGCTGGCGCAATGCCTTCTATGTGGCGGCGGCTCCGGGCTTGGTCCTGGCCCTGCTGCTATGGTTGTTGACCGATGAACCGGTTCGCGGTGGCGGCGAAGGCCTGGTCGATCCGGTCGCGCCCAAAATGCGCGAGACCTTGAGCTTCATGCGCGGCCAGTCGGCGCTGCTTTATCTGATCGCCGCTTCAGTGCTGGTGACCGCCAGCAGTTCGGCCATGATGTCCTGGATCGGCTCGCTGCTGGTGCGCAGCCATGGCCTGAGCCTGGCCGAGGTCGGCATGATCACCGCCTTGTGCATGGGCGGCTTCGGCGCCATCGGCACGATATTTTTCGGCCTGCTCGCCGACCGTCTGGGCGCCAACGATATGCGTGCCCAGCCCAGGTTGATGGCACTCGCTGCCGGGCTGATCGCCCTGCTCGGCAGCGCCGTCGCCTTGCTGCCGACTGTTGCCGGCGCCGCGATTGCTCTGGCCCTGTTTGCCGGATGTGTCGCCGGCCTGAACGGACCGACTTATGCCCTCAGCCAGAGCCTGGTGCGGGTGAATATGCGCGCCACCTCGATGGCGATCCTGGTCGTGCTGCTGAACCTGATCGGTGTCGGCCTCGGCCCCACCATCGCCGGGATTCTCAGCGACCTGTTCGCGACCCGTTTCGGTGCCGATTCAGTGCGCTGGGCGATGGTCTGCGTCCTGAGCCTGAACCTGCCCGCAGTCTGGCTCTTCCTGCGCTGCGCCCATACCATCCGCGCAGATCTCGGACGGGCGGGATTGACCCAGTGAAATTCGCCTTCGGGTGCAACTCCAAGGGAGATTGCATGCGGTGACGGGGTGTACTGTCTGCAGAGCAAACGGCCGTCATCGAAGTCGTCGCTGCAACCGGCAGGATGGGTGTTCTGCGTAGTGAAGTAAAGAAGGAGACGGCGGCCGCAGGCCGACGGCGGGTGACTGGAACGCAGCAGAACCGCACGATTGCCACCGCG
>JBIKPD010000270.1:0-5656 GCA_044357665.1 Roseateles sp. | reverse complement strand
GGCCGAAAAATCAGCACCACGCGGCACATGGCGCGGATCATTGCCGGCGGCAAACACCACCCAGTCAAAACCTCTCAGCGTTTGCGGCGTGTAATCGCCGGCGACATAGTCGCCTTGCAAAAAGGGCATGCTGGCCATCGGTGTCTCGGGATGCGCCGGTTTGCGCCCCGCGACAGTCACTTGATGGCCCTTGGAAGCGAGGTAAATGGCGGCATGGCCACCCAGAGCGCCAGTGCCGCCGACGATGAGAATCTTCATGGTTTACTTTCCTTTTCGGTCGAACTATTTGCCGGGGCAGCGGTCAAGGTGACTGGGCGAGTCTCCTGCCATTCAAGAATGATCTTGCGACGGGTGAAACGCCATTGGCCTGCATCGCGCTGCCAATGGTCGAGGTAGCGGAGGGTCCAGACCAACACCCTATCGTCCTGCAGCAGCAGGTGGTCGGCGGTGCAATAGGTTTCACCGCTGGCCAGATCGCCGTCGATCGTGGCGACCTGGTTGTGGACGCGGTGCACCGTGGCGCGAAACATTTGCGCCAGGCCGTCGATGGCCGCCAGACAGGCGCTGCGTCCCTCCAGCGTGAAACCCGGCCCCTCGATCACGCAATCCTCGGCCAGTAGCTGCGACCAGATGGACTTGTCCTTGCGGTCAGCGCCCTGGGCATAAAGCTCGGCGGTTTGGCGCAGCTGCGCGAGCTCGAGCAGGTTCTGCAGGGTCGGATTCATTCGCGCTACTCCTTGGCTTCGGCTAGGCCGGCAAATGCCGGGGCAGCATTGCTGCTGGCAGAGCATCGGCCGTGCCAAGGCCCGGATTCATCGTCTGAAAAGACTAGAAATCCGCCCCGAGCGAGAACAGTGCGCTATTCGTTGGTCGCCTGCCAGAGCTTGGGCAGGCCCGGGTCGGTGGCGCTGATCGCCTGTTTGAGCAGGTTACCCAGCGAAGCCGCTTCCATCTCGCCGATGCGGGCGATCAGGTCGGCTTCGACCGCCTTGGCCGCCGCCAGCACATGCAGGATGGCATCGCTGCCCGCCGGGCTCAAGCGCAGAGCCTGCGGGTTCTGCCCATCAGGCTGCAGCAAGCCCCGGGTCAGCAGCGGTTGCAGCGCCACCGCACCGATGTCGATGCCGGTGTAGGCGACATGGGCTGCAATCTGTTCGATCGTCAATGGCTGGCTGACGATCAAAACGGACAGCACAAAGAAATCAGCCTCGGTCAGACCGCGTTCGGCCAAGGGCCGGCGCAGCTTGTCGAGGAACTGGTAATGGGCGCGGCCCAGCAGATAACCGAGCAGATTTTCGGAATAGACCGCAGCACCCGGGTCAGCCTGAGTTTCGGTCGAGATCGGTGCCGCCTTGCGCGCTGCCAGCGCATAGTTGCCGGTGACATAGAGCAGGGGCGGGCGCTGCGAGGCGTCGTATTCAATCACCTCGCCGACAAAGATGATGTGGTCGCCCCCCTCATATTGGAAAGCATTGCGGCATTGGAAGCGCGCGGTGCAGTCGGGGATCAAGGCCAGGCCATGAGCGGACTGATCGAGCGCCATGCCGGCAAATTTGTCTTCGCCGGCGCGTGCAAAGCGGTTCGACAGCGCTTCCTGCTCGTTCGACAGGATATGCACATTCCAGTAACCGCATTCGCTGAAAGCGGCCAGGCTGCGCGCATTCTTGGCCAGGCTCCACAACACCATCGGCGGCTGCAGCGAGACCGAATTGAAGCTGTTGGCAGTGATGCCGACGGGTGTGCCGTCGGCCGCACGGGTGGTGACGATCGTCACGCCGGTGGCAAACAGCCCCAGGGCGCGGCGGAAAGCCTTGGGGTCGAAACTGCTGTTCGGGTGGGTCATCGGCTGTCTCCTCAATCCAGGCCTCTAGCTTGCCCGGTCGTCACCCTGTAGAAAACCCTCAGTCGGACTAGATCGGCAGCCGCTAAGCTTGGCGCCATCCTTCAGGGCAGATCTTTAGTCTGATCGGACGATGAAGGTCGGCGCGCCCGGTGAGAGCATCCAATCGTCGCAAGGTTCTGCCTTGCTCAAGTACAACCATCGACCGCCTTCCAGCGGCAGCATCCGGAGATTCAGCATGACAGCAAACGAATATTTGACCCCGCTGGCGCTCGAGTTGATCGAACGCGCCAGAGCCATGGCGCCAAGACTGGCCGAACGTGCTCGCGCCGCCGAGGATGCGGGCCTGGTGCACAGGGAAACGATCGCCGAGATGCAGGCCGCCGGGTTCTTCAAGGTGCTGCAACCGAAGCGTTGGGGTGGCTATGAAATGGACCCGCGGGTGTTCTATAGCGTGCAGATGGCCTTGGCCGAGGGCTGCATGGCCACTGCCTGGATCTATGGCGTGGTCGGTGTGCACAACTGGCAGCTGCCGCTTTTTCCAGAACAGGCGCAGCAGGATGTCTGGGCCAAGGATTCAGACACCTTGACCGCCTCGACCTATATGCCGACCGGCAAAGCTGACAAGGTCGATGGTGGCTACAACTTCAGTGGTCGCTGGAGCTGGAGCAGCGGCGTCGAACATTGCGAATGGATCCTGCTGGGCGGCCTGCTGCCGAAGAAGGACGGATCCGGCATCGAGCATTGCACCTTCCTGCTGCCCAAGGCTGATTTCCAGATCGTTCACAACTTTGATGTGCTCGGACTGCGCGCCACAGGCAGCCATGACATCGTGGTTGAAAACGCCTTTGTGCCCGAGCACCGCACCCACCGGACCAATGACCACAGCGACGCCGGTTGCCCCGGGCGCGAGACCAATCCGGGCTGGCTCTACAAGATTCCATTCACCCAGGTGTTCCAGCGCGCGGTCTCAACCGCCTGCATCGGCGCCACCAATGGTGCGATCGCCAGCTTCCGTCTGCGCGCTGCCAGCTTTGTCGGCAAACATGGCTCCAAGACCGCCGAGGATGTCAACGCGCAGCTGGCTGTCAGCGAAGCGATGATGGCCACCGACCAGTTGCAACTGGTCCTGATGCGCAATTACCAGCGCATCGTCGATTGCGCCAGGACCGGCGAGCGGATGCCGGTCGAAGAGCGGCTGATGCAGCGCGCCCAATCGTCCCAGGTGCCGAAGATCTGTTCTGACGCAGTCAACGAGATCATGCGCGCCTGTGCGGCTGGCGGCGTCTACAAGTCGAATCCGATCGAGCGTATCTTCCGCGACCTGCATGTGGCCCGCGGCCATATCGCCAACAACACCGACACCTATGCCCGCGCTCACGGTGGGGTGATGCTGGGTCTGCCGAATATGGACCCCTTCGTCTGAATCTGCCTGTCGTTGAAGGGGAATACCTTGGATGAACAATTTGATGTGATCGTTGTCGGTTCCGGCGCCGGCGCCTTGCTGGCGGCGATCCGTGCCGCTGACGCCGGGCTCAAGCCACTGGTGGTCGAGAAATCCGGGCTGATCGGCGGAACCTCGGCGATCTCGGGCGGCGCCATCTGGATCCCCGTCAACGACGACATGCCGGGCGCAGGCCTGAAGGACAACATCGAGCAGGCTTTCGAGTATGTGAAAACCTGTGCCAAGGGCCTGGCGAGCGACGACCGAGTGCTGGCCTATGTCGAGACTTCCAAGGTGCTGGCGCGCTATCTGGGCGAGATCGGCATTCCCTACCGCTGCATGCCGCATTACTCGGACTATTACCCGACCCTGCCTGGCGCCTTGCCCGGCGGGCGAACGATGGATCCGATCGATTACAACGCGGCCAAGCTCGGTGCGCCGCTGCTTGAGGATGTGCGGCCGACCAACCCCGGCCAGTTGATTTTTGGCCGGATGCAGATGAACGCTTTCGAGGCCCGCGTGATGCTGGCGCGCGAACCCCAGGCCAAGTGGATGCTGCTGGGCATCATGCTGCGCTATGCCATGGATCTTCGCTGGCGCTTCAAGAGCAAACGCGACCGCCGTCTGACCGGCGGGCAGGCGCTGATCGCCGGCCTTTACGCCGCTCTGCGCGAGCGCAAGATTCCGGTCTGGGTGAACTGCCCCATGCAATCGCTGGTCACCGACCCGGCGAATCCGGGCCGGGTCAGCGGGCTGATCGTGGAGCGCAATGGGAACCCGCAGCGCCTGCAGGCCAAGCATGCCGTCGTGCTGGGGGCCGGCGGCTTCGAGCGCAACCAGGCTTTGCGCGAGCAATATCTGCCGTCTCCGACCAATGCTGACTGGACCGCCACACCGCCGCTGGGCAATACCGGCGACACGATTCTGGCGGGTGCTGCGATCGGCGCCCAACTGCACCTGATGGGTCATACCTGGGGCGCGCCGACGCTGGAAGTCCCCAAGGAAGAGAAGTTCCGGGCTGTCTTCGTCGAGCGTTCGCTGCCAGGCTGCATGGTGGTCAACCGGCAGGGTTTGCGCTTTCTGAACGAGTCCGGACCCTATCCCGAGTTCCAGCAGGCGATGTTTGCCGAGCACCAGAAGAATGGCGGGGCGATTCCGGCCTGGATCGTTTTCGATGCCGATTTCCGCGCCAACAATCCGCTGGGTCCGATGATGCCTGGCAGCGCCGTGCCCGACAGCAAGCTGCGCAAGAGCTGGTTGCGGACTGTCTACTGGAAGGGCGCCACGTTGGAAGAACTGGCGGGCGAGATCGGAGTCGATGCTGCGGGTCTGGTCGCCAGTGCTCAGCGCATGACCGAATTCGCAGGCACCGGCAAGGACCTGGAATTTGACCGCGGTGGCAATAGTTTCGACCGCTATTACGGCGACCCGACCTTGAAGAACCCGAATCTGGGTCCAATCGCCAAAGGGCCTTTTTATGCCATGAAGCTGTTCCCTGGCGACATCGGCACCAAGGGCGGCTTGTTGACCGATCGCGACGCGCGGGTGCTCGATGCCGCTGGCCAGCCGATCGAAGGTCTGTACTGCATCGGCAACAACAGCGCCTCGGTGATGGGCCCGGCCTATCCGGGTGCCGGCTCGACCCTGGGTCCGGCGATGACATTCGCCTACCGGGCAATTGCTCAAATCACCGGTCAACCGATTGCGCTGGAACGCACCGATCTGCTGTCGGCATGAGCAAACTGGCATCGACAGTCACACCGATCCTGCCCGCGCTCGAAGTTGACAGCGCCGCTGAGTTGATATGGAGCGATTCGGCTGAGGTGCTGGTGGTCGGTTGGGGTGGGGCGGGTGCGAGCGCCGCCATCGAGGCGCGCAGCTTCGGTGCATCAACGCTGGTGATTGACCGTTTCAGCGGTGGTGGCGCGACGGCCTTGTCGGGCGGCGTGGTCTATGCCGGTGGCGGTACCGACCAGCAAAACCAGGCCGGTTGCAGCGATTCGCCGGCAGCGATGTTTGACTATCTCCAGCATGAGGTCGAGGGTGTGGTTTCCGACGCCACGCTCCAATCCTTCTGCGACCAGAGTGTCGCTAACCTGCATTGGCTCGAAGCCCAGGGTGTCAGTTTCGGCGCCAGCCTGGCCAAGCAAAAAACCTCCTATCCACCCGACGGAGTCTTTCTCTATTACTCGGGCAACGAGGTGGTGCCAGCCTTCGCTGGCGTTCACGCACCAGCACCACGCGGCCATCGTGCGGTCTCCAAAGGCCAGTCGGGTGCTGCCCTGTTCGCCGGACTGAAGGCAGCCACGCTGAAAGCCGGCGCCCGCATCATGACCCAGGCTTGCGTGCGCAGGCTGGTTCGGCAACGCAGC
>JBIKPD010000039.1:0-18502 GCA_044357665.1 Roseateles sp. | reverse complement strand
ATGCTCGCAATCGTCATGCGTTCCTCAGGCTGTAGTTGAAGGTAGGTCGACTTGGTTTGCATTCGGGCACCTTACCAAGAACGAGGTGTTGCGCTTCAGATTTGAGGCCGCCCTTCTTTTTCGGGAAAATTTGTGAGGATGTTATGGAAAATAATTCCAAAAAAATGACTGCGGCTCAGGAGATGGAGCAGGTGTCAAAGCAGATCGAACTGCTGCAGCAGCGCGTCTTGGCATTGCGCAAGGACACCAGGGAAGATGATCTGAAAAAGGTCAAGGAACTCTGCAAGCTGCACGGATTCACGGCGACGCTGCTCAAGGGCAGCATCGTCACGCGGGGCAAGGTTCCAGAGTGATTCCGGCTTTACCGGGAGGTGCCCAGACGCTTTCCCGTAACCGGCCAGGCTTGCTCGCCAGGCGTCGCCTGAACTCTCAAGCCAGCACCAAACCGCATGGCGGCGTGATGCTGGTAGGCCTGCGTCAATTGCCGCTTCAGCCCGCCGCGACCAGCTTGGCGATCGCCTGACCCAGATCGGTCGTGCTGGCCTTGCCGCCAAGGTCGGGCGTCAGCGGGCCTTCGATCAGCGCTGTTTCTATCGCTCGCACGATCGCGTCATGCGCAGCGCGTCCGGCGCCGCTGCTATGGGTGAGGAAATCGAGCATCAGGGCGCCTGACCAGATCATCGCGATCGGGTTGGCGATGTTCTGGCCGTAGATGTCGGGGGCCGATCCATGCACCGGCTCGAACAGCGACGGGAACTTGCGCTCCGGATTCAAATTGGCCGAGGGCGCCAGGCCGATGGTGCCGGTGGTTGCCGGGCCGAGGTCGGAGAGGATGTCGCCGAACAGGTTCGAGGCCACCACCACGTCAAAGCGTCCCGGCTGCAGCACGAAGCGGGCGCTGAGGATGTCGATATGCTGCTTGTCGACGCTCACTTCCGGATAGCCCTTGGCCATCGCGTCGGCGCGGCCATCCCACCAGGGCATGCTGATCGCGATGCCGTTCGATTTGGTCGCCACGGTCAGATGTTTGCGCTTGCGCGACTTGGCCAATTCGAAGGCGTACTTCATCACGCGGTCGGTGCCAAAACGCGAGAAGACCGCTTCCTGGATGACGAATTCGCGCTCGGTGTCCGGGTACATGACGCCGCCGAGATTGGTGTATTCGCCCTCGGTGTTCTCGCGCACGACGAAGTAATCGATGTCGCCAGGCTTGCGCCCCGCCAGCGGGCAAGGCACGCCTTCGAACAGGCGCACTGGCCGAAGATTGATGTACTGGTCGAAGTCGCGCCGGAACTTCAAGAGCGAACCCCACAGCGAGATATGGTCGGGCACGATTGCCGGCCAGCCAACGGCGCCGAAATAGATCGCGTCCATGCCGATCAGCTGCTGTTTCCAGTCGTCGGGCATCATCTGGCCATGCGCGGCGTAATAGTCGCAACTGGCCCATTCCATCGTGGTGTATTCCAGTTCAATGCCGAAGCGTTCGGCCGCAGCCTGAACAACGCGCAGGCCCTCGGGCATCACTTCCTTGCCGATGCCGTCGCCGGCGATGAGGGCGATCTTGTAGGTTCTGGTCATTTGGATTCCGGTTCAATCAAGCGAAAAATTCGATCTTGCAATTGTGGCCGAAAGCAGCAGGCGCAAGCCTTACTGCATTCCCCTGCAAGCCTTCAGGTCAGCAAAACCACCGCATCTGCTGCGCGCACGCCTTGCGGCAGCACGAAGAGCGGGTTGATCTCGGCTTCGAGCAGCTGCTCGCCCAGTTGTGCGGCCATGTTCGAGAAAGCCACCACCGCGTCAACCAGCGCATCCACATCGGCCTTGGGCCGGCCGCGAAAGCCGTCGAGCAGCGGCCAGGTCCTGAGTTCCATTGCCATCGCCCGCGCCTCGCTGCGGCTGAGCCCACCCTGCAGCGGCAACATCCGCATCGCCGTATCCTTGAACAGCTCGGCCGTCACCCCGCCCATGCCCAGCAAGATGGCCGTGCCCAAGGGATCGCGGTTCATGCCGAGAATCATCTCGACACCGCCGCCCACCATCTCCTGCACCAGAAAGCGCTGCGGACGCAGCCCGGCCTTGGCCTGGACTTCTGCTGCCATAGCGCTCAGGCGCGCACCCACCGTCGCGGCGTTCAGGCCGACCGCCACACCGCCGACATCGCTCTTGTGCGTGATCTGCGCCGAGAGGATTTTCAGCACCACCGGCCCGCCCAGCTCAATTGCGGCGCGCTCGGCTTCAGCTTCATTGGTGACGATGAATTCGCGCACGCCAGGCAGGCCAAAACGGGCGAACAGTTGCTTGGCCTGGGCTTCGTCGAGCGCGCCGGAGGCAAGATCGTCCAGCACCATAAGCGGCGCTGCGGGCAAGCTGGCCGCAGGCAGCGCAAATTCACTCGCCTTGAACATCGCAGCGAGGGCCGCGGTGCAGCTCTCGGCCGAGGCATAGGCCGGCACACCCCGCTGCGTCAACAAAGCGCCGACCTCGGGCGCATGCGGGCTGATATAGGCGAGCACCGGTTTGCCGGACTCGGGCAGGCAATCCTGGATGGCCCCAGCCATCAGCTCGGGCATGGCCAGGCTGGACGAGCCGACGATGATGGTCAGCGCGTCATAGCTCGGGCTGGCCAGCAGCGCAGTGATGGCGCCGCGCAGCAGATCGGGCCGCAGACCGGCCAGCGTCACGTCGATCGGGTTGCGGTCAAGCACCGCCTCGCTGCCCGTCTGCAGCGCACGCAGCGCGGCGGCCGTCACCTCGTCGGGGGCCGGTGTCTCGAAGCCATGCAGGCCCAGGTCATCGGACACCAAAGTACCTGCGCCACCCGTGGAGGTAAGGATGGCCACGCGCTTGCCCCGCAAAATGCGCCCGGTAGACAGCGCGGTGGCAATGTCGAGCAACTCGCCAAAGGTCTGCGCCCGGATCACACCGGTCTGGCGGAACAGCGCGTCGTACATCAGGTCGCTGCCGGCCATCGCACCGGTGTGCGATACGGCGGCCTTGGCACCGGCTTCGGAGCGCCCGATCTTGAAAGCCACCACTGGTTTGCCGGCTGCTGCGGCCTTCAGCGTAGCCGCGCGAAACTTGGCCGGGTTGCGCACCGTTTCGATATGCAGGGCGATGACCTGGGTGGCCGGGTCGTCGGCCAGGTAATCGATGAAGTCAGCCAGTTCCAGATCAACCTCATTGCTGGTGGAAATCAGCTTGGACAGACCGATGCCGCGCGCAGCCGCGCGCGACAGCAGCGAGCCCAGGATGCCGCCGCTTTGCGAGACGATGCCGATGCTGCCCACCGGGAAGCGGTCCATCTCCAGCGCGCCGCTGGCCGACAGCACGATCTTGTCGGTGAGATTGACCAGACCGATGGTGTTGGGCCCCAGGATACGCATCGAACCTGCCGCCTCGATCAACTGGCGCTGGCGGCGCGCGCCTTCCTCGCCGGTTTCGCTGTAGCCACTGGCCAGCACGATGGCGGCCACCGTGCCGCGCGCCGCCAGCTCGCGCACGGCCAGATGGGCGCGCTCGACACCCAGCAGCACGATGCCAACATCGGGCACCACCGGCAGCGAGGCGATGTCGGGATAACAAGCCAGCGAACCGATATGGTTCACCTTGGGGTTCACCGGCAGGATCTGGCCGGCATAACCATGTTTGAGCAAATACGACACCGGGCGACCGGCGGTCTTGCTCGGGTCGGCCGAGGCGCCAATCACGGCCACGCTGCGCGGCCGCAGCAGCAGGGAAATTTCGTCCATCGCACTCATTCCTTGGCTGCGGATTTGGCCAGGAAGGCCTGCACCGACTCGCGGTGCTCGGTGCTGGTGTAGCAGATGCCTTGGGCCTGGCTGCCCTGCGCAAAAACTTGTTGTGCGGTCAGCTCGAAGCTCTGGTTCAGAATCGTTTTGCTCAGGGCCAGCGCGGTTGCCGAGCCCTTGCCCAGCTCGACTGCCCAGGCCTGCGCGTCAGCCAGCAAACTCTCGGCCGAGGTCTTGCGATCGACCAAGCCGAGGGCCAGCGCCTCGTCGATGTCGACCCTGCGGCCGGTGAAGATCAGCTCCTTGGCCTTGGGCAGACCGACACGGCGGGGCAGAAAATACATGCCGCCGCCATCGGGCACGATGCCGCGGTGGATATAGGACCAGCTGAAATTGGCCCATTCGCTGGCGATGATGAAATCGCAGGCCAGCGCAGTGTCAGCGCCCAGGCCGGAAGCGGCGCCGTTGACAGCGGCGATCACCGGCTTGGGCATGTTGTGCAGCAGCGCCTGCGTGTGGTGCACGCGCTGCTGACGATGCCAGCCATTGAAGCCGACTTCGCCCGCCGGTGCATCCATGCGGCGCTGCATGCCCGAGATGTCGCCGCCCGCGCAAAAGCCCTTGCCGGCACCGGTGAGCACCAGCGCCTTGATGGCCTTGTCGGCCGAAACCAGCTCGAGTGCATGGATGAACTCGCTGCGCATGGCGTCGCTCATCGCATTGCGCTTGTCCGGGCGGTTGAAGGTGATCGTCGCGATCGCAGCTTCGGTCTTCAATTCAATCATTGTGAAATTCATCAGATTTTCCATTCAGCAGGGTGGCGCAAACGAAGCATAGTTGGGATGGCAGATTAAAACCGATCGCCGGGCCGGTCTTTCAGACCTGGCAGCGGGCCGTAGCACTTCCTAGAGGCTCAACCATTGGGCCTGGGCAAGGGGGAAGGAAAACTTCAAAAAGGATGCGCCGGATCGATCGACTGATCGAATCCAGCTTGAACCATCTGCCGCATGACAGAACTATGACGTCGCAAGGCGAACAACACAATTAAATCGGGGATTGCATCTGTCAAAGGACTGCAAAATTTGAAAACTACTCTCTCGGCTCACCTGATGCATTCACTGCACTCTCAGTCAGTAAACCCAATTGAAAGTTTTCAAACATGAAATTCATTTCCAACAAGAGCGTTATCGCTCTGGCAGCATTGGCTGCATCCGGCGCCACTTTTGCTCAAGCAGTCCTTGCACCTTCAGTCACCTTGTACGGTTCGATCGAAATGGCACTGGAAGCCAATAGCGATGGCACTACCAACCGCACCTCACTGCAAAACTTTTCATCCAATTTCGGCATCAAGGGCAACCGCCAGTTCAGCGGCGACCTGAGCGGTGTTTTTCAGCTGGAAACCGGCGTTGCACCGGACGACACCGCCAACAGCAAGACACTGGCGAACCGCAATAGTTTTGTGGGCCTGAAAAGCAACACATTGGGTTCGCTGATCATTGGCACCCATGACATGCCCCTGAAAGAGCTGAAAGGCACGACCAAAATCATGTTGGGTCAAGGCGAAGCGATGGAGACCATCATCCACGGTCGCGGTACATCCCAGTCAGTGGGTTCCGCCATCTTGGGCCAGGTCCACACGCGCAAAACAAATCTGCTTTTGTACACCAGCCCGAAATTCAGCAACATGGTTGCGAAGTTTGGCTACTCCCCTGACAAAGTGTCCCCGGCAGCCACAGCAACCGTGCCTGCTTACAGCCAGCCGATGATCGGTGCATCGCTTGAGTACAACGACGGGCTTTGGAATGCCGGCCTGGCAGTCCAGTCCCAGGACAACGTCATCAAGCCAACACTGCTCGCCTCGGGCCAGGCATTGCAGGCAAGCAAGGCAACCCTGGGCGCTCAGATGGGTGACTGGAAAGCAGGATTGGCGTTCAGCACCATCGACAACAACGCCGGCAAGAAGACCAGCAACTGGATGATCTCGAGCGCCTACTCCATCGGTGCCATCGTGCTCAAGGCCAACTACGGCTCTGCCAGTGAATCGGCAAGCGGCGCGGCTGATGCAGCAACAATGGCGGGCGCTGAAGTCGATTACGCCTTGGACAAAGCAACCCTTTTGTTCGTCGGTTATTCCAAGATCACCAACAGCAAGAATGCCAAGGCTTCCTACACACAGTCTGACGTGTTCCCGTCGATAGCCCTTGGCAAGAGCCCCAGTGCTCTGAACGTGGGTATTCAGTACAAGTTCTGAATATAGAGTTCACAATGGCTGCCATTGGATAACGGCATCAACCAACCCTCGTGTCAAAACCGCGGGGGTTTCTTTTTAGGACTTTCCATGTCAAACCGCATTTCCGCTTTTATTTCCAGGGCATTGGTCGCGTCGATTGCAGTGGTGCTATCGGGTTGCGCCACTTCGCCATCGTCCAACTCCGCCACCTACGCATTCGGGCTTTGGGGCGACATGCCTTACCGCAAAGCCGGTGATGACGCCAAGCTGCCTGCTGTGCTGCAAAGCATCAACCAGTCGGACATCGCCTTCTCCGTTTATGACGGTGACATCAAGGATGGCAGTTCGAAATGCACCGACGACGTTTATACCAACGCACTCGCCATGTTCGGCAGCATGCAAAAGCCTGTGGTGTATGTCCCCGGCGACAACGAATGGACTGATTGCCACCGCAGCAACAACGGCGGTTTCAATGCGCTGGAACGTCTCGCCCACCTTCGCAAGGTGATGTATCCAACCATGAACAGCCTCGGCCAGACCACGCTGGCGCTGGAACATCAGGGCAAGGCGGCGGGCGACAAGTTTGTTGAAAACGTGCGCTTTGCTTACGGACCCGTCGTGTTCGTAGGGCTGAACGTGCCTGGCAGCAACAACAACGTGATCCTGAGTGCCAAGGATTGCGCCAACAAGAGCGTACGGACACAGGAAGTCTGTGACGCTTCCAATGCGGAATACCTTGAGCGCGATGCGGCCAATATTGCATGGATGGAGCAATCGTTCCAGAAAGCAGCCCAAACCAATGCGCGCGGCGTCGTGCTGGTCATCCAGGGTGATCCGGGTTTCGATTACCCTGAAACTGAGGAAGTGGATGAAAGCCTGCAAAAGGAGTTCAGCGGCTACCGCAACTTCATCGCCAAGGCGATTGAACAAACCGAAAAGTTCAAGGGCCAGGTCTTGCTGGTGCATGGCGACACGCACTTCTTCAAAATCGACAAGCCGCTGTACAGCCCGACCAAGTTGCTACCCAATTTCACCCGCTTGCAAACCTTTGGCAGCCCCAGTCTGCATTGGGTCCGCGTGACGGTGAACCCCGCCACCGAGCAGCTGTTCCAGATTGAACCTGTCATCGTGAAACACGCCAAGTAGTTTGTAGCGTTGCGCTGATTCCAAGGGTTGCTCTGAGTGGCCGCAATGTGTGCATTGCGGCCACTCTTGCGCCTGGGGACTTACAGACGGGACGGCCTGGGCTGGACTCATTCATGTGGCTCGGGCAAGAGCATCGCGCGCATCGTCAGCGGGCTCGAGCCCGAGGTGGATTTCGCTTTCACAGGCGCCTGAGGGCGTCGCCCAGGTGCTTGCGAACTTGAGGCGAATTTTCGACCGCCGCCATTGGCCGACAGGCGGCCTCTACCCTCATCTTGAAAATGCAGAGCAGAGCGGCTCATGGCGGGCGTAACCCAAACGCAATACACTGCCACCATGAAGTCTGCCGTCATACCCCAAATCCGCGTCAAGCCAGAGTTGCGTGCTGAGCTTGAGTCCGTGCTGCAGCCGGGCGAGACCCTGACCGACTTCGTCGAAGCGACGGTGCGAAACGCCATCGCTTACCGGCTTGTCCAGACTTCATTCCATGCCCGGGCACAAGCAGCATCTCAGGAATACCACCGGACAGGCGTTTCGGTGCCGGTTGAGACCGTCCTGGAAAAACTCCAGGCCAAGCTCGATGCAAAGCGCAAATTACTCGGTCAATGAGCTTTGTCGTTGAACTGTCTCCGACGGCCGAGGCTGACCTGGAACGCCTCTTTGACTTCCTGATCGACCGCGCCGAGACGAGTGACGACCTTGATCACGCCCAAGCCGCGATCGACTCGATAAGAGCGACGGCGCAGCACCAGCTGGCGATCACGCCCTTCAGCTTCCGCAAAGCGGCCCAGAGCCCGGCTCAAAGGGAATTGATCATTCCGTTCGGAAGCACCGGCTATGTCGCACTGTATGAGATCGTCAGCATGTCGAAAGTCGTGGTGCTGGCGGTTCGCCACCAGCGCGAGGAGGACTATCACTGACGCAGATCGTCGAAAGCTGCGTTCAATGAGTAAGAGTCATTCAAGCATCTTGTTCGACTCAGTCAGCGTAGCCCGGGTTCTGACGATCAACAACGCGCATCATCGCCTCGAAGAACAGGCGATCGCGTTCGCCGCGTGAATGGCGGTCGTCGGCAGGCCGGGCCTGTACTTGGGCCACGATGGCTTCCGACAGCAGTTCCAGGGGCTGGCCGGTGCTCATCGCGAGCACCTGGGCCCGGGGCATACGCGCTCAAGCCTGTAGAGCCGCCGGTAGGCTTGTGCGATGGTGTCGCCAGTGACCAGCAGGCCGTGGTTCTTCTGAAGACCACATGCTTGTTGCCGATCAGGCCGTCCTGATGCCAATCCATGATGCGATCAATCTGCGCCTGATCGACCGGGTCCAAAGCTACTCCACCGTGACCGACTTCGCTGCAGGGCTTGTGGTCTCCACCCACATGCCTTCGGCAGTGAGTTTCGCCCCAAGCCAACAAACCTGGTGCGCCGGCGGCGCAAGGCGCTTCGCGCCCCTCAGTCGATCACTCCACCGTGACCGACTTCGCCAGGTTTCTTGGCTTGTCAACATCGGTGCCGCGGGCGCAGGCGGTGTGGTAGGCGAGCAGTTGCAGCGGGATCACATGCAGGATAGGGCTCAGGGCACCGTAATGCTCGGGCATGCGGATCACATGCAGGCCGGGTTCACTTTCGATTTTTGTGTCGCCGTCGGCAAACACATAGAGCTGGCCGCCACGGGCACGGACTTCCTGCATATTGCTCTTGAGTTTTTCCAGCAAGGCATCGTTCGGTGCCACGGTCACCACCGGCATCTCGGCCGTCACCAGCGCCAACGGGCCATGCTTGAGCTCGCCAGCCGGATAGGCTTCGGCGTGGATATAGCTGATTTCCTTCAGCTTCAAAGCGCCTTCCAGCGCGATCGGGTAATGCAGGCCGCGACCCAGGAACAGGGCGTTTTCCTTGCGGGCGAATTCCTCGCTCCAGGCGATCACCTGCGGCTCCAGCGCCAGCACTGCCTGCACCGCCAACGGCAGATGGCGCAAGGCCTTCAGATGATCGGCTTCTTGCTGTTCGTCAAGATGGCCGCGGGTCTGCGCCAAGGCCAGGGTCAGCATGAACAGCCCGACCAGTTGGGTGGTGAAGGCCTTGGTCGAAGCCACGCCGATTTCGGCGCCGGCGCGGGTGATGTACGCCAGCTTGCATTCGCGCACCATCGCGCTGGTCGCCACATTGCAGATCGTCAAGGTGTGCGTCATGCCCTGCGAGCGCGCATGCTTGAGCGCGGCCAGCGTGTCGGCGGTTTCGCCGCTCTGGCTGATGGTGACGACCAGGGTGCGCGGATTCGGCACGCTGTCGCGATAGCGGTATTCGCTGGCGATCTCGACGCTGGTCGGTATCCTGGCGATCGATTCAAGCCAGTATTTGGCCGTCGAGCCTGAATAAAAGCTGGTGCCGCAGGCCAGGATCAGCACCTGATCGATGTCCTTGAAGATGCCGTAAGCGCCGTCGCCGAACAGCTCCGGGCTGATGCCAACAACGCCTTCGAGCGTATTGGCGATCGCTTCGGGCTGCTCGAAGATTTCTTTTTGCATGTAATGGCGGTAGGGGCCGAGTTCGGCCGCGCCGCTATGCGCATGAACGGTGCGGACTTCGCGAGCCACTTCGTCATAGCGCTGAGTCTGGCTCGACAGCTGGCTGATCCAGTAGCGCCCGAGTTGCATGTCGACGACATCGCCCTCTTCGAGGTAGACGATCTGGTCGGTCACCCCGGCCAGCGCCATCGCGTCGGAGGCGACGAAATGCTCTCCCTGGCCAACGCCGAGCACCAGGGGTGAACCCGCGCGAGCTGCGATCACCCGATGCGGTTCGTCACGGCAGAAAACGGCCACCGCATAAGCGCCTTTGAGCCTGGGCAGGGCCTGCTGTACGGCCTCGAGCAAGTCGCCGTCATACAGCTGATCGACCAGGTGCGCGATCACTTCGGTATCGGTCTGGCTGGTGAACTGATAACCGCGCGCCTTCAACTCGGCACGCAACTCGTCGTGGTTTTCAATGATGCCGTTGTGGACCAGGGCGATGCGCCCGAGGCTGTCAGTCGCCGCGTCCGGGCCATGGGAAAAATGCGGGTGCGCGTTGTGAATAGCCGGCGCCCCATGGGTGGCCCAGCGCGTATGCGCAATGCCGGTGCCCGACGCGATGCCGTCCTCCTGCGCCAGCCCGACCAACTCTGCTACCCGCGAGGTGCTGCGCGCACGCAGCAGACCGCCGCCTTGGTGCACCGCCACGCCGCAGGAGTCATAGCCGCGGTATTCAAGCCGCTTGAGCCCTTCGATCAGAACCGGGACGATATTGCGCTGACTGACGGCGCCGACGATGCCACACATATGCTTCTCCCTATGGATTTCATTGCCATCCTAGGATTTACGAAGCGGTTTATGCGATCAATATTCGATGAATGTTGCACTAATATTTCATTATCCTATTGAAATGCGTGAAAATTTCATAGATGATCTAATTATGAATTATTCAACCAGTGAAATCAGCCTCGATGCCACCGATCTGCGGCTGCTCGATGTCTTGCAAGAGGATGCTTCCTTGAGCAATCAGGACCTGGCGCAGCGGGTTCATGTCTCGCCGGCCACCTGTTTGCGGCGTGTCAAGCGCCTCGTCGACAGCGGCATCATCGAGCGCCGCGTTGCCCTGCTGTCGCACGAAAAGCTCGGCGCCGGCCTCAGCGCGATCGTTGAAATCATTCTGGATCGGCAAGGCGCCGAGCATCTGTCGGCCTTCGAAGCGCGCGTCGTCGCGACCCCCGAGGTGCAGCAATGCTGGCGCGTCTCGCCCGGGCCTGACTTCGTGCTGGTGGTGCAGGTGGCCGATCTGGCCGCCTTTCACGCCCTGACCCAGCGCCTGTTCACCCAGGACGCGAATGTGCGCAATGTAAAAAGCTTTTTCAGCATTCACCGCGCCAAGTTCGCACCCCGCCTGGCCCTGCCTTCAGCCAGCTGAACGCCCGATCAGCGGGTCAGGATCAGCAGGCCTTTAAGGTACTCGCCTTCGGGGAAGCAGATCGTCTGTGGATGGTCGGGCGCCGCACCGACGCGGTCGATGATGAAGCCATCAACCAGCGCATCGAGGCCAGCGCCGGCGACGATCTTGTGGAATAACTCGGGGCCGATGCCGCCCGAGCATGAAAAGGTGAACAGCAGGCCGCCTGGTGACAACAGCATCAGCGCCAGGCGGTTGATGTCCTTGTAGGCGCGCGCTGCGCGTTCGGCATGGGCTGCGGTCGGCGCGAACTTGGGCGGGTCGAGCACGATGGCGTCAAAGCGCCGCCCTTCCTTCAGGAATTGGCGCAAGCTGGCGTTGACGTCGGCGTCCTGCGCGCTGTGACTGGCAGACGCAAAACCGTTCAAGGCCACATGGGCGTTGGCCCGCGCCAAAGCCGGGCCCGAGCTGTCGATGCTGACAACCTCGGTCGCACCGCCGGCCAGCGCCGCCACCGAAAAGCCGCCCGTATAGCTGAAGCAGTTCAGCACCGATTTGCAGCCGAACTGGCGCACCGCGTCGGCGAACTTCTTGCGGTTGTCGCGCTGGTCGAGGTAATAACCGGTCTTGTGGCCTTCAGCGACGTCGAGCGTCAGCTGCCATTGGTGCTCGTTGATCGTCAGCTCGGTCGGCCCTTCGCCGCGCAGCCAGCCGGTCTGTTTGGCCAGGCCCTCGAGCTCGCGCACCTGCGCGTCCGAGCGCTCGTAGAGCTTGCTCAGGCCGGTCGCCGCCAGCAGCAGGTCGGCGATCACCGGTTTCCAGCGCTCGGCGCCGGCCGACAGGAATTGCGCGACCAGGGTGTCGGCGTAGCGATCGACGATCAGGCCCGGCAGGCCGTCGGCCTCGGCATGGATCAAGCGCAGCCCATTCGACGCAATCGGCAGCCTGGCGCGCACCGCCAATGCAGCCTCGATGCGCTGCGCAAAAAAGCCCGCATCGATGCGCTGCGCTTCATCAAAGCTCCAGGCCCGCACGCGGAAGATCGACTGCGGGCTATAAGCGCCCCAGCAGAGGAACTGGCCCTCGGCTGATTCGACCCTGACGGTTTCGCCCGAATCCGCACTGCCTCTTTGCACCGAGCCCTCGAAAACCCAGGGGTGGCGGCGTTGCAGCGAACGCTCTTTGCCGGCCCGAATGACGATCTTTTTCATGTATTCCTTGGATTCAGGTTCCGAAGCCGTAACCGAGCGACAAATTCAACAGCGGCGAAGACTGGCTGGCATCGCGCAGGCTGCGCCATTGGCCGAGTCCGGCGCGCAGGCGCAGCCGGTCGCCATCGCCAAAGGCCCAGGCCGCCCAGGCTTCGGCCTGCAGCACCGCACCGCCACCGACCGCCACGCCACCACCGCCGGCCGCGCCGATCAGCGCCTCGATGCCGAAGCGGGTCGAGGCAAAGTTCTGCGTCGTCTGCAGGCCCAGCCCGAACAAGCCGAAAGAGTAAGCCCCCGCATGGCCGATCGCCGCGCTGCCGGCTTGCGCTACGCCGTAAAGCGAAGGCGTCAGCTCGCGCGTCATCAAGGTCGCCAGATGCGTGACCGCGTCGCTGCTGCCATCCTTGAAACGCAGCCGCGGCAGCTGCTGAACACTGACGAACAGCTGGTTGAGATGGACGACACGACCCTCATCGCCAAGGCGGTCAAAACCGGCGGCGCTGCCGTCGAGCGGCAGGCTCAGGCCGATGCGCAGGTAATTGCTGCTGAAATGCCCTGAAGGCGCGCGCGTCAGCCCGCCATCGAGCCGCAGCGTGGCGCCCCAAGGGGTCAGCCAGCGCAAGCTCGGCCCGGCGCGCAGCAGCCAGCCGTTGCCGGTGTCGAGATTGCCGCCGCCGCCGAGGCCGGCCGCGAGTTGCCCGCCAATCCGCAGCGAACTGCCGAACAAGGCCCAGTCCTGGCCTGCGCCGGCCAGCAGTTCCATATAACCGTCGGCACCGCCCTGGGCTGCACCTGCGCCCTCGACGCTCCACCAACTGCCCCTATCGATGTACTGGCGCAGCTCGGCGCCGGCCTTGCCCATACGGCCCAGGCTGGGCTGGCCGCTGCGGTTGCGGTTGCTACCGGACGGTTTGTCTGCGCCAAGAAACAGCGTGATCTCGTCCATGCCCAGCCCGGTACGAACTGCAGCCCGCCCTTGCCGGCCGGAATCGACCGGATCGAAGCTGGCAAAACTGGTCATCCGACCCAGCACCAGGCCAAAGCTGCTGCCGCTGATGTTGCCGCTGGGGAAGCGAATCTGCGCCAGCGCTGCGCCGGCATACCAAGGGCCGAAATCAGCTCGCAGTGAAATCTCCGGCCGCAGCATCAAGCCGCCGCCGAAACGCACCTGATCCGAGCTGACACCGCCGCCAGCGCCGGCATACAGGCCTGCGGCCAGATGGGTGCCGGGGCTCAGCCGCCAGCGCCGCTGCGCGGTGAAGCCGGCAGTAAAGAGCCCGCCGAAATTACCTTGGGCTGCGCCATAAACGCTCGGCCCGAAGCCCCAGTCCTCGTTGAAGGCCAGCAGATAGCTGCCACCGGCCAGGGCGATGCGCTCGCCGTTGGGCATCCGCAGCGGCGTCCAGCTGAACTCGACGGCCGCCGGGTGGTTGGCCGCCAGCTTGGCGCTCGGAAAGGGCTGGTCGGGCAGCGCCACAGCCAACAGCGGCATGGCCAGGACAGCAGCGAGGATTGAATGCAATCGCATGGCTTACTTTCTCTTGGCCCGCGGATGGGCGGCGTCGTAGATCTTGGCCAGATGCTGCCAATCGAGCTGGGTATAGACCTGGGTGGTGGTGATATTCGCATGGCCGAGCAACTCCTGCACCGCGCGCAGGTCGCCGCTCGACTGCAGCAAATGCGAGGCAAAAGAATGCCGCAGCATGTGCGGGTGCACATGGGCGGGCATGCCGGCGGCCAGCGCGCGACTCTTGAGCCTGGCGCGAATTTGCGGCGCGCCCATCCTGGCGCCGCGCGGGCCGACCAGCAAAGCCGTCTCGCCCTGGCCGGCGATTGACTGGCGCAGCAGCAACCAGGCCTGCAGCGCAGCCAACGCAGCGCCCCCCAAGGGCACGCTGCGCCTTTTGCTGCCCTTGCCCAACACAAAGGCTTCGCCGGCCTGCAAGTCGACCCAGCCTTGAGCCTGCGCGCTGGCCTGGGCATCGAGCCCGACCAATTCGGCAATCCGCAGGCCGCAGCCATAGAGCAGCTCGACGATGCAACGGTCGCGCGCTTCAAACCTGGGGTCGGCGGCGGCGTTGCTGAATTCGGCCAGTTGCACCGCATCGTCAACGCCAAGCGCTTTGGGCAAGGGCTTGGCGGCCTTGGGTGCCCGCAAGCCATCGAACGGATTCAACTCGACCAGGCGCTGAGTCCCCCACCAGCGATAGAGCCCGCGCCAGGCCGACAGCAGCAAGGCAATGCTGCGCGGCCCCAGATGCTGCTGGCCATGCAGACGCGATGCCCAGCGCCTAGCCTGGTGCGGCTGCAACTTGAGCAACTCGATGCCATCGCTGCTTGCCAGGGCCTGCAATCGCTGCATGGCATCGGTGTAGACGACCAGGGTGCGCGGCGCCAGACGGCGCTGCACCCGCACATGATCGAGGTAGGCGCTGAGCTGCGGTGCCAGTGGATCGTCCACCGGCGCCAGCGCTTCAGCCGGCGGCGCTTTCACGCTTGTCCGGCAGCAGGCGCAACAGCGCTGCTGCGGCAATATCGCCGACGCGGGCAAGGAATTCAGTGCCCATCTCGGCGGTATAGCGGGTCGGGTCGGGAGACCCCAGCACCAACATGCCGAAGCATTCCTGACCGTCACCCCCAGCTCGCATCAGCGGAATCAGCGCCAGCGAGACGGCGCTGCCATTCGGACCGCCATCTTCGACCGAGCCAAGCCAGCGCGCTGCCTCGAAGCCCGAGTTGATGCCGCAATAAGGCTGGGTCAGGCTGGCGGCAAAGCTCTTCACATCGGCGCTGACTGTCTGCGCAAAAACCGCCCCGGCATGGGCTTCGGCAACACCCCACAGCCGCAGACCGCATTGCGGGATCATGAACTGATGGCGCAGCTCCTGCGTCAGGACGGCCGGCAAGGCGGCAGCATCCGCAGTCAACATCAAGGCTTGGGTCCAGCGGTGCAGGCGGTCGGCGATGGCGACGTTTTCCTGACCGTTGCGGATCATTTCGAGGATCTTGAATTCGAGACCCTTGATTTTTTCGCGCAGCATGTCGGCCTGGCGCTGCTGCAGCGAGACGGCGCGTCCGTCATGCGGATGGCTCAACTGCACCGTCGCCAGCAATTCGGCGTGACGCTCGAAAAAGCCCGGCGTATTGGCGAGAAAGTCGGCGATGTCCTGCTCGGTGATGCCCTGCGTATTGGTATTCACAGCTCGATTTCCCCTTCAAAAACAGTTTGGGCCGGCCCTGTCATCAGCACCGGTGCATGCAGGCCGGCGCTGATGCCGGCCCATTCAATTTTCAGATCGCCGCCGCGCATCTGGACCTCAACCATTTCGTCCAGCCAGCCAAGCCGGATCCCTGCCACCACCGCTGCGCAAGCGCCGGTACCGCAGGCCAGAGTTTCGCCGGCACCACGCTCGAACACGCGCAGGCGGACGGCACTGCGCGACAGAATCTGCATGAAGCCGACATTGACCTTGCGGGCAAAGCGCCTATGACCCTCGATCAAGGGGCCCAACCGTCCGACTGGTGCGGCGTCGACATCAGCGACAAGCTGCACTGCATGCGGATTGCCCATCGACAGCAGCGCCAGCTCGCAGTCCAGCTCACCCAGCGACCACAACTCGAAGCCATGCAGCACCCTTGGCGTCAAGCCCGCAGCGTCAAAGGGCAAAGCTGCCAGGTCGAAGCGCGGCGCGCCCATATCGACGCTGACCCGGCCGTCGTCGCGCAGCTGCAACTGCAGCGTCGCCGCCATCGTCTCGACGCGGATGCTGCGCTTGTGGGTCAGGCCTTTTTCAGACACATAGCGGACAAAGCAGCGCGCGCCATTGCCGCATTGCTCGACCTCTTCGCCGCTGTTGTTGAAGATGCGATAGCGGAAGTCAACCTCGGGCTGTTGGCTCGCCTCGATCACCAGAATCTGGTCGCAGCCAACGCCAAACCGCCGATCGCCCAAATGGCGCATCTGCTCGGCAGTCAACTGCAAGGGGCTTTGCGTGGCATCGATGACCACAAAGTCATTGCCCGCGCCCTGCATCTTGGTAAAGCGAAGTTTCATGCGGCGATTATCATCGCCGCAGAACTTTCGGCGGGTAGAGGGAAGCCTCACCTGCCGGCCGAGTCTTGAACCGCTTGTGCACCCACAGGTATTGGGCCGGGTTCTCGCGGATGCGACCCTCCAGCCAGGCGTTGAGCTGCCTGGCATCAGCAAGCAGATCGCCGCTGGGGTAGCCGGGCAGCGGCGCACAGGCCTCGACCACCAGCCCCTTGCCGCCTGGCAGCATCGTCACAACCAGCGGCTGAACCTGCATGTCCATGGCGCCTGCGACTTTTGCCGGCGCCAGCAGCGTGCAGGCCGGTACACCAAAAAACTCCACGAAGGCCGAGTCCTTGGCGCCGAAGTCCATATCGGGCGCATTGATGAAGCCGAAGCCTTCGCGGATCAGTTTCAACACCGGGCGGATGCCGCGGTGGCGGTCGACCAGGGCGTTCTTGCCGAAGCGGGCGCGGCTCGCCAGCAGCCTGGCGTCGAGCACCGGATTGCTTTGGCGCTGGTAGACATTGACGGCGGGCGTTTGCTGATTCAACAGCAGCGCCGGCCCGGTCCATTCAAGCCCGACAAAATGCGGCACCAGCCACATCACCGGCGCGCCGCTGCGATCGGCCAGCCCGATGTCGCCCTTGATATGGACGATCCGCTGCAGCCGCTTGGCCGAGGCAAACCAGAGCAGGCTGCGTTCGAGAAAGCTACGGCCGAGCCAGCCAAAATGTTCACGCGCCAGCGCGACCCGTTCAGACTCGGAGAGTTCGGGGAAGCAAAGCGCCAGATTGCGCAAGGCAATCCGCTTGCGCGTCGGTGCCAGGCGCCAGAGCAGGCCGCCAAGGCCTTGCCCGAGGGCTGCCAACAGCGGCAAGGGGAGGAAATGCAACAGCCAAAGCAGGCCGATGAGCAGATGAGCACCAAAGCGGGACAGCATTCAGGACTCCTGTGCCGGTGCGGCGCCGATGTCAAGGCCGCGCGGCTGCTTGTAGCGGTGATAGCCCCACAAATATTGCGAGGGTGCCAGCAGGATCAACTGTTCCATCGCCTGGTTGATCCGGGTAGCAGCAACTTCCGGGGCGATGCCGGTGTCAATCACCGGCGCCGGCAGCACATGGACCACATAGCCCTGACCCCGAGGCAAGCGCTCGCCCCAGATCAGCACAGCCGCAGCGCCGGTTTGCTGCAACAGCCTTGCCGCCAGCGTCATCGTGTAAGCCGGTTGACCGAAAAAAGGCGCCCAGACACCGAGGCCGACCGGCGGCACCTGGTCGGGCAGCAGACCGATGCATTGCCCTTGCCGCAAGGCCCGGAGCATCTGGCGCACGCCGGACAGGGTAGCCGGGGCAGTTTCCAGCCCCTTGCGGCCGCGCGAGGCATCGACGACACGGCGCAGCCAGGCCTGGCGCGCCGGCCGGAACAAGACCGTGATCGGCACCTTGTCCTGTCCGAAACGCTCGGCGTAAGCCTGGGCGCAGATTTCGAAGCAACCCAGATGCGGGGTCAGCAGCACCAACCCGCGGTGTTGCGCCAAAGCGGCTTCGATCAGCTCGGCGCCATCCCAGCGCAGGACCTGGCCCAACTCCTTGCCTGCAGGCCGCAACCACAGCCAGGGTAATTCGGCTATCAATCGCCCGGCCGAGGCGATGCCGCCGCGGACTGCTGCCCAGCTCTGGCCGGCTGCACTTGCATTCGCCAGGTAACGCTGACGGTAGGTTCTTGAGCTTGCAAAGACCAGCCAGCCCGCCAGCGCGCCGAACCAATGCAATAACCACAGCGGCAAACGGGAAAGAATTCGAAACAAAAACATGTTTGTATACTGCGGCCATCGCCGAGTTAATTTTTGGACAACTTGCGGGGCGATGCGGGCTATGACGATGAAGTCAGAAACCGCCGGGCAGCGATGCTCAATAAATGCTGCTAAAGCGTTCGCCGCGTCACCCCGACAGCCCGGCAACGCCGATCAACGCTAACCGGAGTGTAAAAGTGGCAAACGATTTTCTCTTTACTTCTGAATCAGTTTCCGAGGGTCACCCTGACAAGGTGGCCGATCAGATCTCGGATGCGATTCTCGACGCAATCTTCAAACAAGACCCCAGATCCCGTGTCGCAGCCGAAACGCTGACCAATACCGGGCTGGTCGTGCTGGCTGGCGAGATCACCACCAACGCCCATGTCGACTACATCCAGGTGGCGCGCGATACGCTCAAGCG
>JBIKPD010000269.1:0-5670 GCA_044357665.1 Roseateles sp. | reverse complement strand
CTGGGCCGGCAAGAAGGACGACACCTTGCGCTTTGCCTACGACCAGGCGCCCGAGAGTGTCGATCCTTTCTTCAACAATGTGCGTATCGGCGTGATCCTGGGTGCCAATGTCTGGGACACGCTGGTCTACCGCGATCCGGTCAGCAATGAGTACAAGGGCTTGCTGGCCAAGAGCTGGAAACAGATCAACGAGCGGGTGATCGAGTTCGAACTGCGCGAAGGGGTGAAGTTCCACAACGGCGAAGTTTTCGACGCCGATTCGGTGGTCTACACCTTGAACTTCGTCGCCAACACCGACAACAAGGTTACTACCCAGCAAAACGTCAGCTGGATCGAAAAAGCCGAAAAACTCGGCCCCTACAAGGTCAGGTTGACGACCAAGAAGGTCTTTCCTGCCGCGATCGAGTATCTGGCCGGGCCGGTGGTGATTCACCCGGCGAAGTATTACCAGGAGGTCGGGCCCAAAGGCATGAATGCCAAGCCGGTCGGTACCGGGCCGTTCAAGGTGGTGCAGTACTTGCCCGGCAAGTCGATCACGCTGGAGCGCAATGCCGGCTATTTCAAGGATTCGCCGAAGGTCATGCCGAAGATCGGCAAGCTCGAGATCCGCTTCATTCCTGACCGGCAGACCCAGATGGCCGAGGTCCTTTCAGGCGGCGAAGACTTCATCATGCATGTGCCCAAGGATCAGGCCGAGCAGGTCAGCAGCGTGCCGTCGCTGCAGGTGGTCAGCGGCGAAACGATGCGCATCGCGTTCATGCAGTTGAATACGCTGGAAGGCACGCCCTCACCGCAGTTCAAGGACATCCGCGTGCGCCGTGCGATCAACCATGCGATCGACCGTGAAGGCATTGCCAAGAACATCGTCGGCGGCAGTTCACGCGTCCTCCACACGCTGTGCTTTCCGGCCCAGTTCGGCTGCACCGACGATGGTGCGCAGCGCTACAAATATGACCCCGCGCTGGCCAAGAAGCTGCTTGCAGAAGCCGGTTATCCAAATGGCTTCGACACCGAGATCGTCGCCTACCGCGAGCGCAACCAGACCGAAGCGCTGATCGGCAACCTGGCCGCCGTGGGCATCCGGGCCAAGCTCGGCTTTTCCCAATATGCGGCGATGCGCGAGGTGATCCGGGCCAACAAGGCGCAGCTGACGCACCAGACCTGGGGTTCCTTTTCGGTCAACGATGTGTCGGCGATGACGCCGGTCTATTTCGGTTTTGAAAGCGATGACCTGAACCGCGATCCCGAAATCCGCGACCTGCTGTCAAGAGGCAATAACTCGGTGGCATCGACCACCCGCAAAGCCTATTACAAGACCGCGCTGGCGCTGATTGCCGAGCGCGCTTACACCGTGCCGCTGTGGTCGCTGCCGGTCTATTACGTTGCCACCAAGAGCCTGAACTTCAAGGCCTATCCGGACGAGCAGGTGCGCTTTTGGGAGATGAGCTGGAAATAGCGATGGGCGGCTTCATCCTCAAACGCCTCGGCCTGGCGGTCTGCGTGGCCCTGGCAGTCTCGATCCTGGCCTTCTTGCTGCTGCGGCTGTCGGGCGATCCGGCAGTTGCCATCGCCGGCGAGGGCGCGCGCCAAGTCGACATCGACCTGATCCGCCAGACCTATGGCTTCGACCGGCCGCTGCCGCTGCAATATCTCGAGTGGCTGGGCCGGATCCTGATGGGCGATTTCGGCGAATCGATCTATTTCAAGATGCCGGCTGCGCCATTGATCTTTTCCAAGCTGTCCACCACCTTGTCGCTCGGCTTGGCTGCGCTGCTGCTGGCGCTGCTGATTTCGGTGCCGCTGGGCGTGCTGGCTGCGGTCTACAGGAACAGCTGGCTCGACCGGCTTTGCCTGGCGCTGGCGGTGGTTGGGCAGGCGCTGCCGAACTTCTTCTTTGCCCTGCTGCTGATCATGCTGTTCTCGATCAAGCTGCATTGGCTGCCGGTCTCGGGCAGCGACAGTTGGCTGCATTTCGTCATGCCGACGATCGCGTTGGGCTACTACATTGCGCCAGCCTTCATGCGCTTGATCCGCGCCGGCATGATCGAGGTGCTGGAAGCCGATTACATCCGCACCGCGCGCGCCAAAGGCTTGCCGGTCAGCCTGGTGATTTTCAAACATGGTCTGCGCAATGCGATTGTTCCGGTGGTGGCCTTGACCGCCGTCCAGCTCGGCTTTTTGCTCGGTGGCTCGGTGGTTATCGAGACCATTTTTGCCCTTGATGGCCTGGGCTATCTGGCCTACCAGAGCATCACCTTCAAGGACTATCCGGTGATGCAGTTGATTGTGCTGCTGCTGTCGGTGATCTATGTGCTGTTGACGCTGGCCTCCGACATCGCCAATGCCTGGCTGGATCCGCGCATCCGGGTGGCCTGATTGATGAAATCGAACCAAAGTCTGGCGCGACGAATCCTGCAGACACCGGCCTTCGCCGTTGGCGCCGGGCTGTTGCTGCTGATCCTGCTGGCCGCATTGCTGGCACCTTGGCTTGCGCCGCATGACCCCTATGTGCAGGATCTGCTGAACCGCAACCTGCCGCCGATCTGGTTTGAGAAGGGCGACTGGCTGCATCCGCTGGGCACCGACCCGCTGGGGCGTGATTACCTGTCGAGGCTGCTCTATGGTGCGCGGATCTCGCTGCTGATCGGCGCCAGCGTCGCCTTGATCTCGGGTCTGATCGGCACCACGATGGGCATGCTGGCCGGTTATTTCGGTGGCAAAACCGATCTGCTGGTGACCTTTTTGGTGACCACCAGGCTGGCGCTGCCGGTGATTCTGGTGGCCTTGGCCACAGTTGCGCTGATCGGCGGCTCGCTCTGGGTCGTGATCGGGGTGCTGGGCCTGCTGAAATGGGACCGTTTTGCGGTGGTGATGCGCAGCGCCACCCAGCAAGTGCGCCAGCTCGACTATGTCGCCGCAGCGCAAGCGGCGGGCGCCTCGACGCGGCGCATCCTGCTCGGCGAAGTTCTGCCCAATGTGCTGCCGCAACTGGTCGTCGTGGCCACGCTCGAAGCTGCCAGTGCGATCCTGCTCGAGTCGGCGCTGTCCTTTCTCGGGCTGGGAGTGCAGCCGCCGCTGCCTTCCTGGGGTTTGATGATTTCCGAGGCCAAGGCCTATATGTTTTTTTCGTTCTGGCTGATCGCGATCCCGGGCTGCGCGCTGGCGGTGTTGATCTTCGCGATCAATCTCGCTGGCGACGGCCTGCATGATCTGCTGGCGCCGCAGGACCGCGCATGAGCGACAGCGCGAAGGATCTGGTGCTCGATGTACAGGATTTGTCGGTCGACATCGCGACGCCACGGGGCAGCCTGCATGCAGTGCGCAAGCTGAGTTTCCAGTTGCAGCGCGGCGAGACTTTGTGTCTGGTCGGCGAATCGGGTTGCGGCAAATCGATGACTTCGCTGGCGCTGATGGGGCTGCTGCCCAAAGCGGCGCGGCGCAGCGCTGCCAGGCTCGAGCTGCTCGGTGAAGACCTGATGGCGGCCAGCCCCAAGCGCATCAATGCCTTGCGTGGCCGCCAGATGGCGATGATTTTCCAGGAGCCGATGACCGCGCTGAATCCGGCTTATACGGTGGGCGAGCAGTTGATGGAGTCCTATCTGCATCACCGCAAGAGCAGCGTCGGCGAAGCCCGGGCGCGCGCGATTTTTCTGCTCGGCAAGGTCGGCATGGCCTCGGCCGAGCAGCGGCTGACCCAATACCCGCATCAGCTCTCGGGTGGCTTGCGCCAGCGCGTGATGATCGCGATGGCTCTGATGTGCGAGCCGGCCTTGTTGGTCGCCGACGAGCCCAGTACTGCGCTCGACGTGACGATCCAGGCGCAGATCCTGCGGCTGCTGGTCGATTTGCAGCGCGAGCTCGGCATCGCCATGCTGCTTGTCACCCATGACCTCGGCGTGGTGGCGCGGATGGCGCAGCGGGTGGCGGTGATGTATGCGGGCGAGGTCGTCGAGCAGGGCGCTGTCAGCGACATCTTCGCGACCCCGCATCACCCTTACACACAGGCGCTGCTGCGCTGCATTCCGGTGCCCGGTCGCACCGCGCCGGGCAGCGCTCTGGGGGCAATTCCGGGCCAGGTGCCCTCGCTGGTTGGCGAATTCCAAGGCTGCAGTTTTCGCGACCGCTGCGCTTATGCGCAAGCGGCCTGCGCACAGCCGGTGGCGATGCAGGTGGCTGCTTCAGGTCAGAGTTGGCGTTGCATCCTGGCGGAGTTGCCGGCATGAAACCGATCCTGCAAACCGAAGGTTTGAGTCGCAGCTTCAGCGTCGGCGGCGGCTTTTTGCAAGCGCCGCGCAAGCTGCAGGCCGTCGACAAGGTCGATCTGGTGCTGAATCCTGGCGATGTGCTGGGCATCGTTGGCGAATCAGGTTGTGGCAAGTCGACGCTGGCGCGGTTGCTGCTGGGCCTGCTCAAGCCGAGTTCGGGTCGCGTGCTGCTGGGCGGGGTCGATCTGCAGGAGTTGGGGCCGCGCGAACTTTCCAAACGTGTGCAGCCGGTGTTCCAGGACCCCTATTCGTCGCTGAATCCGCGCCGCAGCATTGCTGACATCGTCGGGCTGCCGCTGGAAGTCCATGGCATCGGCAACCGGGCGCAGCGCCGCAGGCAGGCGATCGACATGCTCGAACGCGTTGGGCTGTCCTCGCACCATGCCGACAACCGGCCGGGACAGTTGTCTGGCGGCCAACGCCAGCGTGTGGCGATTGCCCGAGCCCTGGTGATGAAGCCCGAACTGGTGATCTGCGACGAGCCGACCTCGGCGCTCGACATGTCGGTGCAGGCGCAGATCCTGAACCTGCTGCTCGAGTTGCGGCGCGAATTCAATCTCAGCTATGTCTTCATCAGCCATAACCTGGCGGTGGTCGAGCATGTGGCGACTTCGGTGGCGGTGATGTATCTGGGCAAAGTGGTCGAGCAAGCGGACAGCGCCGAGCTCTTCAAGCAGCCGCGCCACCCTTATACCCAGGCCTTGCTGGCCTCGGTGCTGACGCCCGAGCCGGGCCTGGGGATTCCCGATACCGGCCTTGGCCTGGCTTTTCCCGATCCGCTGCACCCGCCTTCGGGCTGCCCCTTCCATCCGCGCTGCCCGCAGCGTATGGACCCATGTGCCAGCCTGATCCCGACGCTCGGCAAGGTCGTGGGTTCGTCCGCCTTGCTGTCTTGCCATCTGCATCAATCCAACCCAGCTATTCAAGGAGACCTCTCATGAGCCGTTCCGAAGCCATCAGTCAAGCCCGCAGCCAGTTCGATTCGGGCGAATTCCGCCAGACCCTGGCGCGCCGCGTGGCGCTGCCGACCGAGAGCCAGAATCCGGCCAGGGGAGAAGTCCTGACCGACTATCTGGAAACCGAGATGAAACCGGCTTTCGAGGCGATGGGCTTTGAATGCCGGCTGATGACGCATCCGCTGGGCAAAGCGCCATTCCTGTTTGCGCAGCGGATCGAAGATCCAGCCTTGCCGACGGTCTTTGGTTATGGCCATGGCGATGTGATTCGCGGCCTCGACAAGGAGTGGCATGAAGGCCTGTCACCCTGGTCCTTGACCGAGCGCGATGGCCGCTGGTATGGCCGCGGCATCGCCGACAACAAGGGCCAGCATTCGGTCAATATGCAGGCGCTGGCGAATGTGCTGAAAGTTCGCGGCAAGCTCGGCTTCAATGCCAAATACCTGATC
>JBIKPD010000268.1:0-5693 GCA_044357665.1 Roseateles sp. | reverse complement strand
GCGGCCCTGAACCGTTCCATCAGTTGTTGCGCGAGGCTTTGCGAGGCGTTGCCGATGTCGAACGCATCGCCGCGCGCATCGCCCTGCGCCAGGTCCGCCCGCGCGAACTGGCCGCTCTTTGCGCCACCTTGCAGGCCTTGCCAGCAGTACAGCAGACCCTGCCCGAAGGCAGCAGCTTGCTCGACAGCTTGGCTGCTGGCCTGCGCGCCTCACCCCATATCGAAGAGTTGCTACGCCGATCGATCGCCGAATTACCTGCGGTACTGGTGCGCGATGGCGGGGTGATCGCCGCCGGCTTTGACAGCGAACTGGACGAATTGCGCGCAATCCAGGACAACTGTGACGCTTTCCTGCTCGCGCTGGAAACACGCGAAAGGGCTCGCACCGGCATTGCCAATCTGCGCGTGCAATACAACCGGGTGCACGGCTTTTACATCGAAGTGACCAGCAGCGGCATTGACCGCGTGCCGCCCGACTACCAGCGGCGCCAGACCTTGAAGAACGCCGAGCGCTACATCACGCCCGAATTGAAGACCTTTGAAGACAAGGCCTTGTCGGCGCAGGAGCGCGGCCTGGCACGCGAGAAGCTGTTGTATGAACTGGTGCTTGACGAACTGATCGAAGCATTGCAGCCATTGACGCTGCTCGGGCGGGCGTTGGCGAGTCTGGACGCGCTGGCTGCGCTGGCCGAGCGCGCGGCCACCCTCGGCTGGTGCAGGCCCGAATTCGTCAACCAGCCCTGCATTTCGATCACTGCAGGACGCCACCCGGTCGTCGAAGCGCGCTTGCGCGAACTCGGGGGCGGCGAGTTCATGGCCAATGATTGCCGCTTTGACGCGCGCACCCGCTTCGCAGTGATTACCGGCCCGAATATGGGCGGCAAGAGCACTTTCATGCGCCAGGTGGCGCTGATCAGCCTGCTCGCCGCGATCGGCTCGTTCGTGCCGGCAACAGCCTGCCGGCTTGGTCCGATGGACGCAATCCACACCCGCATCGGCGCTGCCGACGATCTTGCCAACGCCCAGTCGACTTTCATGCTCGAGATGACTGAAGGCGCTGCGATCCTGCACAGCGCGACTGAGCAATCGCTGGTGTTGATGGACGAAATCGGGCGCGGCACCTCGACCTTTGACGGGCTGGCGCTGGCCGGTGCGGTCGCCAGCCATCTACACGACAAGACCCGCGCGTTCACGCTTTTCGCCACCCATTATTTCGAGCTGACCGAATTCCCGGCCCGCCATGCTTTGGCTGTCAATTGCCATGTTGGCGCGGTCGAGAGCGGCGACAACATCGTGTTCCTGCACGAAATCCAGCCCGGGCCTGCGAGCCGAAGCTACGGCGTACAGGTGGCTCGCCTCGCCGGCATGCCGGCCAGTCTGGTGCGTCAGGCGCGCGCCACCCTGGAAGCGCTGGAGGCCAGGGCCAGCGAGCAGCAAGCGCAGATCGACTTGTTCGCCCCACCTCCGTCGACCTTCGCCTCCGAGCCTGTCAGCCCGTTGATCGCGGCCTTCGACGCCGTCGACCCGGATGCCCTCAGCCCCAAAGAGGCGCTTGAACTGGTCTATCGATTGAAGAGTCTGCGATGAGCGGAACCATTGTCTTTTCACATGCCAACGGTTTTCCTGCAGGCTGCTATCGCCTACTGTTCGAGGCTTGGCGCAAGGCGGGTTGGCAGGTCTTCGCCCTGCCCTGCTTCGGCCATGATCCGGCCTACCCGGTGACCAGCAACTGGCCGCATCTGCGTGACCAGTTGATCCATTTCATCGAACGCGAAGTCAGGCCTGCCATGCCTGTCGCAGGCCCGGTGCTGCTGGCCGGCCATTCGCTCGGCGGATTGCTGAGCTTGCTGGTATCGAGTCGCCGGCCGGATCTGGTGCAAGGTCTTTTGCTTATCGACTCTCCGGTAGTCACCGGTTGGCGTGCGCACAGCCTGCAGATGGCCAAGGCCATGCGCTTGATACCGCGCATCTCGCCCGGTCGAATATCGAGTCGACGCCGCCATGACTGGCCGGACCGGCCGGCCGTGCTGGCGCATTTCGCGTCCAAGCACAAGTTCGCCCGCTGGGATCCCCGCGCACTGCAGGACTATGTCGACAGCGGTTTCGAGGAACATGGCGGCAAGACTCAGCTGACATTCCGGCGCGAAGTTGAAACGCGGATCTACAACACCTTGCCCCACCATCTGGCCAGCTTGTTGCGAAGGCATCCGGTGCGCTGCAAGGTCGGTTTCATCGCGGGCACAAGGTCAAAAGAGCTGCGTATGGCTGGCGTGATCGGATCGAAAGCATTGGCGAAAAAGAATTTCGTCTGGTTTGAGGGCTCGCATCTATTTCCGTTCGAACGCCCCGACGCCACCGCAGCGCTGGTGCTGCAAATGTTTGAATCGATGCAGGCCAGCCCGACTCGATGAGCGAGCTCCCTCGTTATACTCACGTTTTATCACCACAGCGTTCCTGATCGCTGCTCGAAATGACCAAGTATGTCTATGTAACAGGCGGTGTGGTGTCCTCGCTAGGCAAGGGCATTGCGTCGGCCTCGCTGGCTGCCATCCTCGAATCGCGCGGCCTCAAGGTCACCTTGATCAAGCTCGATCCCTACATCAATGTCGATCCCGGCACGATGTCACCGTTCCAGCATGGTGAAGTATTTGTCACTGAAGATGGTGCCGAGACCGATCTGGACCTGGGTCATTACGAACGTTTCATCACCACAAGGATGAAGCGCAGCAACAACTTCACCACCGGTCAGATCTATATGTCGGTGCTGGAGAAGGAACGCCGCGGCGACTATCTCGGCAAGACCGTGCAGGTGATCCCGCATATCACCAACGAAATCCAGGACTATGTGCGACGCGGTGCCGGCCACGGCACGCCGGAAGCGGTCGACGTGGCGATTGTCGAGATCGGTGGCACGGTCGGCGACATCGAATCGCTGCCCTTCCTCGAAGCCGCGCGCCAGATGAGCTTGAAAGCCGGCCCCAACAAGGTCGCTTTCGTGCACCTGACCTATGTGCCCTGGATCGCTGCGGCCGGAGAACTGAAGACCAAACCAACCCAGCACACGGTGCAAAAGCTGCGTGAAATCGGCATTCAGCCCGATGCCTTGCTATGCCGGGCCGACCGCCGCATTCCCAGCGATGAGCGCGAAAAAATCTCGCTCTTCACCAATGTGCCCGAATACGGCGTGATCTCGATGTGGGACGTCGACACGATCTACAAAGTGCCGCGCATGCTGCATGAACAGGGTCTGGACCAGCTGATCTGCACCAAACTGCAACTCAACACCAGGTCGGCTGACCTGACCCGTTGGGACAAGTTGGTGCATGAGGTGGAAAATCCCTCAAAGGATGTGACGATCGCGATGTGCGGCAAATACACCGAACTGTCAGATTCGTACAAATCACTGAATGAAGCGCTGCGCCATGCCGGCATCCACAACCATGCGCGGATCAAGATCGAATATATCGACTCCGAATTGCTCAACAGCGACAACATCGCCCAGCTCGGCCAATACGACGGCATTCTGGTGCCGGGCGGATTCGGCAAGCGCGGCGTTGAAGGCAAGATTCTGGCAGCCCAGTTCGCTCGTGAACAGAAAACTCCCTACCTCGGCATCTGCCTGGGCATGCAGGTCGCGACGATCGAATATGCGCGCCATATGGCCGGGCTGGAGGGCGCCAATTCGACCGAATTCGAAGCCGCATCCCCGCATCCGGTGATTGCCTTGATCGACGAATGGCAGGATGCTGAGGGCAATATACAAAAGCGTGACGAAAAGTCGGCCATGGGCGGCACGATGCGCTTGGGCGCGCAGAGTTCTGACGTCGTGCCAGGCACATTGGCCTTCGAGATCTACGGCAAGGTTGTGACCGAGCGCCATCGGCACCGCTATGAAGCCAACGAGTTGTACCTGGACCGGTTGCAGCAAGCCGGTCTGATCATTTCGGCGATTACACAGCGAGAGAAATTGACCGAAATCGTCGAACTGCCGAGGGCTGTACATCCGTGGTTTGTCGGCGTCCAGTTCCATCCTGAATTCAAGTCAACCCCCTGGGACGGCCATCCGCTGTTCATCGCCTATATCAAGGCGGCCCTGGAGCACCGTTTGAAAGCGAACCGAGCATGAATGTTTGCGGCTTTGAAGTCGGCCTGGACAAGCCCTTCTTTTTGATTGCCGGCCCCTGCGTCGTCGAGTCCGAAGGCTTGCAGATGGAAGTTGCCGGGCGCTTGCAGGAAATCACCACCGAACTCGGTATCCCGTTCATCTTCAAATCCAGCTACGACAAGGCCAACCGCAGTTCGGGCACCTCATTCCGCGGTCCTGGCATGACCGCCGGGCTGGAAATCCTTGCCAAGGTAAAACGTGAACTGCACCTGCCGATATTGACCGATGTGCACAGCGAAGCCGAAATTCCGGCAGTCGCGGCCGTCGTCGACATGCTGCAGACTCCGGCCTTCCTGTGCCGGCAGACTGACTTCATCCGCGCCGTGGCCCAGTCGGGTCTGCCGGTGAACATCAAGAAAGGCCAGTTCCTCGCTCCCGGCGACATGGTCCATGTGATCGCCAAGGCGCGTGCCGCAGCGCGTGAAGCCGGACTGAGCGAAGACCGCTTCTTCGCCTGCGAGCGCGGCGCCAGCTTCGGCTACAACAATCTGGTCTCTGACATGCGCTCGCTGGCGATCATGCGCCAGACCGGCGCGCCGGTGGTGTTTGACGCCACCCACAGCGTGCAGCTGCCCGGCGGCAACGGTTCAAGCTCGGGCGGTCAACGCGAATTCGTGCCTGTGCTGGCGCGCGCTGCGGTGGCGGTCGGAATCGGCGGCCTGTTCATGGAAACCCATCCGGACCCGGCCAATGCGCTGTCCGATGGTCCGAACGCAGTCCCCTTGAAACATATGCGGGCCTTGCTGGAGCAACTGGTTGCGATCGACCGCGTGATCAAGCGCCAGGCTCTGCTTGAAAACGACTTCAATTGCTGATCCCTTTTTGCAAGATTATTTTTCCTGCTGAGTTCATCAGGCTGCACCTTCAGGCCCTTGCTGCGCAAAGGTCTGCAAGTCTGATGCGCCGGCAGGCCCAATGAATATCCGGAGATAAAAATGAGTGCCATTGTTGACATCGTCGGCCGCGAAATTCTCGACAGCCGCGGCAACCCTACCGTCGAATGTGACGTACTGCTTGAATCAGGCGTGATGGGCCGGGCCGCTGTGCCCTCGGGCGCATCGACCGGGTCGCGGGAAGCGATCGAGTTGCGCGACGGCGACAAGAGTCGTTATCTCGGCCGCGGCGTCTTGCGCGCGGTCGAACATGTCAACAACGAAATTTCCGAGGCCGTGCTCGGTCTGGACGCTTCGGAGCAGGCCTTTCTGGACCGCACGCTGATCGACCTTGACGGCACCGAGAACAAGGCCCGCCTGGGCGCCAATGCAACGCTGGCGGTCTCTATGGCAGTGGCTCGGGCCGCAGCCGAAGAATCAGGCCTGCCGCTGTACCGCTATTTCGGCGGTTCAGGCGCGATGCAACTGCCAGTGCCGATGATGAATGTGATCAACGGCGGCGCTCATGCCAACAACGGTCTCGACCTGCAGGAATTGATGATCATCCCGGTCGGTGCGCCGACCTTCCGTGAAGCCATCCGTTATGGCGCCGAAGTCTTCCATGCGTTGAAGAAAATCATCAACGACCGCGGCATG
>JBIKPD010000267.1:0-5717 GCA_044357665.1 Roseateles sp. | reverse complement strand
GCCGGGATGCGGATGCGCTGCAACTGCGGCTTGGCCGAGGCGCGCAGCCAATAATCTTCGGTGCTGCGAAAGCCGTGCAGCGGTGCGGTAAACAGCTGGTCGAATTCGTACAGATTGCGCGCCTGGCGCAGCCGCTCGCCGTCGAACAGGCCCGGATGCTGGGCCAGCTTGCGCAAAGCTTTGGGCACCATCGTGCGCAAGAACATGCGGGTATAGGTGTGGCGGTTGAAACCCCGGCCGATCGCATGGCCGGCCGCCGTCAGGTCGACCGGCGAGCAGACCGCACAAACCGCCGAAGCATCGGCCGCAGCGTCAGCACCGCTCTCCTCGGCCCAGCGCAGCAGGGCATTACCGCCAAGCGAAACACCCACCGCCAGCACCGGCCCGCCGTTTGCGGCACGCAAGCGATCGAGCAGCCAGCCGATCTCCTCGAAATCGCCCGAATGGTAGGCGCGCGGCGCCAGATTCAACTCACCCGAGCAACCGCGAAAATGCGGCAGCGCGAAGCCCCAGCCCCGCGCAGTGGCAACCGCAGCGAAGGCCTTCGCATAATGGCTTTGCGAGCTGCCCTCGAGCCCGTGGAAAAGCACCAGCAGCGGCGCGCCAGCGGGTGCATCGAGCCGGTCGACATCGACGAAATCACCATCAGGCGTATCCCAGCGTTCGCGCCTGAAGCGGGCTGCGGCGCCGGCATCAGCAAACAGCGCTGGCCAGATCGTCTGCAGCTGGCCACCTGGGAGCCAGCGGGGAGCCTGATAGACCATCAATGCAGGGTCGTGGGCAGGTCGACAGCCAGGCCCTGCACGTCATGTGGGGTGCCGGGGCTGGCATGGTGGACCATCATGCGCCAGCCCTGCGCAGTCTTCAGATAGACATTGGTCGAAATGACCCAAGCGCTTTGCTGACCTTCCTTGCTGTTGACCAACACCCGCTCGAGCACCTGGTGGATGGCGGTGTCACCCGATTGAAAGCGCCGCACCCGCTCGACCTGAACCGCAATCGCGCCATGGGAAAACACCGCCTCGAAGGTCGTGCGGATGGCCCCGGCGCCGACCACCCGCGGCCCGCCCGGATGCACGCAGCTGATCTCTTCTTCATCCGCCCAGACCTGCATCAAGCGGGCCAGATCGCCTTGCTGCAGCGCTTCGTAGAACTGTTGCTCGATCGCCTCGGGAGACGCCAGCAAGACCTGGGCTTTGGGGGCTGGCATGGCTGAAAAGATCAATGCCCGTGCAGAATCTCGCCAGCTTTCAACTGGTAGACGGTGCCGCAGTAAGGGCATTTGCCATGACCGGCATGCGAGATGTCGATGAAGACCTTCGGGTGCGTGCTCCACAAAGCCATCTTCGGATTCGGACAGGCGACGACGCCGGGACCTTGCACGTCGCTGGCGGTCACTTCGACGACTGCTATCGGTTTTTTCATTTTCAGCCTCAGACCAAGGTCAGCCAGCCAGAATATTTCGGATTGCGTCCGTTCACGATGTCGAAGAACGCGCTCTGGATCTTCTCGGTGATCGGGCCGCGCGAACCGCTGCCGAGTTCGACCCGGTCGAGTTCACGGATCGGCGTCACTTCGGCTGCGGTGCCGGTGAAGAAAGCCTCGTCGCAGATATAGACCTCGTCGCGGGTGATGCGTTTTTCCACCAGCTTCAGGCCCAGGTCTTCGCAGATATGCATGATCGTGTTGCGGGTGATGCCGTTCAGCGCGCCAGCCGACAGATCGGGCGTGTAGACCACGCCTTTCTTGATGATGAAGAGGTTTTCGCCAGCGCCTTCGGAAACGAAACCCGATGCGTCGAGCAGCATCGCTTCGTCATAGCCGTCCTCGGTCGCTTCCATATTGGCCAGGATCGAGTTGGTGTAGTTGCTGACCGCCTTGGCCTGTGTCATCGTGATATTGACATGGTGGCGGGTGTAGCTGCTGGTCTTGACACGGATGCCGCGCTGCATGCCTTCTTCGCCCAGATAAGCGCCCCAGGGCCAGGCGGCAACCATCAGGTGGATCTTGTTGCCCTTGGGCGAGACGCCAAGCTTTTCAGAGCCGATCCAGGCCAAGGGGCGCAAGTAACAGCTTTCCAGCTTGTTCTCGCGCACGACCTGCTTCTGCGCCGCTTCGACCTGCTCGGGCGTGAAGGGGATCTTCATGCGCAGGATCTTGGCGCTGTTGAAGAGCCGCTCGGTATGTTCCTGCAGACGAAAGATCGCCGTGCCGGCCGCGGTGTTGTAGGCGCGTACGCCCTCGAAAGCGCCGCAGCCATAGTGCAGCGTGTGGCTCAGCACATGGATCTTGGCTTCGCGCCATTCCACCAGCTCGCCGTCCATCCAGATCTTGCCGTCGCGGTCGTCCAATGACATGAGGTATTCCTTGTGTTGCGCTGGGAGGTGACAAGCGGTTGATTCTAGCGGCGCCGCGCTGCAGGCAAGTCAAGCTTCGCGGCAGCGTGGTTCGGCCAGGACCAGCCCCGCAGTCGGGTGAGCAAAGTCCCCGAACTGGGGGGAATTGACGGGAAACAAGTTGACAGATACCGCCACTGCTTGAATCGGGGCCGTGGACAACACCACATTCCTACCATTCACGCCCAAAAGGACCATCATGAAATTAAAACTTGCGATATCGAGCGTTGCGCTGGCTGCGGCGGCATTTGCCGCGCCTGCACAGGCAAATTCCTTCAGCTGCATCACGAATAACAGCCTGGCGACATGCAATCAGGCGACGAGCGCGATCACCTGGACCACGGCAGGCTCAACCTTGACCATCTCGAATGCGGGCCCATATGTCGCTGACCAAACAGGCCCTGTCGTCACTTCAATCTATTTCGAACTATTCGCCCCCACTCTTGGCGCAGCCTCTGGGCCCAAAGTTCAATATTCCCAAAATGGATCGCCTGGCAATCTCCCGGGTGGAAATACTGTTGGCTTCACTGAATTCTCCAGCTTTTCACCCGACAACCCCTCGCCTAAATGGGGAATCAACCCCGGCGAATCGCTCAGCTTTAGCGCTGCGCAAAACCTAAGTTATCGCTTGGGCATTCATGTGCAAGCGCTGCAAGGTGGCTTGAGCGAATCGCTGGTGGCAACTGTTTCACATGCGCCCGAACCTGAAACCTACGCGCTGATGCTGGCCGGACTCGGCCTGGTCGGCTTCATGTCCCGGCGCCGCAAGCTTGGCTGAAATCGCCACGGCTGATAGCAAAAACTCCGCTGCGACGGGGTTTTTTCAACTCCGGTCCGATCGCGATTCAGGTCAAAGCAGCGCCCCGCTGCAACCCGGCAGCGTCGGCCCGACCATGTTTGGATCAAGCCTTGCAAGTGAAAAATATTTGTCTTACCATGTGGCTTACTTCTTGATCAAGGCAAGTCATGGAAACCGTCATCCTGTCCAGCAAGGGCCAGCTCGTCATCCCCAAAGGGGTGCGCGATGACGCGCGCATTGCGGCAGGCTCGCGCTTGCAGGTGTCGTATACCGACGGAGAAATCAGGCTGCGGCCCTTGCCCGACCTGACCGTGTCTTCGCTCGACCATGTGGCCGGTTGCCTGTTCAAGCCGGCGCGCAAGCCGCTGAATGAGGCACAGACCCAGGCTGCGATAAGGGCCAGGCTCAAAGCCCTTAATGCTCCGTGATCGGCTCCATGATCGGCTCCGTGATCGCCGCGCCGTGATCCTCGCGCCATGATCGCACTCGACACCAATGTGCTGGCGCGGCTGTTGCTGCAAGACGACCGGGTTCAATTTGAACGGGCCAAGGCCTTGCTGGCCACCGATCAGCAGTTCACTGCGCCTGTGACCGTACTGCTGGAACTGGTGTGGGTTCTGGAATCCAATGACTGCACCGCCGCCGAGATTCAGCGCGGTGTGGGTTTGCTACTCGGTCTGCCCAATTTCAAGCCGCCGCAAGCCTCAGCCGTCCGTTCGGCGCTGGATGCCTTTGTGCAGGGTATCGACTTTGCCGATGCTCTGCACTTGGCCTTGAGCAAAGGCGAGGATGCATTGCTCACTTGTGACGAGGCTTTTGTCAAAAAGGCCGGCAAAGGCAGTTTCACAACACCCGTCAGGTTGGTTCAGTCGCTGGCTCCAAAATAAAGCCGCGGTTCAGCTCGCCTGAGCTTGCCAAGGCCGCCAGTAAGAATTCAAGCCTGGTCTTCAGGCCGCAGCAGCGACCATTTGCTGACCCTGCCCTGCTCGAGCACGACGACCAGTTGTACCTCACCGGCATCGGTCCAGGCATAGGTCTCGGGCGCAGCAGACAACTTGTTGCCCAGACTGCGGGTCAGCGGCAACAGCTCGATCAGTTTCATGCCCAAACGCATTTTGGTACTGAGCATCACCGCATTGTCGATCTGGCCCATCGGCCCTTCGGCAGCGATCCGCATCACCCGGATAAAGCGGCTGAACTGCAGCAGCAACCAGAAAGAAACGATCGTCACCCCCAGCACCAGGCCTTGCCAGCCATAAAGCAGACCGCCACCAATCAGCGCGGTCAAGGCCAGCGCAATGCCAATCCATTTATTCATGGGTCAGGATGCTAGCAGCCATGGACAGGGCGCCGGTCAGCAACAGGCCTTACAGGCCACGGACCAGTTCCATCGCGTCCTCGATCCGCTCGACTGCATGGATCGTCAGGCCTTCGATCGGCTTTTTCGGCGCATTTGCCTTGGGTACGACGGCGATCGAAAAGCCCAGCTTGGCAGCTTCCTTCAAGCGCTCCTGGCCGCGCGGCGCAGGCCGCACTTCGCCAGCCAGACCGACTTCACCAAAAGCAAAAAAGCCTTTCGGCAAAGCCCGGCCGCGCAAGCTGCTTTGAATCGCCAGCAGCACCGCAAGGTCGGCGGCCGGTTCGCTGATGCGCACGCCGCCGACGGCGTTGACGAACACATCCTGATCATTGGTGGCCACGCCGGCATGGCGATGCAGCACCGCCAGCAGCATCGCCAGCCGGTCGCGGTCGAGGCCGACGCTCAAGCGCCTGGGGCTGGGTCCGCCTGAATCGACCAAGGCCTGCAGTTCGACCAGCAGCGGGCGCGTGCCTTCCAGCGTCACCAGCACACAACTGCCAGGCACCGGTTCGCCATGGGTCGAGAGGAAAATCGCGCTCGGGTTGGCCACGCCTTTCAGGCCTTTTTCGGTCATCGCGAAAACGCCGATCTCGTTGACCGCACCGAAGCGGTTCTTGATCGCCCGCACCAGCCGGAAGCTCGAATGGGTATCACCCTCGAAATAGAGCACCGTGTCGACGATATGTTCAAGCACGCGCGGGCCGGCGATCGCGCCTTCCTTGGTCACATGGCCGACCAGCACGATCGCGCAGCCAGTTGACTTGGCGGTGCGGGTCAGTTGCGCTGCGCATTCGCGCACCTGCGCGACCGACCCCGGCGCCGATGACAGATGTTCGGAATAGAGGGTCTGGATCGAATCGATGACGCAAAAAGCCGGCTGCTCGACTTCGAGCGTGGCGAGAATTTTCTCGAGGCTGATTTCGGCCAGCACGCGCACGCGTTTGCCGGCCAGGCCGAGGCGGCGCGAACGCATCGCGATCTGCGCGCCGGATTCCTCGCCGGTGACGTAAAGCACCGGTAGCTTGTTCGACAGATCGTCAATCGCCTGCAGCAGCAGCGTCGATTTGCCGATGCCGGGGTCGCCGCCGATCAGCACTACGCCGCCAGCCACGATGCCGCCACCGAGCACGCGGTCAAGCTCTTCCTGGCCGGTCGGGGTGCG
>JBIKPD010000125.1:0-10334 GCA_044357665.1 Roseateles sp. | reverse complement strand
GCACCCAAGCGGAACCTCGCCGGCCCCTGCAGCGCCACGGTCTCGCCCGCCAGCAGGTGGCGCTGCCCCAGCCAGCCGCCGTTCAAGCTCGGCAGCAAATGCAGTTCGATCCCCTCTGTACCCTGCAGCAGCTCGGCATGGATAGCCGCCAGATGGCTGTCGTCGAGCACCAGATCGCAAGCCGCCGAGCGGCCGATCGTCACCGGCCAATGCGCGACCTTGTGCACCAGCCGCACCTGTCCGTCACGGCCGAGCAGTTCGATTACCGAGTCTGCTTCCATGCGAAGCCCTCCAGGTAATGAGTGGCCAGCTTCAGCGCATTCTCGAAACTGACCCCATGGGCGTCAAAACGGCCCAGCGCGCCCTCGGTCGGCGCGTCGACCGTCGTCACCAGCACGGTCAGATCATGCAAGCCGGCCAACTTGCGATAGGCGCGCAGGCAGACCACGGCGCGCAGCGGCAGACCGGCGCGGTTGACGAAATCCTCCTTGCAAAAAGGCGCTGTGCGGTCCTTGTCCGCCTGGCCGAGCGACTCATTGCGGAAACTGCTCGAGTACTGCTTGGCGAAACGGACGGCACCGAGACGCGATCCGTCATAGACCTCATGCGACATTTCCAGAAAGCCGGTCTGGACCGCAGGGCTGACGAACAAGCCATGCTCCATCCGGCATTGCGAACGCTGGAAATCCAGGCCCTTGGCATCAGCTGCCGTGCCGCGCCCCCAGCAGCGCATGAACTGTTCCTGCGGTACCGGCAGCAAATAGCGCGGATGCCCGGCAGCCCGCCAGGGCTGGGCGATAAAGCGCTGGGTCAACTCGTCCTGGTAGTCGAGCAACTGCTCGCGCAAACGCGGCCAGGCGGGGCTGTTCATCGGCTTGGCATCGCGGCTGCGCTCGAACAGCGCCTGGGCATAGCCGCCCGGCACCAGAAAGCTCATCTGCTGGGCCATGAACAGCGCCGACACGTTGACGCCGACGACCCGGCCTTCCTCATCGAGCACCGGCCCGCCACTCATGCCGGAGTTGATGCTGCCCGAGTAATAGATCAAGGGATCCAGGCTGCGCTCGACCAGGCCGTTGTAATTGCCCTCGACGACGGCAAAAGCGACGTCATGAGGGTTGCCCATCGAGTAGATCCGGTCGCCCTTGGCGAGCGGCCGCGACTGCGGCCGAAAAGCCAGGGCGCCGCGCTGCTTCAAGCCCGCCGGTAACAGCCGCAGCAGCGCCAGATCACGCCGCAAGTCGAAATCCAGCAGTTCAAGTTGCCCCTCCTGTCCGTCGGTGGTCGCATAGCGCAGCCGGTAGCTGTCGGGTTCGAGCGCAAATTGGCTGATCACATGGTAGTTGCTCAGCACATGACCGTCAGCGCTGACCAGAAAGCCCGAGCCCACCGAAGCCTGGCTGTCCTGGTGTTTCAGCAAGGTGCGGATCTGCAGCAACTGCCCGCGCGCACCTTCGTAGACACGGCGTGCGCTGACCGAGACCGGCGCGGTCGGCGCAGCCAAGGCCGGCAAGCAGGTGCAGACCAGCAGCAAGGCCGCCAGCCAGCGCGAGAAAGGCCTCGCAGCGATGATGGCGCAGGCTTTCAGCGCCGCACCGCGTCGGTGAACTGGACCTTGTTCGGCTGCCGCTCGGGCGAGAGTACAAAGTGATCGGGATGCTTCTTGAACAGCCTGGTCGAAGCCGCCGTCTTGGCCAGCAGGCCGCTCTGGCGCAATTGCAGCGCCGCCTCGCCGAGCTCGACCTTGTCGCCGCTGCGCAAGCCGGGCACTGCCTGAAGAATGGCTTCGACCTCGGCCGACAGGCCGGTCACTGGCGCTGCCGCAGGTTTGCGTGAACGCTTGACCGCCGCCGGCCTGACGGCTGGCTTGACCTCAAGCACGGGGGCATCGACCTTGGCTGGCGCTGCTGGCTGCGCCTTGGTCGCACGCGTACGCTTGGCAGCGGCTTTGTGCTCCTGATGCACCAGTTCATCGAACTGGTCATAGGCCGACAGCACACCCTCGCCGGTCTTGCCTTTCTGGCCGAAGCCACGCACCCAGCAGCCCTTTTCACGCAGGCGCCCGACCAGTGGCGTGAAGTCTGAGTCGGATGAAACGATCACCGCCACATCGGGACGCAAGTCGATCGCCAGATCAATCGCGTCAACTGCCAACGCAATGTCGGTCGAGTTCTTGCCGACCGCCAGATTGACCATCGGGCGCAGCGCCAAGCGCTTCAGGAAAGCCCCATGCTGAACCGCATGTTCGGCGGTGCAATAGGCCCGGCGCACATGTACCGCGCCATAGTCGGCCAGCGTTTGCGCCAGCGCCTGCTCGATCACATCGGGCGAGACATTGTCAAAGTCGACCAGCAGCATGACTTGGTGACGGCTCATCAGGACATCCTCCAGGACAAGGTTTCACCACCGCGCAGCGGCTTGATCTGCGCTTCGCCGAATGGCAGGACTTCAGGCAAAGTCCAGGGCTGACGCAACAAGGTGACCTTGCCGGTATTGCGCGGCAGGCCGTAGAAATCGGGGCCGTTGAAACTGGCAAAGGCTTCGAACTTGTCGAGTGCCTGGATCGCTTCAAAGGCCTCGGCATAGAGCTCCAGCGCCGACAGCGCGGTAAAGCAACCGGCGCCGCAGACCGAGGTCTCCTTGATCTGCGAAGCATGCGGTGCGCTGTCGGTACCCAGAAAAAACCTGGGGCTGCCCGAAGCCACCGCAGCATTCAAGGCCAGACGGTGAACCTCGCGCTTGAGCACCGGCAGGCAATAGTAATGAGGGCGCAGGCCGCCGGTAAAGATCGCGTTGCGGTTGTAAAGCAGGTGCTGCGGCGTCACGGTCGCAGCGGTGAATGCACCGGCAGACGCGACATATTGCGCCGCCTCGCGGGTCGTGATGTGCTCGAACACCACCTTCAGTTCGGGCATGTCGCGGCGCAGCGGCTGCATCACCCGGTCGATGAAGACCGCCTCGCGGTCGAAGATGTCGATCTCCGGGTCGGTGACCTCGCCATGCACCAGCAACAACAGGCCTTCGCGTTGCATCGCCTCGAGCGTCTTGTAAGTCTTGCGGATGTCGGTGACGCCGGCATCGCTGTTCGTCGTCGCCCCGGCCGGGTAAAGCTTCAAGGCCACCACCCCGGCATCGCGGGCGCGCTTGACCTCGTCGGCCGGCGTCAGATCGGTCAGATAAAGCGTCATCAGCGGCTGGAAATCCGCGCCCTCGGGCAATGCTGCCAGGATGCGTTCGCGGTATGCCACGGCCTGCGCGGCGGTGGTGATCGGCGGGCGCAGATTGGGCATCACGATGGCGCGCCCGAATTGCCTGGCCGTGCAGGGCAGCACGCTGGCCAGCGCCGTGCCGTCACGCAGATGCAGGTGCCAATCGTCGGGGCGGGTGATCGTCAGCGAGGAAGGATTGCTCATAGCGCCAAATTGTCGCACCCGCCTGCATCAGACCGCTCAATGCTGCAGGATCTTCGAAAGGAATTCCTTGGCGCGCGGCGTGCGCTCATCGGGCTTGCCGAAGAAGTCCTCACGCGGACAGTCCTCGACGATGCGACCTTCATCCATGAAGATGACGCGGCTGCTGACCATCTTGGCAAAACCCATTTCATGGGTGACGCACATCATCGTCATGCCGTCATGGGCCAGCTTGATCATGACGTCGAGCACCTCGCCGACCATTTCGGGATCGAGCGCCGAGGTCGGCTCATCGAACAGCATCACCATCGGGTCCATCGACAAGGCCCGCGCAATCGCCACCCGCTGCTGCTGGCCGCCCGAAAGCTGGCCGGGAAATTTGTCCTTGTGGGCGCTCAGGCCGACGCGATCGAGCATCTTCAGGCCGCGCGCCAGGGCATCGTCAGCACTGCGGCCGAGTACCTTGATCTGCGCGATCGTCAGGTTTTCGGTCACCGACAGATGGGGGAACAGCTCGAAATGCTGAAATACCATGCCGACGCGCGAGCGCAGCTTGGGCAGATTGGTCTTCGGATCGGCCAGCGAAATGCCGTCGACGATGATGTCGCCGCGCTGGAAAGGCTCCAGCGCATTGACCGTCTTGATCAGGGTCGACTTGCCCGAACCCGAGGGGCCGCAAACGACCACCACCTCGCCTTTCCTGATGCTGGTCGAGCAATCGGTCAGCACCTGGAACTTGCCGTACCACTTGGAAACGTTCTTGACTTCAATCATGTGACAGCTCTCAGCGGATGATGGCGATCTTTTTCTGCAAGCGACGCACCAGCATCGACAGGCTGAAACAGATCACGAAGTAGACAATGCTCGCCAGCAGATAAGTCTCGACCGGGCGGTTGAAGTTCTTGCCGGCGACTTCAAAGCCTTTCAGCAGGTCATAGGCGCCGATCGCATAGACCAGTGAAGTGTCCTGGAACAGGATGATCGTCTGCGTCATCAGCACCGGCAGCATGTTTCTGAACGCCTGCGGCAGCACGATCAACTGCATCGTCTGGCCATAAGTCATGCCGACCGCATAGCCGGCATGGGCCTGACCCTTGGGCACCGACTGGATGCCGGCGCGCATGATTTCGGAGTAATAAGCCGCTTCAAAAACGGTAAATGTGATGATCGCCGACAACTCGGCGCCCATAGGCCGGCCGATCAGCAAGGGGATCAAAAGGAAGAACCAGAGGATCACCATCACCAGCGGGATCGAGCGCAAGGTGTTCACATAAGCAGCAGCCGGCAGCACCAGCCAGGGTTTGCCTGACAGGCGCAAGAGCGCCAGCAAGGTGCCCAGCGCGATGCCACCGAGCATCGCAATCAAGGTCAGCTGGAATGAAAAACCCAGGCCCTTGAGGATGAAACTCGAGATGAGATGCCAGTCGAGGAAGCTGAAGTCGAGGCTCATGTCACTTGGCCCCCAGCAGTCCGGGCACCTGCACCCGGTGCTCGATGACCATGGCGATGCGGTTGATCGCAAAGGCCGAGAGGAAATACAGGCCGGTCACCGCCAGATAAACCTCGATGCCACGCGAGGTTTCTTCCTGCGCCTGCATCGCGAACATCGTCAGTTCGGCGATGCTGACCGCAAACGCGACCGAGCTGTTCTTGATGATGTTCATGCTCTCGCTGGTCAGCGGCGGAATGATGATGCGAAACGCCATCGGCAGCAGCACATAGCGGTAGGTCTGAGGCAGCGTGAATCCGACTGCCAAACCGGCATAGCGCTGCCCGGTCGGCAGACTCTGGATGCCCGCGCGCACCTGCTCAGAAATTCTTGCCGAAGTGAAAAACCCCAGGGCGACAACCACCAGAATGAAGCTGGGGATGGCGCGCAGCGACAGGAATAGCGACGGCAGTACGTGGTACCAGAGGAAGACCTGAACCAGCAACGGAATATTGCGGAACAACTCGGTCCAGGCATCGCCGATGAAGACCAGGCCCTTGTGCGGCAATGTGCGCAAGATGCCCATCAGCGAACCCGCCACGATCGCCACGACCATCGCCAGCAAGGCCACGCTGAGCGTCCAGCCCCAGGCAGAGACCAACCAATCGAGGTAGGTGATCTCGCCGCCGCTGCCAAAGCAGCGTGGCATCACTTCCCCGTCGATCGTGTTCTTGCAGAAAATCTGCCATTCCCAAGTCGACACCACAGCACCCCTTCAAAAAATTCGAGGCCGCCGCGGCATCGCCGGGCGGCCTCGATATCAAGCGATCAGCTTCACTTCTTCAGGTAGGACTCGACCGGATTGTCGTTCGGGTTCGCCCAGGCAAATTTGGTCGCTTCGCTGGCGACCAGACCGACCTTGGTATTGGCCGGTGGAATCGGCTGCATGAACCATTTGTCGTAAAGCTTGGCAAGCTCGCCCGACTTCATCATGCCGATGATGGTGCTGTCGACTGCCTTCTTGAAGGCCGGGTCATCCTTGCGAATCATGATGGCGATCGGCTCGACCGACAACACTTCGCCGACGATCTTGAAATCGGCAGGATTCTTGGCCTTGGCGATATTGCCCGCCAGGATCTGGCCGTCCATCACGAAGGCTTCGGCACGGCCCGACTCCAGCAGCAGGAAGCTGTCCGCATGGTCCTTGCCGAACAACTCCTTGAAGTCGACGCCGGCTGCACGCTCATGCTTGCGCAGCAATTGCACCGATGTCGTGCCGGTGGTCGTGGCGACGTTCTTGCCGTTCAACTGGGCGATCGCCGCGATGCCCGAATTGGCCTTCACCGCGATGCGGACTTCCTCGACGAAGGTCGTGACCGCAAAGCTCACATCCTTCTGCCGGGTCGCATTGTTGGTGGTCGACCCACATTCAATGTCGATGGTCCCGTTCTGCAGCAGCGGAATGCGGTTTTGCGAAGTCACCGGCTGGTACTTCACGTCAACTTTAGCCAGCCCGAGCTGTTTTTGCACATCGGCCAAGACCTTGTTGCAGACTTCGATATGGAAGCCGGTGTACTTGCCGTCACCCAACGTGAAGGACAAGGCGCCCGAGGATTCGCGCACGCCCATGGTGACGCTGCCGCTGTCCTTGATCTTCTTCAAGGTATCTTCGGCATGCACAGCGCCCAAGGCCACAGCCAAGGACAGGGCCAGCAGTGATTTCTTCATAATTGCTCCAGATTCAGGATGGAAGTTTTGATAAACGCAGTCACGCAATAAACATGCCGACCCGGATCGACATTTTGCCGCACAGATGCAGAGCAGACCACGAGTCCGCAATATCAATCCTAAGGGTTTTCGATCAGACACCAACGATATGCGTTAAACGCATGGAATGGTCAGGAACTCCCATAACCCTGCGGCGACCGGTTTGTTGCGCTTGGACAACTCGGGGCGTTCCCGATAAATGCGCAACTCCATATTGATCTCGTATTGGCCGAGCGGTGCAGCGCGCGCCAACCGGCGCGACTTGAGTTCGCCCTTGACCGAGCTCGATGGCAGAAAAGCCAGGCCATGTCCTTCCAAGGCCATCGCTTTGAGGCCCTCGGCCATGTCGGTCTGATAGATCGAATCCAGGTTCAAGGGTGCTGGCGAGGCTTTCACGATCAGTTCGACCAGGCGCCCCAGATAAGCCCCTGAACCGTAGCTGAGGAAGGGCAACTTGCGGCCGGCCTGGCCGGGCAGACAGAACCTCGGCTGGCCATCAGCCTCGGCCTTGGCATAGGCGGCCAGGGTCTCGAAGCCGAGCGATGCCATCTGGTAGCGTTCGGGATCGAGTTGCAGCGGCTGGCTGGCATGGTGGTAAACGATCAACAGGTCGCAGTTGCCATCGCTCAACTGCTGCATCGCGTCATGCACGTTCAAGGCGATCAGCCGGCATTTCAACTCACCAAAGCGCTGGCGCAGATCCATCAGCCAATGCGGGAAAAAGCTGAACGCCAGCGAATGCGGCACAGCGAACTCGATCACATCCTCGCCAGCCGACTGGTGGCTGCGCAGCATATTGCGCGTCGCCTGCAGGTTGCCGATGATCTCGGTCGCCTGGGCGAGCAGGGTCTTGCCGGCAGCAGTCAGGCTGGTCGGGTAGGAACTGCGATCGAAAAGGTCGACGCCGGCCCAGGCCTCAAGCGCCTGGATGCGGCGCGAAAACGCCGGTTGAGTCACATGCCTGAGCTGGGCTGAACGTGAAAAACTGCGCGTTTGGGCCAGACTGACAAAGTCTTCAAGCCATTTGGTTTCCATCCGATCGAGTGTAGCAACGGCCTGGAGTGCAGGCCGCCCGGTGCCGCCTCAATGCCGGTTGACTGCTGCCCAGGGCAGAAAGCGCCGCTCCAGCTCATCGATGCCGGCGAAGAAGATCCAGCCGAGCGCGCCGATCACGACGATGCCGACATACATCGCCTCGACGTCGAAGATCTGCCAGGAATTCCATACCAGGTAGCCGATGCCGCTCTTGGCGCCGACGAACTCGGCGCTGACCAGCACCAGCAGCGAAACGCCCAGGCTGAGCCTGACGCCGGCGGCGATCATCGGCAGCGCGCCCGGCAAGGCGATGGTCAGCAGACGCCGCATCCTGGAGACGCGAAAACTGCGGCCCACATCCCAGAAAATCCGGTCCAGGCTGGCCACGCCGGTATAGGTGTTGATGACCATGAAGAAGAAAACCGCAATTCCGACCAGCATATATTTGCTCAGCTCGCCGATCCCGCACAAGGCCATCACCATCGGAAAGATGGCGATCTTCGGGATCGGGTAAAGCGAGGCGACGATCGGCGCGACGATGGCGCGCAATAGCGGCGACAAACCCATCGCGGTGCCCAGCAGCACCCCGGGAATGGCGCCGATCAGGAAACCTGCACCAATGCGCAGCAGCGAGATGCTCAGATGCGCCATCAACTCGCCCGAAAGCAGCAGCCGCTGGAAGGTTTCGCCAATCATCGACGGCGCCGGGAAGATCCTGCTGTCAAGCATGCCGGTGCGCACCACCAACTCCCAGGCGAGCAGGACCAGAAAGGGGCTGGCGACTGTCAGCATCCGCTCCAGACGCCTGCGCCGCAACTCAGCCTGGCCAATGTCGGCGAGCGCCGGAATTTCGGTCAGGATTTCTTTGTCCATGGCTTTCTCCTGCCGGAAGGCATGCATTGGGCACCACGGCTCATGCGGGGCTTCCCTGCATCGCCAGGCGGATCAATTCGGCCACTTCAGCCACCAATGCCCCATAGGCGGGGCTGGCTTTGAGGGCATAGGGCTTGCGGGGCCGCGGGAATGGCACGCTGATGTCGGCCATCACATGACCGGGCCGGCCGCCCATGACCACCACCCGGTCGCCAAGGAACAAGGCTTCGTCGATCGAATGGGTGATGAAGAGCACGGTCTTGCCGCTCAGGTTCCAGATGCGCAGCAACTCTTCCTGCAGCAGGCTGCGGTTTTGTTCGTCGAGTGCCGAGAACGGCTCGTCCATCAAGAGCAGTTGCGGATCATTGGCGAAGGCCCGTGCGATCGATACCCGCTGTTTCATGCCGCCCGACAACTGGTGCGGGTAGAGGCGCTGGAAGCCGGTCAGGCCGACCGTCTCGAGCAACTGATCAACGCGCTCGTCGACCAAGGCCGCAGGCGTCTGGCGCGAGCGCAGGCCATAGGCGACGTTGTCGCGCACGCTGAGCCAGGGGAAGATCGAATTTTCCTGAAAAACGACCGACATGAAGGGCTTGTCGCCCTTGGGCTCACGGATGCGCAAGACGCCCGAATTGTGCGAATCGAGGCCGGCGAGTATGCGCAGCAGACTGGTCTTGCCGCAGCCTGAAGGGCCGAGCAGGCAGACGAACTCGCCCTCGCGTATCGTCAGGTCGAAATCGGCAAAGGCTTCGTATTCGCCGGCCTTGGTCAGGAAGCGCTTGCCGACCTTTTCCAGCACGATGATCGGCGCCCGGGCCGCATCGGCCGGCGCATCGGCCGGCGCATCGGTTTCAAACCCCAAGGGCAACAAGCTCATAACACCCCGATGGCGTTGATCTCGATCAGGCATAACGGGTCGACCAGACCCGACACCTGGAGCATCGTCGAGGCCGGCGGATCGATCGGGAAATATTCCTTGCGCACTGCATGGATCGCCTTGAACTCGGCCATGCCGACGACAAACACGGTGACCGACATGATGTCGGCCAATGTGCCGCCAGCCGCCTCGATCGAAGCCTTCAGGTTTTCGCAAACCTGCCGCGTCTGCGCCTCGTAATCGTCAATCCCGACCACATGGCCATCGGGCGCGCGGGCGGTCAAGCCCGAGATGAAGACCATCCGGCCCGGCTCGCAAGCGATCACCGGCGTCCAGACGCCAAATGGTTTGGGCAGCTTAGCTGGGTGGATGGGGATTTTCTTGGTCATGGAATTCCTTTCAAACCGGATCGAACACAGCGGTGATTTCCTGCCGGCCCGATGGCCCTGCAAAAGCCTGCTCACGGTACATGCCCAGCGCGCGCATCACCGGTTCGTCGCTGACCGAAAACAGGATCGCATCCCGACCCATTGCGCTCGCATGCTCATGCCAGCGCCAATTGGGCACGACGAAAACATCGCCTTCGGCCCAATCGAAGCGCTGGCCTTCGATCACTGAATGCCCCGAGCCTTCGATCACATAGTAGACGGTGCTGCACATCTGCCGATGGGCCTGGGTGGCCTTGCCCGGCCGCAGCAGTTGCGCATGGCAGCCTATCGTCGGCAAGGTCGGCCCGCCATTGCGCGGATTGACATAGGCCAGCAGGATGTCGTCATAGGGGCTGCCGGCGGCACCGCGCAAACGCTCGAGCGCGGCACGCATCTCGCTCCAGGGGTAGCGGACGACCGGATGATGGTCAGGGTAAGGCAGCCAGTCGGTCGGCCGCACGGCGCCCAGCATGCTCTGGCTGTAGCCCTCCTCGCGCGCGGCGGCGACACCCGGC
>JBIKPD010000164.1:0-8292 GCA_044357665.1 Roseateles sp. | reverse complement strand
GAACCAGCTTGCCTGCAGCAGATTGACCAGCGGAAAGTCGAGCGCATCAAGCCAGACGATGTCATGCCCGGTCGAGTTGACATGTTCATGCCAGGTCCCCGAGGGCGTCAGCAGCAGATCGTTCTGCAACATCCGCAGCGGTTCGCCCTCGACCGTGGTGAAGACATCGCCGCCTTCGCTGCGCGCGGCGAAGCGGATCGCCGCCGCCATATGGCGATGCGCCGGCGCACGCTCGCCCGCTTTTACCAACTGGACCGCCGTGGCCAGCGTGTGCGAAGTCGAAAAACCGCTGCGCAGATCGGGGTTGGTATGTTCCATCGAGCGACGCTCGGCGCCGCGCTCGGGGGTGATCAACTCACCGGCACGCAGCAGATGGTGCAACACCGCATCCCATTTCCACAGCCAGGGGCGGTAGCTGACAAGCGGCTCGCGCGAGACGAAATCCGCCACATATTTCCAGGTCGGAACCAGCCGCGCGCGCTCCATGTCGGCATGCAGGCGTTCCAGCGTGTCCCCGGCAGGCAGAGCAGCGCGCAGAGATTCAAAACTCATCGGGCCTCCTGTCGGGTCGTCATTCTCGCCAAAGCTCACTTGGGTGCTGACTGAGCCGGGCCCTTGCGACCGAGCCGCTTGTGGGCGTACTCGATGTACTGGTAGTCGACCAGGTCGGCGAGCTTGGGCTTTTGCTGCAACAGGCCGCGGCTCGCATACCAGTCGATGCTGTCGACGATCGTCGGCAGATGCAGATAGCCATCGGGGTCAAAGCCCGGAAACACCACATTGGCCAAAGCGACCGGATCCTTGAAGGTGGGGATCTGCTTGCCCAGAGCCGTGAACATCTCCTGCCTGGAACTCCGGCCCTCGGTGGCGTCGAGGTAGTCGCGCACGCCGCGCAGATAGGCCACCATCCATTTGTTCGCGATTTCGGGCTTGCGTTTGACGAACTCCGGCGCGTAGATGATGCCGGCGATCTGGAAGTTGGGCGAAGTCTCGTCGAAACCGAGCAACCGGGTGGCGATCTGCCGCTTGGTCGCATTGGCGACGAAAGGCTCGATCAGCAAGGCCGCATCGACCGCCTTGTTCGCTAGTGCCTGCAGCATCGACGGGAAGCCCATCTGCTCGATGCTGACCTCCTCTAGCTTCGATCCGCTGGCGCGCAAGGCAATGTCGAGCTGGAATTCCATCGGCGAATTGCGCGATGGCGAAGCGACCTTGAGCCCCTTCAGATCGGCAATCGTCTTGACCCGGCCCGAGTCAATCAGGTCCTTGCGCACGACGATCGCATTGAAGCCATGGCCTTTTGAATTGCGCCCCTTGTCAGCGACCAGTTTGAACTGCAGGCCGCGCAATGAACCGTTCAACAAGCCCAAGGTCGGTGCACCCGAAGCCACATCGAGGTCGCCGGTAATCATCGGCGTACTCATGTCCGCCGTGTTGTCGAAGCGCTCGAAACTGACCTCGATGCCTTCTTCGCGGAAGTAACCGCGCTCGTCAGCCAGGAAAGTCGGCGCCTCCGCGAGACTGTTCAAGATCCCGACCCTGACCTTGGTCAGCGGCGCCTTGGGCGACTGGGCGGCAGCGAAGCTGCACAGACAGGCCGCCAGCAATGGCAGGCAAGCCCACCTTGTCAGCGCGGAGAAAAGCTTGATGTCAGTTCGCATGTTCGCTCCTTGGGTGAGTCAATTCAGCACGATGGCCAGGCCATCAGCACGAGGGTCGGCTGCGGCCTGGACCGCACCGCTGTTGTCAATCGAGATCAACTGGGCGGCGCCGACAGCCTGCAGCGCTTTGTCGGCGATGCGGTGGCCGCGGCGGCGCAGGCCGTCGAGCAGTTTTTCGTCCAGGCGCGGGTCGACCTGGATTTCATAGGGCTCGGACAGGCAATCCGGGTCAGACCCCGGCGACAACTCCCAGCGCGGCATTGCGACCGCGCTGGCCACATCGACGCCGTCGTTGAGGATCGCGTCAATCATCTGCAGATTCCACTGCGGCTGGCCATCGCCGCCCGAGGTGCAACCGGCCAGTCTGGGCGCACCACCCTTGTCCAGCACGATATAGGCATGCAGCGTCGACATCGTGCGCTTGCCGCCTTCGAGCCGATTGGGCGAATCAGGATCGAGCGAAAAGCCGCGCCCGGCGCGGTTATTCAGCAGCACGCCGGTGCCGGGCACGATCTGCGCCGCGCCGAACGGCGTCGACAAACTGGTGATGTAGGACACCAGATTGCCCTGCTCATCGGCCACCACCAGCGCAGTCGTGTCGCCTTCGCCGAGCGACCAGCGCTTGCCCGGCACCGCTTCGCGCGCGCTGTCGTCATTGATCATCGCGGCCTGCTCGGCCAGCTTGGCGTCAGCCAGCATCAGCGCACTTGCATCGGCGACGAAGCGTGGGTCTCCACAGCGCAGATTACGCTGCGCAAAAGCCAGCTTCAGCGCTTCGATCATCCGGTGCGCCTTCAGGTCGATCGCCTCGGCGCCGCCCTTGCGTTGCCGGCTAAGGATGCCCAAAGCCTGCAGCAGCACGATGCCTTGCGCGACCGGCGGGTTGCTGAAAACCTGCGAGCTGCCGAAGCGGGTCGCGATCGGTGCGCTGATTTCTGCCCGGTATGCGGCCAGGTCTTGATGGCTGAACAAGCCGCCCTGCGACTGACTGAAAGCGCTCAGCTGCCGGGCGAATTCGCCGCGATAGAAATCGTCAGGGCCAAGCTCGGCCAGCCGCGACAAGGTCAGGGCGAGCTCAGGCTGCCTCAGCAACTCGCCTGCTCGCGGCGCCCGACCATCGATCAACAGACCCTGGCGTGCCGTTTCCGAGCCGGCCAACAGTTCGAAATTAATGCTGAAAAGGCGCGCAACCGCCGGCGTCACAGGCGCACCGTCAGCCGCCAGTTCGATCGCCCTGGCCAGCAGCTGCGGCATGCTCAGCCGACCACTGCCAAAACGCCGATGAGCCAGCCACATCGCGTCGGGTGCGCCCGGCACCGCGGCTGACAACAGGCCACGCGCTGGCAACCGGGTCAAGCCTTGCTGCCTTGCCCACTCGAGGGTCAATGCCGCGGGGGACGGGCCGGAACCGTTGATCGAGTGGATACGCTGCTCGCTCGCATCGAAGTAAAGGATGAAGCTGTCGCCGCCCAGGCCACTCATCATCGGCTGCACGACGCCCAGCACCGCCGCCGCAGCGTTGGCCGCGTCGATCGCATTGCCGCCGCGCTCGAGGACCGCAATGCCGGCCTGGGTGGCCAGCGGATGGGCGGTGGCGACCGCGCCCCGGCTCGAACGCCTGGCCTCAACCTGCGCCATGAGCCCTCCTCTCGATCGCCAGGCGCAGCGGCTCGGGGTCGGCCCATTGCGCGATGTCGAAATCACTCTCGATCAAACCCTGCCTCAGCATGAAGCGCTTCAAGCTGTCGATCGCATCGAGATGCACCGGGTCGAAAACCGGACGCAACTGCTGATGAATGTCATCGCCATTGGCTGCGGTCACCCATTCGGCGGTGGCGGCGACATCGCCGCCGATGATGGCCTGCGCCTCGGCAGCATGGCTTGCAGCCCAGGCCGCAGCGTCGAGCAGGCAGGAAATGTAATCAACCACTGCAGCCGGCCGGTCGCGCAGCAAGGCGCGGTCGACAGTCAGCAGGATCGGCAACTGGTTGTTCGACTGCATGGCAAGCGAAGGCTGCAGTCCGATGTCGGCCACGACTTGTGCCCCCATGAAGGCAGTCAGCTGGGCACCCGGGGCGCTGGCGGTGTAGATCGCATCGACCTCGCCGCGAATCAGCGCCAGCGCCTCGCGCGTCTGCCGCCGGGCACGCGCCGCGCCGCGCCACAGAGTGCCACGCTTGCTGGCGCCGCCGTCGGGAATCTGCGTCTCCTGCACCGGCAAATCGACCAGCTCGACTTCATCAAGGCCCAGGCCGGCCATGCCCAGCGCAGCCTCGTAACCGCGCAGACACATCGCGCGCCAGTAATCGAACGGGTCGTTCAGGCGGCGCGGCAAACCCAGTCGCCGGCCGCGCAGATCGGCCGGGCCAGTGATGCCGCTGCCAGGCATGGCGATCACCGCCTGGTACTCGCGGATCCAGCTGGTCGCCAGCAGCACCGTGTCAGCGCCCCTCGATCGACTCCAGAGCGGCGGCATCGATCCGCCTTGCCTGAACATGTACTGCTGACTATGGTCGTAATGAGCGTCCCTGACGCTGCGCTGCACAGAGGAATTCAACGAGCGGACATGAATGCCTTGTGGCTCGAAGCAGGCATCGAGCAGGCCGCGTTCGATCGCCACCCCGGATGCGGTGGGCAATGGGCAGCGCGTGTACCAGAGATCCAAAGCCCAGCCCGGGATCAGCCCGGCTTGCCGGCAGCTGCAGCGAAACCGAACAAACGCTCGGCATTGCCGCTGAACATTTTCTTCAGCAGCGACTCGGACAGATCGCCGCGCTGCTCATATTCTTCAGCGATCGAGTCATGCGCCGCCTCATCAAAATGTGGCATGTCGCTCGACACCAGCAAGGCGTCCTCGCCGATCACGCTGACGGCATAGCCGATGTCGTCATCAGGTTCGCAGCCGACATGAATGCGCTGATCGGCAAAAGCATGGGCAACCTTGCGGCCACCGCGCTCGACCGTACGCAGCGCCGCTGCCATCCAGGTGCAGCCGCCCCCCTCGAGAAATGCCCAGCGCAGCTTGGGGAAGTCGTCGAGCAGTGAACCTTCCATCAAATTGAAGAAGCCGTATTGCACCGTCAAGGTGCTCAACAGCCGGCGCGAATAAGGCGGGTAGAAGGTTTTCTTTTCGGCCGCCGGATGCACCAGCCCATCGAACATCTGAAACATCGTCGGCGACCCCAGACCGAGGTGCACGACCATCGGCAGGCCCAGGCGTTCGGCCTCGGCGAAGATCGGGTAATGGGCCGGGTGGTCCATCGGCTTGTCCCATTCCAGGCCGCGCACCAGCACGCTGGCCATGCCGCCGAGCTGGCTCAGCCGGCGCAATTCGGCCACCGCGACATCGGGCTGTCTGAACGGCACGATGGCGTTGAAATAAAGCCGTCCGGGCGCCTGCGCACAGGCATTCGCCATAAAGCTGTTGTAGCTCTGGAACAGCGCAGCTTCCAGATCGGCGTCTTCGCTGAGGATGGACAAGGCGAAAGAAGGATGCACCAGTTGACGTGCCACCTTCATCCGGTCCATCGCCGCGATACGTTCGGCCACATGGGTCAATTGCTGACAGCCCACCGAATAAGCCTTCCGCGAGGCCATCAGATTGCCTTCGATCGGCGTGGCACCAAAATGGCGCACCTTGCGGTCGATCAGCCAGAAGCTGTTCCAGTCCTTGAAGTCGGTATCAGCCGGCACCGAAATCGGCAGCGGTCGCCTGGCGTGATAGACCGGATCGAGGTAGGCCCAGGTCTGCGAAGACTCGATCACATGGGAATCGGCGTCGATGATGTGCATGGGCCGGCCTTTGATTCAAACGGTCGTCGATTCTAGATTTTCTACACATTTATATCAACATTGATTTTATAATCAACGTCAAATAACGCTGAAGGCGAATATGGCGACAAAAAAGGCCCTGGGCCGGAATGTAACCGACCTGCCTGCTGCAACAGGGGATCAGTACCTGAAGGCGCAGGAAGTCGCAGCCCTGCTGCGGATCAAGTTGCAGACCCTCTACGTCTATGTCAGCCGGGGCTTGGTGCGGCGCATCCGCAGCGACCAGCATCGCGGCTTCCTGTACCTGCGCGAGGATGTCGAACAACTCGCCAAGCGCGGGCGCTCGAAGGTCGAAGGCAGCGATGCGAAGTCCGGCGCGCCTTTCTGGTCGCAACCGGTGGTACGGACATCGATCACCGAAATCAAGCCCGAAGGTCCATGCTACCGGGGCATTGCTGCGGTTGATTTGGCAAGCAATGGCGAACATTTCGAAAACGTCGCCGAAATGATCTGGACCGGTTTGCTCAGCGAAGACCCGCTGTTTTGGGAGGTGACGCAGCCGGGCAAGTTGCAAGTCGCCGTGCTGCAGGCGCTGCAGCAGGAAGTCAAGAAGGCGAGGGTCGACCCGATCCGCAAGTTCTCGATGCTGGTCGCCTCCTTGGCGGTTTCAGAAGCGGGCAATGACGACATCCGCGGGGGCACGACCATTGCCTGCGCCCGTGCGCTGCTGCGTCTGCTGGCCGCTTGCCTGTGCCATCTGCGACCGTCAAGCAAATTTATCGTGGCCGATCCGGATATGTCGATCGCCGCGCAGATTGCCAGCGTGCTTGAAATCGACCCCGCAGCGGCCGAGACGATCGACCTGGTGCTGGTGCTGCTCGCCGACCATCAACTGACACCGCAGACAGTGGCGGTCCGCCTGGCTGCTTCGAGCGGCGCGAGTCTCCACCATTGCCTGAATTCGGCCCTCAGCGTGCACAGCAGTTCGCGGGCCAGGCGAGCCTGCGACCGGATCGAGGATTTGTTGTTGAGCTCGGGCGATGACGGCGCGCAGTTCTGCGCAATGTTGGAAAGACAGCGCGGATCAAACGGTGTCGCATCCGGCCTCGACCATCCGCTCTATCCCAATGGCGACCCGCGTGCGCTGCTGCTGCTCGCCACCGCACAGGGCTATCTGCAAAGCGGCAAGGGCTCGAACCGCTTCGCCAACCATATCGCAATGGTGCAATCCAGGCCCGGCCTGCGACCAGGCGTTGAAACCGGCCTGGTGCTGCTCTGCCATGCGCTGGATATGCCCGAACGCTCTGCAGTCGCGCTGCTGACCCTCTCACGCTGCGCCGGCTGGATCGGCCATGTGATCGAACAACGCACGGCCGGCCTGATGCTCAGACCGCGCAACCGCTACCGCGGCTGAGCCCCACAGCCCCGACCAGAGAATCAAGACCATGTATTTCGATCCCGACCAACTCGACGGCAAGAATGTCTACAAGTTGATCACTTCAACCGTGCTGCCGCGCCCGATCGCCTGGGTGGTGACGCAGAACGGCCAGGGGCGGCTGAACGCAGCGCCCTTCTCCTTCTTCAACGCGATGTCGGGTAACCCGCCGGTGGTCGCCTTGGGGATAGGCGCCCATGGCCAGGTCTTGAAGGACTCGGCGCGCAATATCCGCGAATCCGGCGAATTCGTGATCAATCTGGTGCCCTTCGCCCTGGTCGAAGCGATGAACATCACCAGCATCGAGTTCGAAGCCGAGGTCAATGAACTCGAAATGGCCGGGCTTGCGACGCTGCCTTCAACCAAGGTGGCGCCGCCGCGCATCGCCGGCAGCCCGGTCGCCTTTGAATGCAGGACGCTGCAAATCATCGATCTCGGCGAAATGCGCTCGATCGTACTGGCCAATGTGGTGGCGATCCATATCGACGACGAAGCGGTGCTCGATGCCGAGCGCTGCCATGTCGACGTCAGAAAGCTTGACCTCGTCGGGCGCATGCATGGCGGCGGCTGGTATGCGCGCTTGAACGAGCTGTTCGAACAGCCGCGCATCGACCTGGCCGATTGGCAGGTCCGCGGCCGCTGATCTGTTCAAAGCGCGGCAGCAGCCCCTCAGGCGAGCTGCAACGCTCCGACGGGCTGCTCGTCGGAGCCGCTCTGCTGCAAGCGCCACATGCGGGCGTATTCGCCTTGCATTGCGAGCAGTTGCTCATGGTTGCCGCGCTCGACGATGCGACCGGCCTCAAGCACCAGGATCTCATGGGCATCAACGACGGTCGACAGGCGATGCGCGACGACCAGCACGGTCTTGTTGTGCGCGGCGGACTCGAGCTCGGCCTGGATCGCGCGTTCATTGCTCGAGTCAAGCGCCGAAGTGGCTTCGTCGAAGATCAGCAGCGGCGGATTCTTCAGCAGCGTGCGCGCGATCGCCACACGCTGCTTCTCGCCACCGCTGAGCTTCAGACCGCGCTCGCCGACCATCGTGGCATAGCCCTTGGGCGTTGCCGAGATGAAGGCATGGATATGCGCCGAGCGCGCCGCGGCTTCGATCTCGTCCTGGGACGCACCGGGTCGGCCATAGGCAATGTTGTAGGCGACCGTGTCGTTGAACAGCACCGTATCCTGCGGCACGATGCCGATCGAACGCCGCAAGCTGGTCTGGGTCACCTGGCGGATGTCCTGGCCGTCGATGGTGATGCGACCCGAGTCGATGTCGTAGAAGCGGAACAGCAGGCGTGCCAGGGTGCTCTTGCCCGCGCCGCTGGGGCCTACGACCGCGACCTTCTTGCCCGCCGGAATCTCGAAACTGAGCTGCTGCAGGATCGGCCTGGCCTTGTCGTAAGCAAAGCTGACATTCTCGAAGCGCAC
>JBIKPD010000266.1:0-5723 GCA_044357665.1 Roseateles sp. | reverse complement strand
CTGCGGTCGATGTCGCGCCGACTCCGGGTATCGAAAATTCCGCTGATGCCGCACATGTTTCAGTTCCCGTTCAGTTCAAGGCGGTCGGCGCCAAGGTTTGCAACAAACTCGAATACAGACGCTGGTAGCGGGCAACCATCGCCTCCAGGCTGAAGCGCTGCTCGGCCAATTGCCGGCCGGCCCTTCCCATCGCGTGGCGCAGATCCGCATCATCAGCAAGCTTGACAATCGCCTCAGCCAGCGCTTGCGGATCAGCTGCCGGCACCAGCAAGCCGTTGAAGCCATGCTGGACCAATTCTGGATTGCCACCCACATTGGTGGCCACGACGGCCAAGCCGCAGGCCATCGCTTCAAGAATCGTGTTGGCGATGCCCTCGCCCAATGAGGGCAGGACGAACATGTCGAGACCGCGCAGCAACTCGGCGATATCACTGCGCTCGCCGGGCAGCCAAGCCAGAGCTTCGACTCCGGCGTCGCGCAGGATCTTCCTCAACTCGGGCAGCAAGTCACCTTCGCCGACCAGCACCAGGCGCAAGCGAAGCGCGAGTTCGGGGCGTTGCCGCAGCGCCAGCACGAAAGCCCTGGCCAGATCAACCTGGTTCTTGACGGTCTGCAAGCGCCCGACAGTCCCGACCAGCAGATGTTCCGGGGCGTCAAACGGGCAAGCTGCAATCAGCTGCCGCTGCCTGGCTGGGCGGAATACCTGGGTATCAACGCCATTGCAGACCTGTTCGATCTTGGCCGAAGCAATACCGACCCGCAACTGCAGGTATCGGGCAAGTTCGCCAGACAGCGCGACAAAGCGGTGCACGAACAGGCCATAGCCGCGCCGCAGCCATTGGTAGCGGCGACTGCCGGCAAGGTCTGCCCCCTCGCGGCCATGCTCGCCGTGAATTCGCACCGGCACGCCAGCGGCCCAGGCCGGCAATTGCGCCTCCAAGGCGGCCAGGTTGCGGCTGTGCACGATCGTCGGTTGCCATTGCTTGAACAAGCGGTAAAGCCGCGGATAAAGCCAGAAGCCCTGCCCTGGCGCCTTGTGCAAGGCGATGAACTCGACATCTTCGCGCCGGATACGCAGGCGGAAATCGCTCACCTCGGTCAAGGCCACGACCAGATGCCGGAACTTGCCGACCGGCAGATGGTTGATCAGATTGACAACGCCATTCTCGAGCCCGCCCGTGTCGAATCGATAGACGATATGCATGATCAACGGTCGCATATCCTGAGGCATGACTGAAGCCTTCAGAGGCGCCAGAGCTTGTAGCCTGCGGCCACGATGGCGCCCGCGTCGAAGACCGCTTTTACGTCGATGAAGGCACCGCCCTTGACCAGCTTGCGACCGATGTCTTCCAGACCTAGTTCGGCAAACTCCTTGTGCGACACCGCCGCGACGATGGCATCGGCACGCGGCAGCTTTTCCCAATCCAGCAAACGCACGCCGTATTCGCTCAAAGCTTCCTCGGGGTCGGCCCGCGGATCGCAGACGCAGACCTCGACGCCGTAGCTGTTCAGCTCCTTGATGATGTCGATGACCTTGGAGCTGCGCAGGTCGCCGCAGTTCTCCTTGAAGGTCAGCCCCAGCAAATTGACACGGGCGCCCTTGATGTACGACCCGGCCGCGATCATGTGCTTGATCGTTTGTTCCGCAATGAACTTGCCCATGCCGTCGTTGATGCGGCGTCCGGCCAGAATCACCTGCGGGTGGTAGCCGAGCATGTCGGCCTTGTGGGTCAGGTAATAGGGATCAACGCCGATGCAATGGCCGCCGACCAGGCCCGGCTTGAACTTCAGGAAATTCCACTTCGTTCCCGCAGCTTCAAGCACCTCGGTGGTGTCGAGACCGATGCGGTCGAAGATGATCGCCAACTCGTTCATCAAGGCGATGTTCAGATCGCGCTGCGTGTTTTCGATCACCTTGGCGGCCTCGGCGGTCTTGATGCTCGAAGCCCGGTGCACGCCAGGCTCAACGATCATCTCGTACAGCTTGGCCACCTTGTCGAGCGTGGCTGGCGTATCGCCAGAAACGATCTTCAAAATTCGGGTCAGCGTATGTTCACGGTCGCCAGGGTTGATGCGCTCGGGCGAATAGGCGACGAAGAAATCATCTTTCCACTTCATACCCGATTCGCGCTCCAGCACCGGGATGCAGACCTCTTCGGTCGCACCCGGATAGACCGTCGACTCATAGACGACAGTGGCGCCTCTTTTCATATGCCGGCCGACGCTGGTACTGGCGCCGATCAGCGGGCTGAAATCGGGGATATGAGCCAGGTCGACCGGTGTGGGCACGGCGATGATGATCACATCGGCCTCGGCCAGGATGGCCGGGTCGGTGCTGTAAACCGCATGGGTAGCGGCACGCATTTGCTCGTCGCTGAGTTCGCGCGAAGGGTCCAGGCCGCGCTGGCAGGACGCCACCTTGGCTGTTGAAAGATCGAAACCGATGGTGCGCAGCTGTTTGCCGAATTCCACCACCAAGGGCAGGCCCACATAGCCCAGGCCGATTACCGCTACCGTATTTGTCATTTGAATTTCCATTGATTACTTTGAAGCCTGCCCTGATGCCCTGGTGCGCTGCAAACTGGCATTGATAGCAGCCCAGTTATCGCGCAAAAAATCAGCCAGCAAGGTGTCTGCTTCACCTGCCGACTTGTCTGCATAGACGTAAATAACCGCTGCATCATCGCCGCGACCGGCCAGGCGGTACAGCGCGCCAAATAATTTGGCTTGCCAATCGCTACTCAGCAACCGGCCGTTGACCCAGTAAATCTGCCAGACCTGCAGCCCTTCCTGCGCCGAATCAAACCCAAGACCGCCCAGCCGTTTGGGTCGCAACCAGGTGCTACGCCAACTCTGCGCCTGCCCGGCCACAAGCAGCGGGATTTTACTGTCCGCCGCAGCCGTCCATCCCCCCCGGTCGTCAGTACGCACCAGGACATTGTTCGAGCTGATCAGCTTGCTTTGATAGTCTTGTTGCCGGTAATAGCCCAGATGCAAACCGACGGCAGCGCCGTTGGGTCGGGCATAAAACGTCTGCAATTCAGCGCGAGGATTTTCCAACCCAGGCTGCCAATGTTTCATCAGCGCTTGGCTGGGCTCCCAGCCCTTGGACGATAAGTCTGGGGCTTGCAGCGTCAACGCCGACAACAGGCCTGGTGCTTGCGTCGCGCTGACCAGCAGATGCGGCGCAGCCAGAGCCAAGGCGATGGCCAGCAGCAAGGGCCAGCGCAATATCTGTGGCGCCACAGGTGGCTTTTCGCGTGGCATTGCGGCTGCCAATTCCGGTTCGGCCCAGCGAGATCCGACCATGAACATCGACAACATCAGGATGCCGAAAAAGACCCAGCCGTAGATCAGATGGTCGACGCCGGTGGCCAACTGGTTGCCAGACAGATGACCCAGCAGCACGGTCAAATAGGCTCGCAGCCAGTTGCCCACCAGAGCCAGCAAGGCGGCAAAGATGACGAACAACCAGCGCTTGGAGACCCTGCTGAAGTTCAGGTAGGCAAACAAAGTGCCGACCATCAACGAGGCCATCATGTAGCGGATGCCGCTGCAGGCTTCGACCACCGACCAGTTGCCCGATGGAATGATGAATTGCAGGCCATCCTGATATACCGGAATGCCGCTGAGGCGCAAAGCCATGATGGTGAAATCGGCGGTCCAGATCATCAACTGCGGCATCATGAACTCGCCGATTGGCACGGCAAAAAATAAGAACCCCAAGGGGAAGGCAATCGCACGGGTCACGGTCCAGCCAAGCGTAGCAGGCACAACCAGCACCAGCAGCGCAGTCATCGCCAATTGCGTGGCAGAGTTCACGGCAGCCAGATCTCCAAGCAACCACAGCATTGCCATCAGCATGATCGGGAGCAGGAAAAGCGGCGCCGGACGCGGCGCCAATCTCGCCAGCAAGCCCCGCCGGCGCCAGATCAGCCACAGCACGATCGGCGGTACGACATAGGCATGGGCAAAGGTCTCCGAGCGCGCCCAGATTTCGACCATCGCGATCGCGGTGTCGCGGTAGAGCAGCAGGATCGCAGCCAGCATGACCAGACAGGCCGGCAAGGCCTGGCGCCATCCGGCAGCGTTCGACAACATAACCTTCATGCGGCGCCTCCGGAAATTGGCTGCAGTGGCCGGCAGTTTTCAAGGTGGCTGTCTATGCCGGCCAGGTTCGCGGACCAGTCGTAAGCGCTGGCCACCAGGGCTCTTGCGGCAGCGCCGATGCGGCCGGCCAGCACGGGGTCAGCCAGCAGGGTCTTCAGTTGGCGAACAAAGTCAGCGGCATGCTGCGCAGCCAGCAACTCCTTGCCTTCTTGCGCAGCGATCGCCGAAACACAGGCCACGGATGCCACCACCGGACGCGCCATCGCCATCGCTTCAAGGATCTTGTTCTGGACCCCCCGCGCCAGGCGCAAGGGCGCTACAACGGCCGCCGCATGTTGCAGGTAGGGCCGCACATCGGCAACTGCACCGCTGACTGTGACGCCAGGCCCGTTCAAGGCTTGCACCGCCGGGCCGGGGCTGCGCCCGACGATGTGGAAATGCAGGGCCGGGAAATAACTGCGCAGGGCCGGCAGCACCTCGCTGGCGAACCAGATCACCGCATCGGCATTGGGCCAATAATCCATCGCTCCGCTGAACACCAGCGGCAGCTGTCCAGTCGCAAACGGCGAAAGATGCACTGCAGCGGGTGCAAAGTAAACGCAATCGACGCCGTTGCCCAGGGTTGCCAGGCGCGCCTTGTTGCCAGGAGACAGCTCGCGGAACAAGGCCTGTTCCTGATCGGTGACGAAAAACGAGCATTGCGCGCGCTCGGCAACAGCCTGCTCAAACGCCAGCAAGAGTCGCCCTTCCCTCCGGTACAACCAGGACAGCGGCCAGCCCCGCGCCGGCGCATAAGCGGTCCATTTGGCTGAATCTACATCGACGAAATCGACCAGCATCGGCAAGCCGGGCAGCAGTTGCGCGTATTGCGCCATCGGCGAAGAGAACAGCACCACAGCGTCAAGCGCCTCGGTCGCTGCAATGCCCTCGACCCAGCGACTCATGCCCGCATCGCGGTAATAAGGCAGGCTCAGCGCCTCCTGGGTCAGCAGCCCGCGCAATGAGGCCAACCGTGACTTCAGCGGCTGCAGATTCACTGCATGCACACCAACGCACAGGCCGCGCAGCAATTCGACATATTGCCGATCGTCTGGGCTATCAACAAAGGTACCCAGAAAGACCCGGTGCCGCGCCGCCAGATGCTTGAGCAAATGGTAGCTGCGCAACTTGTCGCCCTTGTTGGGCGGATAAGGCAGGCGGTGGACGAGGAAAAGGATATTGGCCATCGCTCAGCCAAGATGCCTGACGATATAGGGTCCGAGCCAATTCGCCACGCTGATCGGCAAGCGCTGCCAGGCCTTGATCAGGAACTTGTATTTGGCATTTGACGGGTTGTTCTGCGGCACTGTGTCGCGCTTGAAGAGGCAATATTCATAGTGCAGCGGCACCGGTTCAAACCCCCAGTTCTTCTTGAAACAGAAGGATCCGGTACCGCGTTTGCTGCGGCCGTAGTCGAAGACTTTCAAACCGCGGGCACAGGCCCGGCGCATCAACTCCCAATACTTGAAATCATTGGCAGCAAGGTCACGCGCCGCTTCATCGTCCCCGGCGTAATAAGGCAGGACCTCGTCCTGGAAATAAAAGCTCAGCACCGAGCTCAAGGCCCTGCCCTT
>JBIKPD010000376.1:0-4034 GCA_044357665.1 Roseateles sp. | reverse complement strand
AGGATGATCTGGCAAGGTGGCTGGTAGGCTGAGTTCACAAGCTAATCCGGGGGAACTAAGAACCATTCCTCCGCTTGTCGGGTTTTTGTTCCCCGATGCTGACTGAGCCCGCCTGCAAACAGGCCCATTCTCAAACGCCGCCATCACGGATACACCCCGAACTGCGATGGGCTCAGCTCCTTGTGGGCGGCCAGCAGCAGGGTGAAATAGTTGGCGTGCGTGGCATCGGTATCGAGGTCTTGCGCCTCGGCAGCCCCGGCGTAACTGCCGTCAACATCGCCGCGCAACACGCCGACCAGGCCGACGTGGATTGAACCGGAGCCCGACAGATCGGCGCTCAAGCTCGGCACCGAACCCGGCAGCAGGTTGGCCTTGCCAGGCACCGTCGCATCGAGTTCGTTGAAGAAGATCCACTTCGGCGTTGGCGCGTCAAGGCCGACCACATGCTTGAGCACGCCAATCGCGTCGCTCAGCTCGATCTTGCCGCTGCCGTCATAGTCGGCCGCATAAGCCTGGTAGGGCGACAAGGCCTTGCCCGCACCATTGACATCGAGACCAACGATCATCTTGAGGATCGCGATCGCGTCCTGCAGATTCACCGCCTGGTCCGTCGCAGCGGCTTCAGCCGCAGGCACGGCTCGCACAGCGGTCAATGCCATCGAGGTACCAACGACCGCCGTGAAGCCCGCCGCGCCGCCAGCGCCGGTGCTGCCGCTATGGCCATCGGTTGATAGGCTGATTCCGCTGAGCAAGGTGTGGGCGTTCCAGCTGTAGGCGAGCATGTCGACGTTGGCGCCGAAGCTGCCCGTCAGCAGCTCGGCCATGCCATGCAAGTCGGTATACGCAGCGGTCACGGTGATCGCATGGCCGACCTGGGCCTGCGCCATCACCAGGGTGGAACTTATCGCGCCATCGATCGCCACGCCGTCCGCCAGCCAGCGGTAGCTGATCGGCCCCATGCCGTCGGCATCAGTGGCTGCAACCGTCAGCGTCTGGCCCAGCACCGGCGAGCCGGTGAGGCTCAACACGCCGGCATCGTTGACATTGACCACCGCCGCTGTGGCTGCGCTGCTGACCGACTCGGCGGTGCCATGTCCGTCGGTATAGCTGGCGACCACGCCGATCAATTTGCCGACCTGTGCTTCGGTCAGGACAAAGTTGCTGCCGGTTGCCGCAGCGATCGAATTGCCATCGGCTTGCCATTGAAAAGTCACCGTGCCAAGGCCATCGGCATCGGCCAAGCACGGCCTTACTACGGGAGCGGTGCGGGTTTCTATGTGGGTTGAGCACTCGTACAAGGGGCGATACTTGGCCTCATGCGGTTGAAATGCTTATCCGTCGCAGGGCTTGAGGCGTCGAGCTTTCGTGTGTTGCCTCCCGGGACCGTGCTCGTGGCGATGATTGGGCAGGGCAAAACCCGTGGCCAAGCAGTCGTCCTCGAAATCGATGCCGCGTCGAACCAGAACTCGGCGGCCCTCGCGTTCGTCGACGACGGGATCGTCCCGCGATACGTCTGGCGCTGGGCACTCTCGCAGTACGCAGCTTCCCGCCAAGGCGGACGCGGGAACGCCCAACCTGCCCTCAATGCTGGGAAGGTGCGCGCGTTCTGGATTCCGCTCCCACCAACACAAGAGCAGCGTCGGATCGTCACGGCTGTCGAACTGCTTTTCGAAGCCATCGACCGCCTTGTCGAAGCCCTTCACAAGCGCGCGACCGCCGCTGGCCGGCTTGCGACCGCGCTTGCGGCACCGATCAGCGCAGCTCAGGCGTTGCCGTAGTTCACGGGGGATGACGTTGCGTCATCGGATGGGCAGGCATCGTGGAAGTCGTTAAAGAGGTCAGTGTCGACGTGCTGGTGTGGGCGCATCTCATCGATCACGCCTGCGAGGGCAAAGTCGATGATGCGCTCGTCAGCCCGCCGAGCTTCGACGACACCGTCGCGAACGGACGAAGGTGGGCAGCTTTGTTTGGCTGCCGTCCGGCGCAAGCTTATGCGCTGCTCAACAGTCATCAGGCCGGCAACAAGTGCGCGCTTATCAAGTTCGACCGACAGGATGTGTGGCGCTTGAGGCCATGCTGGCCGTGCAAGGACTTCGACATTCTCGCGAGCGGCTATGCTGAATTGGAGAGCACCGGCGTGCCCTTCGACATGAACGGTGAGGCTGTTTGGGTCAAGCACGCCGGCTACTTCGAAAAGGTCGGCGTGCTTCGTGGGGTCTGGCGCAGCCGCGCACCGAACGACCTTCCCGACACCACTGACCTCGCGTCACTCCCAGCGGTGCATCGCACGATTTGGGACACATCATCAGAACGCCCGTTTGTTCTTGATGGAATGCACCGGCTGATCGCGCTCGCGCTGCTGCTTCGTCAGGATGGCGACGCGAGCTTCGAGTGCGCTTTCGCGTTCGCCTACGGAATGCCGCCCTAGCCGCCGAACGCACGCTTCCCAGCACCATTGCGTCCGGAACCTATGGGTCTGCGAAGCGAACTAGCCACCAAAGTCCAGGCTCATATCGCCCGCGACCGGAGGATAGGTTTTTCAAACGCCCTTTGGTGTGATGATTGCGGGCACGACTACTTCGTGGCCTATTCCTGCAAAGGCCGGGGCGTGTGCCCCTCGTGCAACACCCGGCGCATGGTGGAGACGGCGGCGCACCTCACGGATCACGTCTTTCCCCGCCTGCCGGTGCGCCAGTGGGTACTGTCGGTGCCCAAGCGGCTGCGCTACTTCATGCAGCGCGACGGGGCAGTGCTGGGCATGGTGCTGCGCATCTTCCTGCGCGTGATTGCGCAAAGCCTGCGGGACCACTGTGTCGGTGCGGCCCAGGTGCATACAACAGATAAGGCGGCGCTGCACATAGGCGCAATCGCTTTCATCCACCGCTTTGGCTCCAGCCTGAACGGGCATGCGCACTTCCATGTATGCGCGGTCGACGGGGTATTTGAGCAAGTGGAGGTGGCGGTGGCCGGTGTGGCGGGTGAGGTCGATGCCCAATCCTCGCCGCCGTGCATCGTCTTTCACCCGGCCAGTGCTATCGATGAGAACGCCGTGGCGCAGGTACAGACAGATTTGCGCCGTCGCATCCTGCGTGCCTTCGTGGGTCGGGGCCTGTTGGAGAGTTGTGACGCCAAAGACATGCTGGCCTACCAGCACAGCGGCTTCTCGGTGGACGCGGGTGTGTGCATCTAAGCACACGACCGCGCTGCCCTGGAGCGGCTGCTGCGCTATTGCGCCCGACCACCCTTTGCTTGTGGACGCCTGCGCAAAGAGGGCGCTGCCCTGGTGCCACCGCCGCGCACGCACCGCCATCGCTACTTTGGTGTGCTGGCCCCGAATTCGCCGCTCAGGGCTGCGGCGGTGGCGCTGGCTGCACCGGCACAACCGGCCAAGCAAGTCGCCGTGCAGACCGAGCCAGCCAACATGAGCGAGGGCGCGCCGGGGGTGGTTCTGCTGGGCCATGCGATCCCACCCAAGCCCGAACCTGCGACACCCAAATGGTCGAAGGCGCATTAGCTGTGGGCGGTGTTGATCGCCCGTATTTACGAAGTGTTCCCGCTGCTGTGCCCGCTGTGCGGAGGGCAGATGCGCCTGATCGCGTTCATTACCGAGGGCACGCAAATCAGGAAGATCCTTGATCGCATCGGGGTCGACTCGGAGCCGCCACACATAGCCCCGGCGGGCGGGCCACCGTTGTGGGGTGACTGCGATGCGCAGACGGATGACGGGGCGCAAATCGAACCAGCAGATTGGGACCTGGCGGCGCAACCGGCACCGGACTACGAGGTCGATCAGCGCGTCAGTTGGTGACCGGGCTGGACTTGGGGTTTTGCCAAAGCGGTGACTCAGACTCGCCGCCGGGTAGCTATGCGCCCGGCATACCCGGCGCACCGCTAATTTCTCTTGTGAACAGCGCATTTTGGCAGTGGATCGGCCAAGCACGGCCTTACTACGGGAGCGGTGCGGGTTTCTATGTGGGTTGAGCACTCGTAGAAGGGGCGATACTTGGCCTCATGCGGTTGAAATGCTTATCCGT
>JBIKPD010000265.1:0-5776 GCA_044357665.1 Roseateles sp. | reverse complement strand
CGCCATCAGTCCGTTAACGGCTGCATCGAGGTCGGCGTCCGCGAAGACGATGAAAGGCGCATTGCCGCCCAGTTCCAGAGACAGTCGCTTCAGGGTCGATGCCGAGCCGCGTGCCAGATGCTTGCCCACCGGGGTTGATCCGGTGAAGGTGATCTTGCGCACGCGGGAATCAGCCAGCCAGACATCGACGACCGCAGCAGCATGCTCGCGCGAGGCGATCACAAGGTTCAGCACGCCGGCCGGAAAGCCTGCGAGTTCCGCCAGTCTTGCCAGCGCGAGCGAGGTCAACGGGGTGTCCTCGGCCGGCTTGGCCACCACCGTGCAACCAGCAGCCAGGGCGGGGGCAATCTTGCGGGCGATCATCGCCGCCGGAAAATTCCAAGGCGTGACCGCAGCCACGACGCCAACGGGTTCTTTCAATACCAGCATCCTTCGATTCGCCAGCGGCGCTGGGATGAGGTCGCCATAGCTGCGGGTCGCTTCCTCGGCGAACCATTCGACATAACTGGCTGCATAAAGCACTTCGCCGCGGCCCTCGGCCAGGGGTTTGCCTTGCTCGCGTGATATCAATTTCCCCAGGTCTTCCTGGTGTTGCAAGATCAGCGCATGCCAGCGCTTGAGCAACTGGGCTCGCTGCTTGGCCGGCGTGGCTTTCCAAGCTGGCAAAGCAGCATGGGCTGCATCGACAGCCGCATGGGCATCGATCGCCGAACTGTCCGGGACGCTGGTAAAAGCGGTATCCATCGCCGGATCGACGACATTGAAGCGGCCACCCTCGGCCGCATCGAGCCATTCGGCGTTGATGAAGTTTTGCGAGCGCTGAAGCTCGGCTACGGTCAATGTCAAAGGCATATCTGTCCTTCAGTTGCGTTGATCTGAGCTGTAATCGCCAGGCGTATCCTGACTCTCGATGCAGTGCCGCCAAGGTCGCGGATTCGCGAGCCTTCGACCAGCACAGCGAAGCGCGCGGTGACCGCCGCCGCTCGCTTGAAAATCCTGGTCAAGAATTGGATGGAGGCCCGCGCAGGGACTGCATTTGCTCATCCAGCCAGCCGCGCCGGAGTTCCGGTACCGAGCGGGCCAGCAACTCGTAATAAGGGTGGTGCGGGCCACGGTCATAGTCGGCGCGCGCCACCTGGGTCAGCAGGCGGCCATGTTGCATCACGACGATTTCGTCGCAGACCGAACGTACGGTGTGCAAGTCATGGCTGATGAAGAGATAGGACAAACCCAGTTCACGCCGCAACTCGGCGATCAAGTCCAGCACGGCCGCACCGACCACGGTGTCGAGTGCAGAAGTGACTTCATCACACAAGATCAGATCGGGCTCGGCTGCCAAGGCGCGAGCCAGATTGGCCCGTTGCTTCTGGCCACCCGAAAGCCCGCCCGGCAGGCGCTGTGCCGTGGCTGCCGGAAGTTGCACCAGATCCAGCAATTGCTTGATTCGCTGCTGCAATGCCTTGCCGCTGAGACCCAGATAAAACTGCAGCGGCCTGGCCAGGATGGATGCGATGGTCTGGGCCGGATTCAAAGCCGTATCCGCCATCTGGAAAACGATCTGTACTCGGCGCAATTCGTCCTTGCTGCGTTCGGTCAAAGAAGCGGGTAACTCGCGGCCATTGAACTTGATCTGCCCTTTGCAGGGCTTGATCAGCCCGGCCACCGCGCGAGCCAAGGTGGTTTTCCCCGAGCCTGACTCGCCGATCACGCCGATGGCTTGGCCGCGATACAGCTTGAAGCTGATGTCCTGCAAAATCAGGCTGCTCGGCTGGCCTTGTCTGTTGACCGGCCCGTAGCCGGCCGACAGGTCAGCAACTTCCAGCAAGAGTTGCGCATCGGTACGGTCCGTAGCGCTGCCCGCATCGCGTTGGCGCGGGCGGGCGGCGGCGAGCAGGCGCTGGGTGTATTCGTTTTCGGGTGCGCTGATGATCTGCTCGGTGGCGCCCAACTCACGCATCGTGCCATCGCGCAGCACCAGGATATGGTCGGCCATCTGTGCCACCACGGCCAGATCATGGCTGACGTAGACGGCGGTGGTGCCGCGTTCGCGGACGGCACGTCGAAAGGCGCGCAGCACTTCGATCTGGGTTGTCACGTCCAGAGAGGTCGTTGGTTCATCCAGGATGACCAGATCCGGGTCGGTGATCAAAGCCATCGCCGCCATCAGGCGTTGCAGTTGCCCGCCAGAGACCTGGTGCGGATAGCGCGAACCAATGGTTTCAGGATCGGGCAAGCTCAAGGAGTGGAATAGCGCCACTGCCTTGGTTCTGGCTTGGGCCGGGGTCATCAGTTGGTGAATCAGCGCGGGTTCGATCACCTGATCCATCAAATTCAAGGACGGGTTGAACGAGGCCGCAGCGCTTTGTGCGATGTAAGTGATCTGGCGCCCGCGCAGCCCACGTTGCTGCATTTCTGGCAAAGCCAGGATGTCGCGGCCGCCGATGCTGACGCTGCCTGCGGCGATGCGGCAACCATGGCGGGCATAACCCATCATCGCCAGTGCGGTCGTGGTTTTCCCCGAACCTGATTCGCCGATCAAGGCCAGCACCTCACCGGGTGCGATCGAGAAGTTCAGATCATCGACGATGGCCCGTTCGCCAGCTTCGGTTTGAACCACGACGCTGAGGCCTTTGACATGGACCTGGGCACCCATCAATGCACCCCGCCTTCACGCGCTGCCCGGCCTGGCAGGTTGTCGATCAGAAGATTGACTGCAATCGTCAAACTGGCGATGGCCAGCGCCGGCGCCACAATGGCTGCCCCAGCACTGGGCAGGGCGCCGATGTTTTCGCGCACCAGCGAGCCCCAATCGGCATTCGGAGGTTGAACGCCCAGACCGAGAAAGCTCAGTGATGCCAACAGCAACACCACATAGACGAAGCGCAGCCCCAGGTCGGCCAGCATCGGATTGATGATGTTGGGCAGAATCTCGTGCCGCATGATGTACCAACGGCCTTCGCCCCGGGTTCGTGCGACTGTCACATAGTCCATCGCATTGATATTGACCGCCAGCGAACGGGCCATGCGGAAGGCGCCGGGAATGTAGATCACGGCGGCTGTCATGATCAACATCGGCAGCGATGAGCCGAAGGCGGCGACCAGGATCAGCGCGAGCATTTTTGATGGAACCGATGTCAGCGTATCGATGCCGCGGCTGAGACTGGCATCGATCCAGGGCTGGCTGGCCGCGGCCAGCAAGGCCAGAGTGGTGCCGATGCCGCTGGCCAGAAGCGTTGCCAACAAAGCGATACCAACCGTGTATCTAGCACCCTGGATGATGCGCGCCAGCATGTCGCGGCCCAGGTAGTCAGTACCCAGCCAATGCTCTGCGGAGCTTGCCGCGAAGACTGCGGCCTCGCCCATATCGGTCCCATCGTGTTGCATCAGGCTGGGACCGACGAGCGCTGTGACCAACCACAGCATCAGTATGGCAAGGCCCAGTTTTCCGGGCCAGTTCATTGCAGTCTGTCGCTGCGCAAGCGTGGGGGATGTCATATTGCGGGGAATGGATCAGCGATGGCGCAGGCGTGGATTGGCGACGATGCTGCACAGATCAGCCAGCGTCACCAGTGCCAGATAGACCGCACAGAACAGCATCGCGCAGGTCTGCACCAAAGGCATGTCGCGCTGGCTGACGCCGTCCACCATCAGGCTTGCAATACCCGGATAGTTGAAGATGGTCTCGACGACGATGACGCCGCCGAGCAGGTAAGACATCGAAAGCGCGACTGCATTGGCAATCGGGCCGATCGCATTCGGCAAAGCGTGGATCAGCACCATGCGAATCGGCGATGCCCCTTTGAGCAGGACCATTTCGATATAGGGTGCACGCAACTGGTCAACCACAGCGGCGCGGGTCATTCGCATCATCTGGGCGATGGTGACGCAACATAAGGTCAGCACCGGCATGGCCAATGCGCGCAGCAACTGGCCGGGAGAATCGATGTTGCTGGCGTAGGACAAAGCCGGCAGCCAGCGCAATTGCACGGCAAAGACCAGCACGGCCAAGGTGGCAACCAGAAATTCCGGAACAGAGACCAAGGCGACGGCGCTTGAACTGGCCGCGCGGTCGAACCAGGAACCCCGCCACATTGCCGACGCGATGCCCAGGGCCAAGGCGATCGGTACCGAGATGGCCGCGGTAATGCTGGCGAGCAGCAGGGAACTGGGTAGTCGGCTGCCAATCATGTCGGCCACCGGCATGCCGGTCACGACCGAGAGGCCGGGCTGTGCAGTCAAGAGGCCCTGCAACCATTGCCAGTAGCGCAACAGTCCCGGAACATCCAGCCCCATTTGCTGCCGCAATGCCGCCAGCGACTCGGGCGTGGCTTCCTGACCGAGTTGGGCCTGCGCTGCATCACCGGGTAACAGCGCCGTGATCGTGAAGACGAGCATCGAGACCACCAGCAGCGACACCAGGGCCAGGGCCATGCGGCTGATGATCAGTCGCAGAATCAACAGGTTCATGGCGCTTGGCGAAGATCAGTTTTCAAGCCAGACATGTTCGGCGAAGTTGTAGCCCATCAGCCCGCCGAGCGGAATTGGCGACAAACCCTTCAGGCGGTTTGAATGACCGTCCAGGCTGGCCAGAAACAAGGGAATGCCGATACCTGCTTCCTGATGGATCAGTACCTGCATATCGGCGTACATCTGCTTGCGTTTGGCCAGGTCGGTCTCGGCCCGTGCCGTGATCAGCAATTGATCGAATTTCGCATTCTTCCAGCGTGATTCGTTCCAGAGGGCATCGGATTTGTAGAACAAGGTCAGCAAGGTGTCGGCACTCGGGCGCGGGTTGACGTTGCCGAAACCCACTGGGCTGTTCAGCCAATGGTTTGACCAATAGCCATCTGCGGGCATGCGTTTGACGTCGAGATTCAGACCGATGCGTTGCGCGGCCTGCTGCAAGACCAAGGCCATCTCGACCGAATATGTGGCCGCTGGCGAGACCACGATCGGTATGCGTTGTTCGCCAAGATTGGCCTTCTTCAGATGAAATTTGGCCTTCTCGGGGTCGAAAGGGCGCTGCGGCAGACCGGCGAAGTGGAACCGGTTGGTTGGATCGATCGGCTGGTCATTGGCCACGACGGCGTGACCCAGGGCGATCGACTTGCGCATCTGCTCGCGGTCGAACAGGCTTTTCATTGCCAGCACGAAGTCGGCGTTGGTGCCGGGTCCGATGTCCCGGCGCATGATCAGATCCGAATATTGTCCCGACTGAGTGCTGAAAACGGCGTAGCCAGGGGTCTCCTTGATGCGACTCACCGAGCGCGGGTTGACCGATGCCACGAGGTCGAGATCACCTGAGAGCAGGGCATTGACCCGGGCTCCCTCATCGCTGATCCCGACGAACTCGATCTCGTCGAGATAGGGGCGCCCTGGCTTCCAGTAGGCTTCATTGCGAACTGCAATCGAGCGCACTCCGGGTTTGAACTCCTTCAGCTTGAAGGGCCCAGTACCGATGCCGGTCGAGAAGTCGACCGTATCCGCCTTGACGATGAGGAAATGGGAGGTTCCCAGGATCACCGGGAAATCCGAATTGGGTGAGATCAAGGTAATCGTGACTTCATCGGCCCCGCTGGCCTTGACGGTTTCGATCTGATCGGCGAGGGCTTTGGCTTTCGATGCGGTGGCGGCATCCTTGTGGCGCAGGATGGAGAAGACCACGTCGGCTGGCTTCAGCGGTTTGCCGTCATGGAACAGCACGCCCCGGCGCAACTTGAAGACCCAGGTCCTGGCGTCCTTGGTGCTGAATTCTTCGGCCAAAGCGGGCTGCGGG
>JBIKPD010000264.1:0-5787 GCA_044357665.1 Roseateles sp. | reverse complement strand
CATCGTTGACGCTGGCCGCGCGCCGCACCTGTGCGGGCAGGCTCCAGGCGGCATCGACGGTGATTTCAGGGTCGAAGCCCAGCACGTTCATGCCGAGCTTGATCGCCGCATCGGCAACCAGGCAACCGATCTTGCCCAGACCAATCACGCCCAATGTCTGCCCGGCCAGTTCGTACCCGGCGAAAGCCTTTTTGCCGTCCTCGACCAGTTTTTCCAGATCGGGCGAGTTGACATCGAGTGCGGCGACAAAGCGCAAGGCTGGTGCGACCTTGCGTGCCGCCAGCAGCATGCCCAGCAGCACCAACTCCTTGACCGCATTGGCATTGGCGCCGGGGGCGTTGAATACCGGTACACCGCGCAAGCTCATCGCATCGACTGGAATGTTGTTGGTGCCGGCGCCGGCGCGGGCGACCGCCCTCACGCTGGCCGGGATCGCCATACTGTGCAGGTCGGCCGAGCGCAGCAATATTGCGTCCGGGTCTGTCTGGTCCTTGCCGACGCGGAAGCCGGTGGCCGGTAGCCTGGACAAGCCGCCCGCCGAGATCTGGTTGAGCACCAGTACGCTGATCCGGTCAGCCATGCTGGGCCTCGAATTCCTTCATATAGGCCACGAGCGCCTGCACGCCCTCGACCGGCATGGCGTTGTAGATCGAAGCCCGCATGCCGCCGACCGAGCGGTGGCCCTTCAGCTGGATCATGCCGCGCGCGACCGCCCCCTTGAGGAAGGCATCGTCGAGACTCTCGTCGCGCAACTTGAATGGCACGTTCATCAGCGAACGGTCGGCGTGCGCCACCGGGTTGCTGAAGAAGGCGCTGGCGTCGAGGAAGTCATACAGCAACGCGGCTTTGGCGCGGTTGTGCGTCTCCATCGCAGCCAGGCCGTCGCGCGACTTGATCCAGTTGAACACCAGCCCGGCGATGTAGATCGCGTAAGTCGGCGGGGTATTCAGCATCGAGTCGTTGTCGGCCTGCTGCTTGTAGTCGAAAGCCGAGGGTGTGCAGGCCAGCGGCTGGCCAAGCAGATCCTCGCGCACGATCACGATCGTCAGCCCGGCCGGGCCGATGTTCTTCTGCGCGCCGCCATAGATCAGCCCATACCTGGCGACATCGACCGGCCGCGACAGGATGCTGCTCGACATGTCCGCGACCAGCGGGACGCTGCCGACATCGGGCGTGAAGTGATATTCGACGCCGCCGATGGTCTCGTTCGAGCAGATATGCACATAGGCTGCATCGGGGTCGAGTTGCCAGTCGGCGCGTGCCGGCACGCAGCTGAAATTACTGGCTTCGGCGCTGGCCGCGACATTGACCTTGCAGTACTTCTTGGCTTCCTTGATCGATTTCTTCGACCATTCGCCGGTATTGATGTAGTCGGCACCGGTCTTGCCACGCAGCAGGTTCATCGGCACCACAGCGTTTTCGGCCATGCCCCCGCCTTGCAGGAACAGCACCTTGTAGTTCGCCGGAATGGCCATCAACTCGCGCAGCAGCGATTCGGCTTCGGCGTGGATGGCGATGAATTCCTTGCCGCGATGGCTCATCTCCATCACCGACATGCCGCTGCCATGCCAGTCAAGCATCTCGTCAGCGGCTTGGCGCAGCACGGATTCGGGCAGGGCGGCAGGGCCGGCGCTGAAATTGAACACTCGGGTCATCACAGGGAACTCCGTCAAGGGTTGAAATTGGCGCAGCGAGCAGCTTTCGCGCCGGGTCAACCCTAAAGCATACAGGCAAGCGGCTTTCTTCTACCAGGCTGGGGCGGCAGATCGGCTTGGCAAGGTGATGGAACTGCGGCGGGCAGCTTATAAAAAACCTGTCAATTGCTGAACAGGTCTGAGTGCGTACCCGATCGTACAAAGTTGATAGCGTTGGCCTCAATCTGGTAAATCAGCAAGAAATCGCCCCCAATGTGACATTCCCTGTGATCGGCCCACGCCCCTTTCAACGGGTGATCCAGCCATTCAGGACCAAGGGGCGACTCATTGGCGATCAATAAAATCATGACCTCTTGGAGTCGAACCAGATCAAAACGGCCGGAATGTGACAAGCGTTGCCAATCCTTCAGGAACGCCTTTGAGTAGTCGGCGGCCCGTGGCAGCGTTGCACGTTTACTTGACGCTGTTCTTTTCAAGATCGGCAAACAACTCGTCTGCTGATGTGAAGCGGGCGCGCCGTCTTGCCATCATGGCGCGCGACTCTTCCATGGCGGCGATGGTCTCGGCGTTCGGCACCTTGAGTTCAAGGGGAAAAGCCTGATCAATAACCACGCGGTGCAAAAACAGTCGCACGGCGTCCGAAACAGACATGCCCATTGCAGACAGTGCCTGAGTTGCCTGCTCTTTGATGTCATCGTCCACCCGAATGTGGAGCATGGAAGTTTGTGCGCTCATGGCTAAGATTCTTGGCTTAATCTGAACTATGTATCTCATTTGAGATCTTGTCAAGATTGAGTCATTGGCGATCAAGGTCGGATTTTTGCGGGTTGATTCATGCCCTGAACAGGAAAATTTGACGCTTTAGCCTAACGAACGTACACTAAAATTAGACGGCTGCAGCCCGCCATGATGTGGACTGCAAGGGACCAAAGCGGAGACAAAATTCATGCCAAGGACGATTGGGAATGCCCTTGAGTGGCACGCCCTGAATACGCCTGACAAGCTTGCCGTGCTTGCGGCGGGTGCGGAAGATCAAGCCGGCCTGACCTACGCGCAACTCTGGGATCGGGTTTGCCGCCTTGCGAGCGCGCTGCGAGGCCTGGGGCTCGGCCCCGGTGATCGGGTTGCTCTGCTGATGGTGAACAGTGTTCGCTATGTCGAGGCCTACCACGCGATTGCTGTGCTCGGCGCCTCCGCCGTTCCGTTGAACTTTCGCTATGTTGCCGCCGAGATCGATTACGTCGTGAACCATGCGGAGGCGAGCGCGCTGCTGTTCGACTCGGCGTTCGACGCCATAGTGAATGAACTTGGCGGTCGGCTCGCGACCGTCAAAGGCAATCTGATCGTCTCTGATGCGGTTCTGCCCGGAAGGTTCAACTTTGAGGAATTGCTGAAGGCAGCATCGCCCGAACCACCCGAGCAGGATGCTGACGTCGAAGGCTGTTTCTTCCAGGGTTACACGGCAGGAACCACCGGTTTCCCCAAGGGTTGCGTGAATTTGCACGGCCGCTTCGTGGCTTTCTTCAAACGCTGCGCCATGCTTTACGACATCAGCCCCGACAGCATCGAAATCGTCGGCGCGCCGCTCTTCCACGAGGCGCCCACTCTGTTCATGCTGACGCAGGTGTTCCGCGGCGGGACGGTCGTCGTCACGGCGGACCCGACGCCGGCCAACCTTCTCCAAAGCATAGAGCGGCATCGGGTCACCTGGGGCTTCATGGTGCCGACGATGTGGGACGCCATCGTCAGCAGCGGGTTGGCGGCCAGCCATGACTTGTCATCGATGAAAGTCTTGGTCAGTGCCGGCGCGCCATTGATGACGCATACCAAGGACGCGCTGCTTGAGATCTTTCCGGTGGGTGATCTGAACGAGTTCTACGGCGCGACTGAAGTCGGCATCGTCACCAACTTGCAAGGCTGCGACCAGCGCCGCAAATTGCGTTCGGTGGGTCGCACGATCCCCGGCTTCCATGTGAAGCTCGTCGACGACAACGGTCATGAAGTCAAACCGGGCGAGACCGGCGAAATCTGGATCCGCGGGCCGATCCTGATTCGGGAGTATTTCAAGAACCCCGAAGCGACGGCAAGTGCGCGCCATGGTGACTGGTTCACGCTGTCGGACATGGGTCGCTTCGATGAAGAAGGCTATCTCTACATTGTCGACCGCAAGAAGGACATGATCATTACCGGGGGGGAGAACGTATACCCCGCCGAAGTCGAAGCCGTGCTCAGCCAGCACTCCGCGGTGCAGATGTGCGCCGTGGTCGGCATTCCAGACAAGAAGTGGGGCGAGGTCATCTACGCGGCCGTTGTGCCGCGCCCGGGCGCGCTCGTCACGCCCGCTGATCTCGAAAGTCACTGCTCGCGCCTGATGGCGCGCTTCAAGGTTCCCAAGCGTATCGAACTGGTGCCCACGCTGCCGATGTCTTCCTTCGGGAAGATTTTGCGGCGTGAAGTACGCAAGCCGTTCTGGGAAGGCCAATCCGCGGCAGTCTGACGGCTGCAGCATCCATCCAGCAATTTCGACAGGAGACAAGACAAATGACATGCGCCATGAAACTAACGAACGGTCGTTCTAAGATTTCCCCAAGCCGTCGCACGCTTGCCTTTGCTGCGTTCGGCCTTCTCGGCATGCTCACTGCAGCCCAGGTTGCTGCGCAGTCGGAGCCTTTCAGGATCGGTGCCGTCTACGCGGTGACCGGCCCGGCGTCCTTCCTCGGCGATGCCGAAGCCAAGGCCGCGCGTCTGGCCGTTGACCAGGTCAATGCCGCCGGAGGCATCAAGGGGCGCAAGGTCGAATTGATCCTGGAGGATTCGAAGAGCCAGGAAACGGCCGCCGTGCTGTCGGTCCGTAAGCTGATCACCCAGGACAAGGTTTCCGTCATCCTCGGCCCAAGCCGCACGGGCGATGCAATGGCCGCCATCCCCATCGTCAATGAAGCTGGAATCGTGATGCTGCCGCCGGTCTCAGGCGTTGGCGTGGTCGAGCCGGTTGCGCAACGCAAGTTTGTCTTCCGCCCGGGGCAGGGCGGTGAACTGTCGGTGGGCAAGGTGCTCGATTACGCCAGGCGCGCCGGTTGGAAACGAATTGGTGTCTTGTACTCATCCGATGCTTACGGCGAAGACGGGCGCGACAACATGCGCAGGCTAGCTGCAACCAAGGGCGTGGTTGTCGGTCGCGAGGAATCTTTCGCGTCGACAGCGACTGACCTGAAGCCCCAGTTGACCAACCTCCGCTCAGCCAACGTCGATGCGATCTTCGTGCACGGCATTGGCGCGCCTTCAGTCGTCGTGTATCGCAACGCCGCAGAACTTGGCTTCAAGACTCCACTGGTCTCCGGCCACGGGCAGGCAAATTCCGCCTTCCGCAAGGCGGTTGGCGAGGATGTGGTGGGTCAACCTGTTGTCGGTGCGCCGGTGCTGGTGTGGCAAGAGCTTCCTGCCAAGCATCCGCAGCGCGCGCCGAGCGAGAACTTCGCCAAGCTGTTTCAGGCGAAGTACGGTGTGCCACCCGACATGTTTGCCGGCGTCGCCTACGACTCGGCCCAGATGACCTTCAAGGCGCTCGAGGAAGTCGGCGACGACCGTGCCAAGATCCGCGACTGGTTCGAGACGCGCGTGAAGAACTTCGTCGGCGTCACTGGCACCTTCACTTTCTCGGCCACTGACCATGGCGGCCTGACCAGCGATGCCTTGGTGATGATGATCGCAACGCCACAGGGCTGGCGCCTGGCGGACTACGAAAAATAAAGCCCTTCGCACCGGTCCTCGCGCAAGATTTATGGATTTTTCCGTCATTCCTCAGTTCGTTTCCGGCGGCGTTACCGTTGGCGCCGTTTACGGCCTGATCGGTGCCGGGTTCAGTCTGGTGTTCAAGGCCAGCAAAGTGGTCAATTTTGCGCAGGGAGAATTTGTAGTGCTGGGCGGCCTCACGGCGTATTCGCTGATGGCGTTGTTCGGATCGGGCAGCCTTTCAACCGCCACGGCGATCGGCGCGACATTCGCGTTGATCGTCGGGCTGGCGGCCTTGCTTTTCCTGGTGCTGCGGCAGGCTCGTCCGGGCAGCAGCGATTTCACTTACGTGATGGTGACGCTGGCCGTTGCAATCGCCGTGCGCGGTGGCGCCGGATTG
>JBIKPD010000263.1:0-5790 GCA_044357665.1 Roseateles sp. | reverse complement strand
GGATTGGCTGGCGGGTGGGCTGGCCGACTGGGCGCAATACTGCGCTCATGTCCTCCGGCGCCGGCATACCGTCGCCTCCCCCTTTACTTCGCTGCGCATTGCGCCCAGCCGGCCGGCTCACGACCTCGGTATTTTTCCAAAACAAACAGGGCTGCGGGCAATTCACGACCTCGGTATTTCTTCCAAAACAAACAGGTCTGCGGGCTGGCCGACTGAGCGCAATACTCCGCTCATGTCCTCCGGCGCCGGCATACCGTCGCCTCCCCCTTTACTTCGCTGCGCATTGCGCCCAGCCGGCCGGTTCATCAGCTTGGATGTTCTGCCAAACTGAGCAGGTATCGCCGTTCAGGACGGTGGACGAGCGGCGCAGCGAAGTAAAGGAGGAGGATCGGGCAAGGCCCGATCCGGGGGACATGAGCGAAGTCGCTCGGCCGCCGTCCTGAACCGTCCCACAGTGCCCCAATGCCCGCAACCGCCTTTAAACCGCTGAGGCGAGTTGCTCCAGCGTCACATGGTCAAGCGCTTTGGCATGGGTGCTGGCGAGGATCACTGGCGGCGCCAGGCCGGCTTGAAAAGCTTCCTTCCAGCGCAGGACGCACAAGCACCAGCGGTCGTTGGCCTTCAGGCCGGCAAAACGGTATTCGGGCCTGGGCGTGCTGAGGTCGTTGCCGCGGCTGCGTGAATAAGCCAGGAAGTCATCGGTCATGCGAGCGCAGACCAGATGCCGACCCTGATCTTGGGCATCGGTATTGCAGCAGCCATCACGGAAAAACCCGGTCAATGGGTCGTAGGAGCAAGGCACGAGTTCGCCGCCAAGAACATTCAATTCAGTCATTGCAAAGACCCGGGATCAGACAGGACGGGATTGTAAAAGCGGGTCGGCTCAGTCGTTGCACAGCCCATCGATTGACCCCAGGCCTCGGGATGTTCTGCCCACAGCCCGATCTCAGTCGCCGGATTTTCGTTCCTGCAGCACGTCGAGCACCTCCGAGCGGAACTCGCGCTGGTAGAGGATATAGATCACGCCCAAGGTCGAGAACATGAAACCCCAGGGCGAGAAGAACCAGGCGACGACGGCAAACGCGAGGTAATAGGCGCGCAGACCGTCGTTGAAAGTTTCTGCCGCCATGCCGACCAGGCGTCCGGCCCGGTCGGCGAAGTCCTCACGTGAGAGGCCTTCGCTGATGAAACGCTCGGCCGATGGCGCCGCTGCCACCAGCAAAGCTCCGAAGGTGTACTGGCGCATGCTCCAGGTGAAACGGAAAAATGCGTAGACAAAGATCGACGCCAGCAAGGCCAGCTTGAGGTCGAAGACCAGATTGGTCGTGCGAGCTGCAAAAGGCAGATCGCTGACCAGTTCACTGGCTTTTTCGCTGGCACCGAGCATCGCCAGCAGACCACCGATGATCAGGATCGTCGTCGAGGCAAAAAACGATGGGCTGCTGGAGAGGTTCTGCATCACTACCCCGTCGATTACCCTGACATCGCGGTAAGTGACCTGCAGCATCCAGCGCCTGCGCTCCCGGTTGGTCGCGGCCAGCAGCGAGCCCTCGAACCTTGCTTTACGCTTGGCAAACACGGCATAAGCGAGCCAGGCGGCGAAGAAAAGCAACAGGGCCAGCCAATCGACGGCGGGAATCAAACCCGCGATTGCCATGAATTTATCCATGCCTGACTGTAAGGGATGCTCTGCATAAGCCCTCACGGCTTGTGCTGCTGCTGCCGGGTCGGCAGCGACCTTATGCCGCCAGATCGAAAACCAGCAATTCGGCGTCAACCCCGCCACTGAAATGCAATTGCGCTTCCTGCTGTATCTGCAAGGCGTCGCCGGCCTGCAGCAGCTGACCATTGACGGTCGCGCTGCCGCGCACCTGGTGCACATAAGCGATGCGGCCGGGCAACAGGTTCAGCAAGGCGCGCTCCTGCCCGTCCAACAAGCCGGCATAAAGGCGGGCATCGGCATGGATCGCGACCGAGCCCTCGAGGCCGCCTTTTGACGCCACCAGGCGCAGCTGTCCGCGCTTGTCAGCGTCAGAAAAATGTTTTTGTTCGTAGCCCGGGGTGACGTCGCGCTGGTCAGGCTGGATCCAGATCTGCAGGAAATGCGTGGTCTGACCCTGCGCATGGTTGAACTCGCTGTGCATCACGCCGGTGCCTGCGCTCATGCGCTGCACATCGCCGGGCTTGATCACGCCGGCATTGGCCGCGCCAGCCTGGCCATTGCCCATGCTGTCCTTGTGCGCCAGCTCACCTTCGAGCACATAGCTGATGATTTCCATGTCGCGGTGACCATGGGTGCCGAAGCCCTTGCCCGGTTCGATCCGGTCTTCGTTGATGACGCGCAGCGCGCCGAAGCCCATCCGCTTCGGGTCATGGTAATCAGCAAACGAAAAACTGTGAAAGGACTTCAGCCAGCCATGGTCGGCATAGCCACGGTCAGAGGATTTGATCAGTTCGAGCATTGCAGCACCTTGTTCAATCGGGTCATCCCGCCATCAAACTATAGGGCCGGCAATGTTGCAAGGCGAGACACCGGCTTGTCGCCAGCATTCAAATAAAATGAATCATGATTGCACCCGACAACAGCCGCGCCCTCACACCCGATGCCCTGTCGATGATGGACAGAATCGCCCGCACCGGAAGTTTTGCCGCTGCCGCACGCGAGATGGGCCGGGTCCCTTCGGCCTTGACCTATAGCGTGCGCCAGCTCGAGGAGGCGCTCGATGTGCTGCTGTTCGACCGCAGTTCGCGCCAGGCGGTGCTGACCGCCGCCGGCCAGGAATTGCTGGTGGAAGGCCGGCGGCTGCTGCAGGAGATGGAAGCGGTGGCGAATCGGGTGCGGCGCATCGCCACCGGCTGGGAAAGCGAGCTGACGATTGCTGTTGACGATGCGGTGGCGCGCCGCGCGCTGTTCGACTTGATGGAGGCCTTCTACCAGTTGCCGGTCGGCGAAGCTGGCTCGGCTTCGAAACAGGGCCCGCCAACAAGGTTGAAGCTGCGTACCGAAGTGCTTGCCGGCACCTGGGAGGCGCTGGTTTCGGGCCAGGCCGATCTGGCCATCGGCACGACCGAAACGCCACCGGGGACTGCCGCAACCTATGTCTCCTGCGAGTTGCTGGGCGAGCTGGAAATGGTCTTCTGCGTCGCCCCCCACCATCCGCTGGCGCAGGTGCAGGAGCCGCTCGACGCCAGCACGATCGCGCAACATCGCATCATCGCGGTCGCCGATACCGCGCGCAGCCTGACGCCAATGACGATCGGCGTGCTGCCAGGCCAGGACACGCTGACCTTGCCGTCGATGGCGGCCAAGCTCGAAGCCTTGATCCGCGGCCTGGGCTGCGGCGCCCTGCCCGCGCCGATGCTGCGCCGCCATCTCGAAGCCGGCCGCCTGGTGAAGAAAGCCACCTACCAGGCAAGCCGCCGGATCCCGATGCATTACGCCTGGCGCAGCGCCGCCCAGCCACCCGGCCGGGCCCTGGCCTGGTGGCTGGAGCAACTGCAAAGCCAGGTGACGCGACGGGCTTTGCTGGAGCAACATGAAGGCCTGCTGCTTTGAGCGCTTACATCGGCCGTTTCGCGCCCTCGCCCACCGGCCCGCTGCACGCCGGCTCGCTGGTCGCAGCCTTGGGCAGCTGGCTCGACGCCCGCGCCCATCAAGGCCGCTGGCTGCTGCGTATCGAGGATGTCGACCTGCCGCGCTGCAAGCCCGGCGTCGATCGGCTGATCATCGATCAACTGGCGCGCTGCGGTCTGTTGCCGGACGAGGCGCCGCAATGGCAATCAAAGCGCGGCAACCTGTATGCGCAAGCCTTGCAGCAGTTGCAGCAAAGCGGCTGGGCCTATGGTTGCGCCTGCTCGCGCAAGCAGATCGAGCTGGCCGGCCCAGGCCAGCAACGCGACGCTGAGCTGATCTACCCGGGGACTTGCCGGGCCGGCACGGGGCTGAGCAGCCCGCGCGCCTGGCGCCTCCTGAGCAGCGCCGACCTCGCCGGCAACCTGCCCCTGACCATAGCCTGGCAGGACCGCCGCCTGGGCCTGCAAACCCAGCGGCTTGACAGCGAAGTCGGCGACTTCGTGCTCAAGCGCGCCGATGGCTTCTGGGCTTACCAGCTGGCCGTCGTCGTCGACGACGCGGCGCAGGGCATCACCGACATCGTGCGCGGCGCGGACCTGGCCGACAACACGCCGCGCCAGATCCGCCTGCAGCAGTTGCTCGGGCTGCCGCAACCACGTTATCTGCATTTGCCGCTGGTGCTGGGACCCGACGGCCGCAAGCTGTCAAAGCAGAATGGCGCCCAAGCGCTGGACCTGAGTGAGCCGCTCGCCGCCTTGCGCCAGGCGGGTTCGGTGCTGGGCTTGCAGCTCGACGCGAGCCGCCAAACCGCATGGCTGGCCCAGGCGGTGGCGGCCTGGCGTGATTTGATGGCATGATGCCGGCCTCGCTGTCTGCGACTGCGGCGGCATTTCAATCACAGGATATTCAATGATCACGACTGACAGCGGCTTGCAATATGAAGACACCGTGATGGGCGAAGGCGCGGTCGCCGTTGCCGGCGTTGGCGTCACCGTCCATTACACCGGTTGGCTCTACAAGGACGGCGTCAAAGGCGCCAAATTCGATTCGAGCCTGGACCGGCGCGACCCGTTCCGCTTCGAGCTGGGTGCCGGCATGGTGATCCAGGGCTGGGACGAAGGCGTGCAGGGCATGAAGATCGGCGGCACCCGCATGCTGGTGATTCCGGCTGAACTCGGCTATGGCGCCAGGGGCGCAGGCGGCGTGATTCCGCCGAATGCCACCCTGCTGTTCGAAGTCCAGTTGCTCAGCGCCTGATTCGCCAGCCGCCCTCAATGCGCGGGCGTTGAGGGCTCAGCAGTTCCCAGCCAGCTCGGGTCCGGGCGCCAGGATGCGACCCAGCGGGGCAGCTCGGCGGCCGGCATCGGCCTGGCAATGCCGTAGCCCTGCCCCATCATGCAGCCGATGCCCAGCAAGGCCTTGCCATGGGCGACCGTTTCCACACCTTCGGCAATCACCTGGCGGTCGAAAGCTTTGGCGAGGCTGACGATGCCCTCCAGGATCACCAGATCTTCGGGGTCGTCAAGCATGTCGCGGACAAAGCTCTGGTCGATTTTCAACGTCGTGACTTTCAGCCGCTTCAGATAGGTCAGCGACGAATAGCCGGTGCCGAAGTCGTCGAGCGAGAAAGTCACACCAAAAGCAGCGCAAAACTCGATCAATCGGGAAATCTGTGTGATGTCCTTCAGCGCGCTGGTCTCGAGGATTTCGAGCTCGAGGCAGGTCGGCTGCACCAAGGGATGCGCGGCCAGGATCGAGCGCAGGCGGTCGGCAAAGTCGAACTGCTGCAACTGACGCGCACCGACATTGACGCTGACCGGGATGTCGAGCCCGGATGCGCGCCACAACTCGACCTGCGACAAGGCCTCGCCGATCACCCATTCGCCGACGCTGACGGCCAAGCGATGACTCTCGATCTCGGGCAAGAACAGCGCTGGCGACAGCAGCCCCCGCTCAGGATGCTGCCAGCGGATCAGCGCCTCGGCGCCGATCACCGCACCGCTGCGCATATTCACCTTGGGCTGGTAAAGCAGGGTGAACTCGCCTCGCAGCAGGGCGAGGCGAATCCGGTCAACGCTCTCATGATGGCCGCGCACGCTGCGGTCAAGGTCAGCATCAAAGACGTGAAAGCGATTCCTGCCGCTCAACTTGGCCGTATACATCGCCTGGTCGGCCTGGCGCAGCAATTGGTCCGAGTCGACTGCTTCGAGCTGGGG
>JBIKPD010000262.1:0-5802 GCA_044357665.1 Roseateles sp. | reverse complement strand
GATCAGCAACAAACCAACCACCGCCTGGCCCAAAGCCGCAAATGCCGCTGGGCGCGACACCGCGCTCGGCGGCGCGTCATGCAGGTACAACATCAGGACCAGGGAGGCTGAAATTGAAGCGCCTGCAGCGACAACATGGCCCCGCAATTCGCGGCCGCCAGACCATTGGCCATCGGCCTCGGGCTGCAACAGCAACAAAATGAACAGGAACCACAAGCCATAACGCATGAGATCAAGAGCGGGCCGCAAGGCTGAACTTTGCAGGCCCCAATGCCCGAGCGGCCCCGACCAGGCCCAGGCAGCACTTGCAAACAGCGCCGCCAGAAAAACGAACGAGACCCGGTTAGAAGTGGCCGTGCCACGCCAGAGCCGGAAGGCGAAATTCAGCGCGAAAGCGCTGAAGGCCGACGCAGCGGCGCAGTCACCGACCAGACTCAAGCTCAACATCGGAGTTTGAAAAAAACCTGCTGAATCAACGCGCGCCCTTGCCCGTCAGCACCACGGCGACGGTCTCGAGAATGATCAACAGATCAAGAAACAGCGAATGGTTCTTGACGTAGTACATGTCGTACTGAAGCTTCTCGATCGAGTCTTCGACAGTCGACCCATATTCATAGCGCACCTGGGCCCAGCCGGTGACACCGGGCTTGACGCTATGCCGAACTGCAAAGTAAGGAATCTTGCTGATGAGTTCGTCGACAAAGAATTGACGCTCTGGACGCGGGCCCACCAGACTCATCTCGCCGCGCAGCACGTTCACCAGTTGCGGCAATTCGTCAATGCGTAGCTTGCGGATGAAGCGCCCGACCTTTGTCACGCGATCATCACCAACCGAAGCCCAGCGCGGTTTGCCGTCTTTTTCAGCGTCGGCACGCATGCTGCGGAACTTGATCACCCGGAAGATCTTGCCGTTCAGCCCGACGCGCTGCTGCTGGTAAAACACCGGACCGGGCGAATCGAGCTTGATACAGAGCGCCGCCGCCAGCATCACCGGAAGCGAGAGCAGCAGCAGCAAAGCGGAAAAAATGAGGTCGAAAGTCCTTTTGACCACAGTGCGGATCAGGCCCTGATTGAAGCCGTCGCCAAATATCAGCCAACCCGGGTTGACATGATCGATGTTGATCTGTGTGAGCGTCCGTTCGAAATAGCTGCTGATGTCGACAACCTCGATGCCATAGAGTTTGCAGTCGAGCAACTGGCGCAATGGCATGCTGCCGCCGCGCCGTTCAGGCAGGGCCACGACGATTTCCGCCACGTCGAGCCTTCGCGCCGTCTCGATCAGCGAGTCGGTCGAAGCAATGATTTCGGCTCGCGGCACCTGCGGCTCGGCTTCGTTCGGGCCGGCGAAATAACCGATGATTTGAGCCTGCGGGTTGGCAGCAGTCAGGCTGACACCTACCGCTCGGGCGACGGCACCGGTGCCGAAAATCAGGATCCGGGTTCGATTGCGCGATTGCAGCCCGACATGCGCTGCGTAGACACGGTGCGCCATGACCGCTGCGACTGCGGCCATCGCGACCCGCGTGATCAAGTTGCGAGGCTCGGGGTCCGCTGGCAACAGACTGAAAATTGCATAGGCCAGCGGCAATCCGAACAGCAGGCCCAGCAAGCCTCTGGTGGCGGTGGCGGTCATCGACCGGTTGTGGGAATTCTGATAAAAGCCGGCGGCAAAGTTGATCACAAACATCCCGCCGGCCAGCGACAGCGAATGCGATGCCGCGAAGGGCACCAAGGCCTGGCCTGCCGGACCTTGTCCAAGCACGACGGCCATCACCATGGCGAGGATCAGTCCAACGTCGAAGAAAACCTGACGCAAGGCCTGCCTGTGCAAGTAATGATTGAATACCCGAAGAACCATACTGACCCCAATCACCTGAACCAAAGTCGATCGTCGAAGGCCGGTCTGAACTGTTCAGACTGCCTGTCGGTTGCAGACGATGATGCCGATAGCCGCGCCGATTCAGTTCCCCCGGTTCAAATGGCAAGTGGTTTTTTTGACCAACGATGTTGGGGGGGTATGCAAGGTTAGGTTGGATTGCGAGTCGACGTGAAAAAGCCCGCGGTTGCGGGCTTTTTTGACTTGAGCGGGAACCCGTTCGGGGAATCAGCGCACCACGGCAATCTGTTCGCGCACACCGGCCTTATAGGTATAGAGCGTCAGCGAACCGTTCTTGATGTCGCCTTTGTCGTCAAAGGAAATCATGCCGGTCACGCCCTTGTAATCCGCTGTCTTGGCCAGCAAGGGCAGGTACTTGGCGGGCTCGGCAGAATCAGCCTTGACCATGGCATCGACCATCACATTGATCGCGTCGTAGACATAGGGCGCATAGATCTGCACCTCGGCCTTGTACTTGTCCTTGAATCTGGCCCTGAAGTCGTCCATCGACTTTTTCGATTCGCCTTCGACCCCGCCCGCTTCAGCGCAGACCACCTGACCATCCCCCATGGTGCCGGCTGCCAACTTGGGCAATTCGCTCGAGCAAATGCCGTCGCCACCCATGAACCTGGCGTCGATGCCCAGGCTCTTCATCTGGCGCAACATCGGACCGGCAACCGCATCCATACCGCCGAAGAACACGATGTCGGGCTTCTTTGCCTTGAAGGCAGTCAGGATGGCGCTGAAGTCGGTCGCCTTGTCATTGGTAAATTCGCGCCCGACGATGCTGCCGCCTGAAGCCTTGACACCTTTTTCAAACTCGTCAGCAACGCCCTGCCCATAGGCCGAGCGGTCATCGATCACGGCGATCGACTTGCCCTTCAACTCGGTGACCGCATAGCGCCCCAAAGTGCCCCCGAGATGGACATCATCAGCGACGACGCGGAAAGCCGTCTTGTAGCCATTGCGGGTGAACTTGGGATTGGTCGCCGATGGCGAGATCTGCGGAATGCCAGCGTCGCTGTAGATTTTCGAGGCCGGGATCGATGTACCGGAATTCAGATGCCCGATGATGCCGTTGACCTTGGCATCGACCAGTTTTTGGGCAGCAGCAGTTCCCTGTTTCGGATCACTCGCATCGTCTTCGGCGAGCAACTCGAACTTGACCTTCTTGCCGCCGATGGTGACGCCTTTGGCGTTCAGGTCTTCGATGGCCAGCCTTGCACCAAGCTCATTGTCCTTGCCCAGATGGGCAGTCGCGCCGCTGGTCGGAGCGACATGGCCGATCTTGATGACGGGCTCTTGTTTCTGCCCGCAAGCGCTGAGCAGCAGCACCGCGATTGCCCCAAAGGTCAGATTCAACTTGATATGCATGAATGAGCTCCAGTAAGAAGAATGAATTGATTGGATTTTCAAGCACCCGAACATAACCGAAAACCAGTCAGCCCGGTGGGCAGCAGACGCGAAAAATATCACCGCCTGGCCTGGAACTGCTTGTTTGGAGCCCTTACGACCCCATTGCCCCCTCAGTCCCCGGACAGCGGTCTGGACTTCGCCTGGGCGATCAGATCATCGATTCGCAGCAGCAATGACGCCCGCATTTCTTCGACGGCAAGATTGACCGCTTGGTCTAGCGCCAAACGCAAAGCAGCCTCATCGAATGGCGCAGCCTGCAGCCGGGCTTCGACCGTCAGGCATTCTGCCGGCTCGATCACTTCGGTCAAGGTCGGGACAAACCGCGCGGCGGGCGATGGGTTCATGCAGCCACCAGATGATGGCTGATTTCATGCCCGAGCGATTTGTACTGGCCGAAGCGGGTGCGCCCGGCCTGAACCTGATCCGGGTCCTGCGACACCACTTCCAGCACGCGGGCGAACTGTTCGAAGCCTTCGGGGATGTCGCGGCCGAGATTCAACAACAATTCCCGATGCGGCAGATCGGCCGGCCGTTCGACCAGCAGGACCGGACTGGCCTTGATCGCCGCTGCGTTCGAATCCGCCTGCAGGCGCAGATGCGGCACGAACCCGGCGGGCTCAAAGGTCCACAGCGCCGCGTCAAGACGCTCGAGCAAGGCCGGCGCGCCGCAGACACCGATTTGCGCACCCGAGGCCTGAGCCTTGCGCAGCAAACGGCAGATATAGGTCAGCCGATCGGCTACGCCGGTATAGAAGCTGACCTGACTCATGCGTCCGTCAAAGGTCTGAATCGGCTTGCGACAGCACGAAATGCGTCAACAGGCCAACCGGACGGCCGGTGCTGCCTTTGGCCGCGCCGCCCTTCCAGGCCGTGCCAGCAATGTCGAGATGTCCCCAGCGGAACTTCGAGGCAAAGCGCTGCAGGAATTTGGCTGCGGTGACCGAACCGCCAGCGCGTGAGGCGATATTGGCCACATCGGCGAAATTGCTCTTCAGCCCTTCGGCATATTCATCATCGAGCGGCAAGCGCCAGCAAGGATCGAGTGCCTTGTCCCCGGCCGCCAGCAGCGCGGCGGCCAAGGCATCGTCGCTGGCATACATGCCGCTGCGCACAGCGCCCAGCGCGATCACGCAGGCGCCGGTCAGCGTGGCCACATCGACCACCACCGCGGGCTTGAAGCGCTCGGCATAGGTCAAGGCGTCGCACAGGACCAGCCGCCCTTCAGCATCGGTATTGAGGATTTCGATCGTCTGACCCGACATTGAAGTCACCACATCGCCCGGCTTGACGGCGCGGCCGCTGGGCATGTTCTCGCAGGCAGCGATGATCACGACCAGATTCAGTTTGGGTTTGAGTTCAGCCACCGCACGCAAGGTGCCGAGCACGCTCGCTGCGCCGCCCATGTCGAACTTCATCTCGTCCATCTCGGCACCGGGTTTCAGCGAAATACCCCCCGAGTCAAAGGTAATGCCCTTGCCGACCAGCACCACCGGCGGCTGTTTTTTGGCCGCGCCGTCATAGCGGGCGACGATGAATCGCAAAGGCTCGTCACTGCCCTGTGCCACCGCGAGAAAGCTGCCCATGCCGAGCTTTTCGACGGCGGCCTTGTCGAGCACTTCAACCTTGAGCCCATGGCTGCGGCCCAAGGCACGCGCCTGTTCGCCAAGAAATGTCGGCGTTGCATGGTTGCCAGGCCGGTTCGCACATTCGCGCGCCAACTCGATGCCGGCGCCGATCGCTTCTCCTTGCGCCAGCCCGTCCTTGGCAGCTGCCGCATCGGCCTTGCTGACCAGCAAGGCCAGCTTGACCAGCTTGCCCGGTGCCGGTGCGCTGGGCTTGGTATGGCGGTAAACGTAGTCGGCATCCCCGGCCGCCAGCACGAACTGCTCGGCCAGACTGCCTGTCAGGCCGCTGTCGAAACCAACAAACGCCACCGCCGCATGGGCCGCGCCGCGACCTTTGAGCTGACCCAACCCGTTCAGCAAGGCAACGCGCGCGGCTTTCAGCGTCGACTTGCCGGCTGCGGCCAGCACCAGGCGCGGCGCCTTCACGCCGACCGGCCGCTGCAGCATCAAAACCTTGCCGTCTTTGAAGTCGAAATCGCCGAGTTTGATCGCATCCCTGATCAAGGCAGCCAGCTCCTTGTCGAGTTTCGAGGGCAGGCTATCGCCCGCCAAAACCAGGATCAAAGCATCGGCAGCTACACCGGCCAGCGCGTCGACCGACGCATTGTGAAGACGGAAGTCCATAATATTGGGAATTAGATAAAGAACCCGGATGTTATTCGATTCCACCGTACGCAGAGAGCTCTCGCGCAGCTTCGGCGTCACCCTCGTCGTCATTCTCACCATTGTCTTGACGATGATGTTGATCCGCACGCTCGGCCAGGCCGCGGGCGGAGACGTGTCGCCGCAGGATGTGCTGCTGCTGATGGGCTACGCCTCGCTGGCCCACCTGCCGACGATGCTGACCTTGTCGCTGTTCATTGCCATCGTCGCCAGCCTGGGCCG
>JBIKPD010000261.1:0-5807 GCA_044357665.1 Roseateles sp. | reverse complement strand
GCGCGCCCTGCTCGACCAGGGTTCAGTCTGGGCGCCGACAGGTGAATTGCTGCCGGTAGCAACCACTGCTGACCATGAACAGGTGCGGCAGATCCTGCAGTCACTCGGACTTGACCAGCAAAGCCCGCAACTGCCCAGCGACCGCATCGACCGCGTGCTGTTGCACCCATGGATCGGTCCCTTGATCCTGCTGCTGGTGCTGTTCTTGCTGTTCCAGGCGGTCTTTTCCTGGGCTGAAGCGCCGATGGAAGCGATCAAGTCAGGCATGGCCTGGCTTGGCAACATGACAGCCAATGCACTGCCCGACAGTTGGCTGCGCAGCCTGCTGGTCGACGGCGTGATTGCCGGCGCTGGCAGCGTGCTGGCCTTCCTGCCGCAAATCCTGCTGTTGTTCTTTTTCATCCTGGTGCTTGAAGAGTCGGGCTATCTGCCGCGCGCGGCCTTTTTGCTCGATCGCCTGATGGGCAGCGTCGGCCTGTCAGGACGCAGTTTCATCCCGCTGCTGTCGAGCTTTGCCTGCGCAATCCCGGGCATCATGGCGACGCGCAGCATTGCCAATCCGCGCGACCGCATGGTCACGATCATGATTGCACCGCTGATGACCTGCTCGGCCAGGTTGCCGGTCTACGCCCTGCTGATCGGCGCCTTCATTCCGCAGCGCGAGGTCTGGGGCGGCGTGATGCTGCAAGGGCTGGTGCTGTTGGGCCTCTATTTGGCGGGCATCATCGGCGCCTTGGGCGTGGCTTGGTTCTTGAAGCAATTCAGCAGCGGCAAACAGGTCAGGCCGCTGATGATGGAATTGCCCAGCTATCACTGGCCTGATCCACGCAATGTGCTGATCGGACTCTGGCAGCGTGCGGCGATCTTCATCAAGCGTGTCGGCGGCATCATCTTGCTGCTGACGCTGGCCTTGTGGCTGCTGGCCAGCTTTCCAGCCGCGCCACCGGGGGCTAGCGGCCAGCCGATCGAGTACAGCATCGCCGGCATGCTCGGTCATGGTCTGGCGGTCTTGCTCGAGCCGATCGGCTTCAACTGGCAGATCAGCCTGGCCCTGGTGCCGGGTCTGGCGGCGCGTGAAGTGGTGATCAGCTCGCTCGGCACCGTCTACGCCTTGTCGGCCAATGCCAAGGACGCCGCGCAAGCCCTGACGCCCTTGATCGCGCAGAGCTGGAGCCTGCCGACCGCACTGTCGCTGCTCGCCTGGTTCGTTTTTGCGCCGCAATGCCTGGCCACTTTGGCGGCGGTGAGGCGCGAAACCGGGAGTCTGAAACTGCCCTTGATCATGACCACCTACCTGTTCGGTCTGGCCTATCTGGCGGCTTTCATCACCTTCCGCGTCAGCAGCAGCTTACTGGGCTGAACGGCGCAGCCTTCGGTGCGCGGCTCTGGCGCTGGGCACCCAGCCCAAGGTCGCCCAGCGCCGCCACATCAACAAGCCGCGAATCCATTCATCCGCCGCATAGGCGATCCACAGACCGGTCAGGCCCAGGCCCAGATGCACGCCGAGAAACCAGCTGCCGCCAGCCAGCACGATCAGCATCGATGCGGCGCCAGCCAGCACCGGGAAGCGCGCATCACCGGTGGCACGCAACGCATTGATGACCACCAGATTGAAGGTCCGGCCCGGCTCCAGCAGCACCGTCAGCCACATCAGCCAGCTGCCCAGCGCGATGATTGCTTCGTCCTGCGTAAACAGGCGCAGCAAGAACGGTGCGGCGAGCGCGAACGCGGTCGAAACCAGCAGGCTCATGACCAGGCCTACAGCCAAGGCGCGCCGCACCAACCGGTGCGCTGCATGCAGATGGCCGGCGCCGATCATGTGGCCGACCATGATCTCGACCGCAAAGCCGGTCGCCAGCCCGAACAAGAGCACGCCATACATCAGCTGCGAGGCATAGGCCTGGGTCGCCAAGGCCTGCGCGCCGATCTGTCCCGCCACCGCCACGCTGACCATATAGGCCAGCCGGTAAGCGATGTTCTCGGCTGCGCCCGGCAGTCCGATATGCAGCATTGCGGCGAGTTCATTGCGCGGCAGGCGCCACCAGTCCGACCATTGCGGCCTGAGGCCCAGCCGCCAGCGCCAAAGCAGCCAATGCATGGCCAGACCGACCGCCCGGCTCAAGGTCAAGGCCAAAGCAAAGCCAGGCAAACCGGCCGAAGGCATCAAGAGCAAGGCCAGCAGCAGCGTCACCAGTTGCATCACCACGATCACCAGCAAGGTGTCGCGGGTGCGCATGTGGGCGCGCATCACGCTGGCCATCGAGGCATTCCAGGCGTCGAGCAGCATCGCCGGCGCCATCCATTGCAGCAAGGGCAAGGCCAGAGGCAGCACCGTCTCGGGCGCGTTCATCGCTCGCAGCAAAGGCTCGGCCGCCAGCAGCGCCAGCAAAGCAGCGCCGCCGCCAAGCCAACTGCTGGCACCCAGCGCCGCACGCGACACCGCGTCAGCCTGATCACGTCGCCCGCCGCCCAGGCTCTGCGTCACCACCACGCTGATGCCGGCGCCGATCAAACGGAACAGGATGAAAAGCGTCGCCGACACATGATTGGCCAGCGCAAATGCGCCGCCGCTGGCGTCCGACAATTGCGCCGCCAACACCGTTCCGACCACGCCGATGCCGATGCCCAGCAACAGCTCAATGAACAAGGGCCAGGCGAGCGCGAACAAGCGCGGCCGGCTGCTTGGCATCGAACGGACGATCAGACTGAAACCGGCAGCAGTCCGCGGCCGCGCAGCATCGGTTCGACTTGCGCATCACGGCCACGGAATTCGCGGAATGCCGCTCCGGGCTCGACGCTGTTGCCGCTGGAATAAATGCAGCGCAGCAGTCTGGCGGCCACATCCGCATCGAATGGGCTGCCCGCCTCGACGAAGGCGTCATAAGCATCGCAGTCGAGCACCTCGGCCCACATGTAAACGTAATAACCCGCCGCATAGCCGCTGCTCGAGAACAGATGCTGGAAATGCGTCATCCGGTGGTTCATGCCGATCGCTGCGGGCAAGCCGTAAGCGGCCATCGTGGCGGCTTCGAATTCGACCACGGCCGGGCCGGTCTCGCTGCTGAGCGAATGGGCGGCCATATCGACCAGCGCGCTGGCCGTATAACGCACCGTCTCATAACCCTGGTTGAACAATTCGGCGGCCTTGAGCTTGGCCAGCATCGCATCGGGAATCGGCGCACCGGTCAGGACATGGCGGGCATGCTTTTTCAGCAATTCGGGCTCGCTCATCCAATGCTCGAAGATCTGCGAAGGCAGTTCAACGAAGTCGCGCAGCACCTGGGTGCCCGACAAGCGTTCGAATTCGACATTCGACAGCAGGCCATGCAGGCCATGGCCGAACTCATGGAACAGCGTGCGCACCTCGTCGAAACCGAGCAAGGTCGCCTGGCCTGGCGCGGCCTTGGAGAAATTATTGTTGTTCAGGATCACCGGCAGGCTGATGCCGCCGTTGCGGGACTGCCAGCGTAGCGCATTCATCCAGGCACCGCTGCGTTTGGGCATGCGGGCGAAGTTGTCGTGCAGGAAGATGCCGCGCAGTTCGCCATCCGCATTTCGGACTTCGTAGACCTTGACATCCGGGTGATAGGCCGCCACCTCGGCTTGGGCAACGAAGTTCAGACCGAACAAGCGCTGCGCGCAATCGAACAGGGCGGCAACCATCGCATCAAGCGAGAAATAGGGTTTAACCAGGGCATCATCGAGGTCATAGCGCGCCAGCCGCACCTTTTCGGCGTAATAGCGCCAGTCCCAGGCCTCGAGCGTGAAGCTGTGGCCCAACTGGTCCATCACCGCCTGCAACTCGGCTTGCTCAGCAGCTGCCGCCGCCTTGGCCGGCTCCCAGACGCGTCCGAGCAAGCCCAGCACCGCCTCACGCGAACCGGCCATGGTGTCGGCCAGCGCATAGTCAGCAAAGCAGCCATGGCCATGCAGCCTGGCCTGCAGATTACGCAAACTCAGGATCTCCTGGGCGATGGTCTGGTTGTCGCTGGCGCCTGGGTTCTCGCCGCGGCTGGTCCAAGCGCGCCAGGCCTGTTCGCGCAGATCGCGGCGCTCGCTGAAGGTCAAAAACGGCAAGATCGACGCGCGCGACAAGGTGATCAGATGGACCTCCAAGCCGCTGTCCGAGGGGATTCCGCGGTCTTGCGCAGCCTGGCGCGCATTCGCGCGCAACTCATCAGGCAGGCCCGCCAGGTCGGGCTCGCCACGCAACAGCAGTTGAAAGCCGTTTTCGTCCGCCAGCACATTCTGCGCAAAGCTGGTGTTCAGCTTGGCCAGCTTGGCCATCACCTCGGCATAGCTGGTCTGCTCAGCCGCGCCGAGCTTGGCGCCGGCGCGGACAAAGTCCAGATGCACACGCTCGAGCAGTCGCAGGGCCTCGGGCGTCAAGCCCAGCGCCTGACGCTGCTGATGCAGCGAGTCGATGCGCTGGAACAGCGGACCATGCATATAGACGGCGCTGCGATGCGCGGCCAATGGCCCGGCCAGTTCACGCTGCACCGCCTGCAACTGCGGCGATGTGGCCGAGGCCGTCAAGGTGTAGAACAGATGTTCGAGCCGGCCAGCCAAAGCGCCGCTGCGGTCGAAAGCAGCCAGCGTGTTGTGAAAGGTCGGCGCTGAAGTCTGTGCTGCGATGGCATCGAGTTCAGCCATTTGCCCAGCCATAGCCGCAGCGAAAGCAGGGGCGAAATGAGCCGCTTCGATCTGCGCAAATGGCGGCAGGCCATAGGGGCCGTTCCAGTCCTGCAGCAGGGGGTTGTTTGAGTTCATGGATAGCAATGCCTGTTGCGGCCGGATCGGCCTTGCGAAAAAATGGCGCCTTCAGTTGAGGCGCCAGTCGGGATCGATCAGCTGATGCGCCTCGATCGTGGTTCAAACCAGGTTTTATTTCGCCGCTGCGGCGCGTTCCTTCTTGAGGGCGATTTCGTCGGCTTCGTCGTAGGCCTTGTTACCGCAATCGGCTTTCCAGGCATCGAGGCTGTCGAGATAGGACTCGGCGCGTGCGTCAAGCGTCTTGTTCTTCAGGTTGTGCTCCCCGACCCGGGCGTCAAAGGCCTTGCTGTCGGCCAGATAGACATCTTTCTTCTTGTTGTGTTCGTCGATGCGCGGGTCCATCGCCGCTGCACGGGCCTGGTATTCGTCCTGGAACTTCTTGATCTCGTCCTTGTCGAGCTTTTCCTTGGCCACCCGGGCCTTGACCTCTTCGCCGAACTTGATGATGTCTTCGCGGTCCTGCTTCATCTTGGCCAGATTGGCGGTCAGCTCTTCACCTCGGGCGGCCAGTGCATTCTTGAGGTTCATCAGATCCTTGCGATCCTCGGCCTGGGCAGCTTGGGCGAGCTTGATCGCCTCGGCTTCAACACGGTCGCCGTCCTGGCGCAAGAAGCAGGCGCGCAGTTGGTCGCGCGTCATCAACGGCGCTTTGGGCTTGTCGACCACCGGACGGCTGACCTTGTTGTTCTTCGGGTCGACTTTGGCCGCAGGGTTGGTGGACTGTGCGAACGCTGGCAGGATGGCCGCGGCAAAGAGGGTAATCAGCAGTCGTTTCATGGCAATAAATTAAGTTTGGGTCATGCGTCCACGGCAGACGCAAAAAGCCAGATCATGCCACGCCGCCGGGCGGCGCGACATCGGGGTTCAGCCGAGGCTTTTCAGCAGCAGCTCGGTCACCAATCCGTTGATGCCACCCGCATGCTCAGCCGCTTGCAGACGCAGGCGCTGGGTCAACTCGGACGGCAGCTTGCAGGCAAAGGGCACCAGTCCGGCGGCCGAATCGATGCGCCGCTGCTCCTTGCGGTCGGGCATCT
>JBIKPD010000260.1:0-5808 GCA_044357665.1 Roseateles sp. | reverse complement strand
CGCCCGAGAGGACACTGACGGTGGACGGGATGTCCTGCGTGGACTCGAGCTTCTTGCGCACCCCGCTGATGACCACGATGCCCAGCGTCGACGTGTCGGCCACCGGCTGGGTCGACTGTGCCACTGCCCCGGTGCTACCGATCGCCAAGCCAGTGCCGACCATCAGCAGAAGTAGTGCCCCGCTGCGGGACGCCGGGCGCTGCTTGGGGGTCGGGGTCGAGCGGTAGTAGGTGCGTTTCATGGGTTCTCCATCGTGGTCGAGGGGGTGGATAGTCAGATCGTGCACAAGCAGTATACAAAAGATACACAAACTGATCCATAACAAACACATTGGTGAAAACACGGGTGTGCCGCTGCCAAGACAGTCAATGCCGCGCCTGTAGCATAGTGAAAGAGCGGATCAGAGGCGCAGGTTTGACGGGCGCGCGCGGCCTGTCATCCGGCGTTGCGTGGCAACCACAACCGACACGTTCGTGGGGTCGCCTGAATCGATCCTCCTGTACGCAAATTGTGCACAGCTCATGCCGTCGACTCTGCTGGGAAAGGCCTCGGCGTGGGCCGCCCCAGGCGCACGAGTGCCAACGCAGCCAGGCTGCCACCGCCGACGAGCAGGATCGTCACCAAGGACAAGCACTGCGCTGGAGGTGTCGGTAAGGCCGAGCACCATCTGCACGCCGCTGCTGGCAATCAAGGGCAGCGCGCGCAGCTTGGCTTCGGGCAGGCGTTTCACGATCAGGGCCTCAGCAAGTTGTGCCGCAGGGGCTGTCTGCGGCGCAGTACCCTGGGGCGAAGGATCAGGCGGTCAATACCGCGCCATCGGCCAGCAGCTGCTGGCGCACGGCGGCGGGGGCAATTTCGCGCACCCCCAGGCGGTCTTGGACAGCCAGCACGGCGGCATGGCCGATGGCGTGGCCGTAGGAGAAGCACTGCGCCGTCACCCGCGCCGAGGCCATGGCTTCATGCTCGGCCGACAGGCAGCGCCCGGCCGCGAGCAGGCCCTCGCCCTGGGGCGGGATGAAGCAGCCCAGGGGGATGTCGTAGTAGTCGTCGTACAGCCACGACAGGCGCGGCTTGTTGCCACTGTGCAGCTCGATCGGCCAGGGCGAGCGCGCAATGCCGTCGGCGCGCTTGGTGCCCTTGACCACGTCGTCGTTGCTGAGCGTTTGCAGGCCGACGATCTGGCGCGACTGGCGGATGCCGACCTGCACGCCGGTATCGAGCAGGTAGGACTGCTCGCAGCCTGTCAGGTGGTCACGGAAAAAGCGCGCGTAGTCGCGGGCCTGGCGCCGACCCAGCGTCTCGGCACGCGACAGTTCTGTGGCCACCAGCGGGTGCAGTTCAGCGCCGCCGGGCTCCATGATGCGGGTGCAGTTGCACAGCAACTCACCAGCGCGTGGGGTCGGGAACAGGAAGATCTTGTGCCGCGGCAGCCAGTACTGGCCGATCTCGTTGGCCTGGGCCAGCGCCGTCGACACGGACGCCGGCAAGATCGAATCGGGGCCGTACCTGCCGAGAAACCGCGCCACATCCACGCCGGCGATGCGAAAGATCATGGTCGGGTTCTGCACCCGGCCCTGGTCGCCGACGGTGGTGGCCAGGCCGGCCATCGCAAACAGGTCGGCGTCGCCGCTGGCGTCGACCGTCAGCTTGGCGCGCACCTCGAAGCGGCCCTGCTTGGTGTTGACCAGCGCCCCTTCTACACGTTCGCCCCCTTCAACCAAGGCGGCAATGACTTGCGCGTGGTACAGCACCCGCACGCCCGCTTCGGCGAGCAAGTCGTCGGCCGCGACACGCCATGCAAAGGGTTCGTGCACCAGCGTGTATGTGTCGCCGTAGCGCACGGGTTCGGTCAGCCCACCGTGGCGCTGCATGGCCGCTATGAAACGGTCGACAAAACCATGCACGACCTTCTCAGGCCCGCCCGCCGCGCCGGGACGCGCCAGGTACAGGCCGCACACCGTGCCCGAGAAGCCCGCCACCGCGGCACCGCCGCAGAAGCCGTAGCGCTCGAGCAGCAGCACGTCCAGGCCCTGCCGGGCAGCGGTGCAGGCAGCCGCCAGGCCGGCAGCGCCGCCACCCACCACGAGCACGTCGCAGTCGAGGCGGCCCTGGGGCCGGCGATCAAGCGCCAAAGGTGACGCGGCTACGGACGACGAGCTGGGGGCCATGATGGGGACTCCGCGGTTGTCGACGGGCGCTCAATGCTCACCGCCTAGGCGTCAATTCTAGTATGCTATTTGTACACATCAATACAAACTGCGTCGACTAAAGTGAACCTTGACCTCTGCCACCCTCGGCGCCGCCACTTCATCGCTCGCACCGCCCGGGCTGTAACCGGCTTCGCGCTGCCCTCGCTGCTGACGCACAGCGCGTGGGCCCAGGCAGACTCCGCTGCTTCAGCCGCAAGGCCTCGAGTGGCAAGCCGCGGGGCCAGCACGCTGCAAAGCCTCGTCGACCGGCGGCGCTTGCCAGGCATGGCACTGCGCGTGGCGCGCCACGGCGCCATACTCGACGGGTCGGTGGGCCATCACCGTCACGACCTTGATGCGCTCTTTTTTCGGCCACCAAGCCGATGACCAGCGCTGTCTTGTTCACGCTGTTCGAGGAGGGCAGTTGGCTGTTCAGCGACCCGATCACCCGCCTTCTGCCCGAACGGCCGACCTCAAGGTGGCCGGCACCGGCAAACCTCCGAAACGCCCGATCAGCATGTTCGACCCCCTGATCTATCAGGCACTCAAGGACTGAGACCATGATCTCCCACCGCACTCTCAAAGGCAGCCCATGACCTCTGTTCGATCCCCAGACGCCGCTGCCCTGCACGCAGCCGGCCTGATTCCCGAGCGTGCCACGCGCATTGCCGGCGCGATACAAAGGCTGGTCGAACAGCGCCGCCTCCCCGGCCTGGCGCTACGCGTTGCGCGCCGCGGCATCGTGCTCGACTGGTCGGCCGGCCACCACACCACAGCCAGCAGCCCGGCGACCGACGCCACGACCTTCATGCGCTTTTACTCGGCGACCAAGCCGATGACCAGCGCCGTGTTGTTCACTTTCTTCGAAGAGGGCCGCTGGCTGTTCAGCGACCCGATCACACGCTTTTTGCCCGAGCTGTTGAATCTGAAGGTTGCGGGCACCGGCGAGCCGCCGCAGCGCCCGATCACGATGTTCGATCTACTGACGCACACCGCCGGCTTCGGCTACGGCATCGACGAAGCGCACGAGGTCGACCGGCAGTACGCGCAAGTGCCGGTAATGGATTACTCGCAACCGATCCAAACCCTGCTCGCCCGCGTCGCCACCCTGCCCTTGGTACAGGAACCGGGCTTCGGTTTCCACTACAGCGTGGCGCACGATCTGCAAGGCTTGATTGCCGAACGCCTGGGCGGCAAGCCGCTCGACGTCTTGATGCGCGAGCGCTTGTTCGAGCCTGCCGGCATGAAGACCGCAACCTTCGGTCTGAAGCCACAGGATCTGGCGAACTTCGCGCCGGTGCATCGTCACGACGCCGAAGGTCACTGCCAACCGGTGGAGTCGGCCCCTGGGCTGACCTATGCGTGGCAAGTCAGCCCGGCACCGTGCCTGCTCTCGGGCGGCGGCGGTGTACTGGGCACTCTCGAAGACGAGTACCGCTTCCTGCGCATGATGGCCGGCCACGGCAGCATTGACGGCATTCGTGTGCTGGCGCCCGCCACGGTGAAGCTGATGACGGGCAAGGCGCTGGATGTCCTGCAACCCGGGGCTGCCAGCACGCCAGGCTGGTTCACGCTCACCACGGATCCGGTGCCGATGGGCTCCTGCGCCTCACCGGGCACCTTGTTCACTGCCGGCGCTGGCGGCAACTGGGGCTGGATCGATGGCCCGCGTGATCTGATCGTCGTCGGCATGATGAGCGTGCTGAACTGGTTCGATGCGTCCGACTCACCGAGTTGGATGTTCGACCCCTTGATTTACCAGGCGCTCGAGGACTGACGGATTGTTCCTCGCCGGGCCTACGCATCTCACGCTGCCGCGCCAGATGTTCACCGGCATCCGCGAGAACATCAACCCGGCGATCGCGGCCCTGGCCACGCTGCTGATCGTGTTCACCACGTCCCTTATGCTATCGCTAGAATTTTCAGGGGGCGCAGACAATGAACAAGGGCAAGAACCAACCGCTGTCAGGCAACGCGATGCCGCGCTTCGGCGGCATCGCAAGCATGATGCGGCTACCGCTGGCCGATTCGGCGCAAGGCCTGGACGCGGCCTTCATCGGCGTGCCACTGGACATCGGCACGTCGCACCGCCCCGGCGCGCGTTTCGGCCCGCGCCAGATCCGCGCCGAATCGGCGCTGATTCGGCCCTACAACATGGCCACCGGCGCAGCACCTTTCGACACGTTGCAGGTGGCCGACCTCGGTGATGTGCCGATCAATACCTACTCCATCGCCAAGTCGGTCGAGATCATCCAAGCCTTCTACGAACCGGTGCTGGCGGCCGGCTGCCGCCCGTTGACACTCGGCGGTGATCACACGATCGCGCTGCCGATACTGCGCGCCCTGAAAGCGCGGTATGGGCCGGTTGCGCTGGTGCATGTGGATGCGCATGCCGATGTCAACGACGCCATGTTCGGCGAGTCGATAGCGCATGGCACACCTTTTCGGCGTGCCGTCGAAGAGGGCCTGCTGCAGAACGAGCGCGTGTTCCAGATCGGCCTGCGCGGCACCGGCTATGCGGTCGACGACTTCGACTGGCCACGCTCACAGGGATTCACCCTCGTGCCGGCACACGAAGTCTGGCACCAGTCGCTTGCGCCCCTGATGGTCCGGGTGCGCGAGGTGATCGGCTCGGCGCCTTGCTACCTGAGTTTCGATATCGACGGTATCGACCCGGCCTTCGCCGGCGGCACCGGCACGCCCGAGATCGGTGGGCTGACCGTGCCACAGGCGCTGGAGATCGTGCGCGGCTGCCGCGGGCTGAACCTGGTCGGCGCCGACCTGGTGGAAGTCTCCCCACCCTACGATCCGAGCGGCAACACCGCGCTGCTGGGCGCCAACCTGCTTTACGAAATGCTCTGCGTGCTGCCGGGCGTGGCGCACCGTTGAGCGCTTGAAGCGATTCAGTTCGCGCGCTCGCGGTCTGTATCCGAACAGCGGTGCGGTCGTCGACGAAAAGCACCCCCAGATCCGATCCTGACCGACCTGCCCGTCAGCAACCAGCGCCAAAGGCGCGTGCACCAGCCGATACGCTGCTCGGCACCCAACGCCAGCGAGAGGGGCAAAGCCTTCAGCGTTCCCTGCTGCCGCCCAGCTTCATGCCGCCTGTGGGCCGCGATCCGAATTCGCGCAGGAAGCGGTTGCGCAAAACATCCAGATCGCGCGCGCCGGCCAGTTCGGCTGCTGCGAGATCCTGTTTTTCGATCGCCGCGACGATGCCGTTGTGCTCCGCGAAGTCCGATGTGGCGGGACGGTCACCCTCGAAGAACGCACTCAGGCGGAAGAGCCTCTGGCCCTGGTCGAGCAACTGCCCCAGCCAGGCCGTGTAGGTCGGGTTGCCGCCGGCTTCAGCAATCAACATGTGGAACTCGCGGTTCTCCCGCAACTGGACCACCGGGTCCTTATCCTTCAAGAAGCGTCCGATCTGCTTGGCCTTGGCGACAATGGCCTTGAGTTCCGCATCGGTGCGGTACATCGCCGCCAGGCGGCAACTCACGCGGTACATCAGTTCCAGCGCATCGAGAAATCCTGGCACCTGGGCGATGTCGAAAGGTGTCACTACAGGGCTGCGATTGGGCAAGGTCTGGATCAGGCCTTCGGCCGACAAGCGAATCAGCGC
>JBIKPD010000002.1:0-51847 GCA_044357665.1 Roseateles sp. | reverse complement strand
TACGGACGTGCAGCGCGGACCCGCTCCTGCGCCTTGCGCATCTTCGAAACCGAAACCATTTCCATGGCCTTGGTGATCTTCTTGGTGTTTTCGAAGCTCTTGATCTTGCCGCGAATTTCCTTGCTTGATGCCATGATTTCTCCTGTTCAGATGAAGCGGGCGTTGGGCTCTGTCGAGACTTGGCGTCCGCTCTCTCGTGGCAATTAGGCGAAGGATTTCTTGAAGGCAGTGACGGCAGCGGACAGTTCGCCTTCGGCGTCCTTGTCCAAGGCCTTGCTGTCTTCGATCTTCTTCAGCAGGTCAGCGTGGCTGGTCTTCAGGTGCAGATGCAAGCCGGCTTCAAAGGCCAGCACCTGTTTCACGTCCACATCGTCCATGAAGCCCTTGTTGACGGCGAACAGCGTCGCGCCAGTCAAGGAGATCGGCAGGGGCGAGTACTGAGCCTGCTTCAACAACTCGGTCACGCGCGCACCGCGGTCGAGCTGCTTGCGGGTGGTTTCGTCAAGGTCAGACGCGAACTGGGCAAAAGCCGCCAGTTCACGGTACTGCGCCAGGTCGGTACGGATACCGCCGGACTGGCCCTTGATGATCTTGGTCTGTGCGGAGGATCCGACACGCGACACCGAAATACCCGCATTGATCGCCGGACGGATACCGGCGTTGAACAAGGAGGTTTCCAGGAAGATCTGACCGTCGGTGATCGAAATCACATTGGTCGGAACGAAGGCTGACACGTCGCCGGCTTGCGTTTCGATGATCGGCAGCGCCGTCAGTGAACCGGTGCGGCCTTTGACCTCACCCTTGGTGAAAGCTTCAACATAGTCGACGTTGACGCGCGCAGCACGCTCGAGCAAACGGCTGTGCAAATAGAACACATCGCCCGGGTAGGCTTCGCGGCCTGGTGGCCGGCGCAGCAGCAGGGACACTTGGCGATAGGCAACGGCTTGCTTGGACAGATCGTCATAAACGATCAAGGCGTCTTCGCCACGGTCACGGAAATACTCGCCCATGGTGCAACCTGAATAGGCCGACACATATTGCATCGCCGCCGATTCGGCCGCCGAAGCAGCGACGACGATCGTGTATTCCATCGCGCCATGCTGCTCGAGGGCACGCACGACGTTCTTGATCGACGAAGCTTTCTGGCCGATCGCAACGTAGATGCAGGTCATGTTCTGACCGCGCTGGTTGATGATCGCGTCGATCGCGACTGCGGTCTTGCCGGTCTGGCGGTCACCGATGATCAGCTCGCGCTGACCACGGCCGATCGGCACCATCGAGTCGATTGACTTGAGGCCGGTCTGCATCGGCTGGTCCACTGATTTACGGGCAATCACGCCCGGAGCGATGCGCTCGATCGGCGCCGACAGCTTGGCGCCGACCGGGCCCTTGCCATCGATCGGCTGACCCAGCGCGTTGACGACACGGCCTTTGAGCTCGGGGCCTACTGGCACTTCCAGAATGCGTCCGGTGCACTTGACCGTATCGCCTTCCAAAATATGTTCGTACTCACCCAGAATCACCGCGCCGACTGAGTCGCGCTCGAGATTCAAGGCCAGACCGAAAGTTGGTGTGCCGTCGGCGGTTGCCGGGAACTCGAGCATTTCGCCCTGCATCGCATCGGACAGGCCGTGCACGCGCACGATACCGTCAGTCACCGAAACAACGGTGCCCTGATTGCGGATGTCAGTTGAAGTACCAAGACCCTCGATGCGGTTCTTGATGAGTTCAGAAATTTCTGCGGGATTCAATTGCATAGCATATCTCCGGTCTGCGGGGGTCGGTAGCTTGGGGCCAGCAACTTTGACAGGTTGGACGAAAAAAATCGGAATTGCAGCAGTCGCTGGCCGTCAGGCCGCGAGCGCCACCTTCATTTGTTCAAGCCGCGCTTTCACCGAGGTGTCGAGCACTTCATCGCCCACCACCACGCGAATGCCGCCAATCAGATCCGGCTCGATCTGGACCGACGCATTGAGCTTGCGACCAAAGCGCTTTTCCAGACTCAGCACGACCGCTGCCAACTGCTCGGCGTCGATCGCAAAGGCGCTGAATACCTGCGCATCAGCAACACCGGTGCGCTCATTGACGAGCAAATGGAACTGTTCGGCGATGGCAGGCAGCACGGTCAAACGACCATTGGCAAGCACAGCGCCGAGCAGGTTCCTGACAATATCGCCCATCGGTGCTTGCAGCACCGCGTCGATGATGGCGATCACTTGCTCGGGCGCAACCTTTGGGTTGTCGGCAAACTGGCGCAGCTGAGGATCTGCAGTGACTGCAGCCAGAGCCTCGACTTGCGCCCCGACCTGCTGCAGATCGCTCTTCACGGCGACCTGGAACAGCGCTTCCGCATAGGGCCGGGCGAGGGTTGCGAGTTCAGCCATGACTTACAGCTCGGTCTGCAAGCGATTCAGCAATTCGGCGTGAACGCCGGCATTGATTTCACGCTTGAGAATCTGCTCGGCACCCTTGACGGCGAGCACGGCAACTTGACTGCGCAGCGCTTCGCGGGCTTTCAAGGATTCCTGCTCGGCCTCGGCTTTGGCAGAAGCGATGATCTTGGCAGCTTCCTCGCTGGCGCGAGCCTTGGCTTCCTCGATCATCGACTGAGCCAGATGTTCGGCATCGGCAAGACGCTGGGCAGCGTCATTGCGGGCGCCGGACAACTGCGCCTCGACATGCTTGAAGGCATCGTTCAGCTCGGCCTTGGCCTTGTCGGCAGCGATCAAGCCGGCAGCGACTTTCTCGGCCCGCTCGTCGAGCGCCCTGGCAATGGGCGGGGCTACAAACTTCATCACGAAACCTACAAAAAGCAGGAACTGGATGAGTTGAATGATCAGCGTAGCGTTAATGCTCACGTGGTGGCCTCACAAACTAACTTGGATCGAATGCTTGCAACACCAGACAAGCCAGCAGGCTTGCCTGATGCCGGACAGCGCGGCTTACTTCGGCAGGTTGGCGATCTGGGCCAGGAACGGATTGGCCGTGGCGAACCACAGTGCAATACCGGTGCCGATAATGAAGGCCGCGTCGATCAAACCGGCGAGCAGGAACATCTTGGTTTGCAGTTCATTCATCAACTCGGGCTGGCGAGCAGCCGATTCGAGGTACTTGCTGCCCATGATGCCGATGCCGATGCAAGCACCGAAAGCACCCAGACCAATGATCAGGCCAGCGGCGAGGGCAACAAAGCTAATAACTTCCATGATGATTCCTTGGTGGATTGAGAGAAAAGGGAAAAAGGGAGAAGGGAGAAACTAAGCGAAGCAATCAGTGCGAATCGTGTGCTTGCCCGATGTAGACCAAGGTCAGCATCATGAACACGAAGGCTTGCAGGGTGATGACAAGGATGTGGAAAATTGCCCACACCGAGCCGGCAATCAAATGCCCGAAAAACAAAGCGATGCCAGTGCCGGTAAACGCAAATGCGCCACCCATCAAGGCGATCAACATGAAGATCAATTCGCCGGCATACATATTGCCGAACAGCCGCATGCCATGCGAGACCGTCTTGGCGACGAACTCGATCATCTGCATCAGGAAATTGACCGGGTAGAGGAACCAGCGATCACCGAAAGGCGCCGAGAACAACTCATGCAACCAGCCGCCCGCGCCCTTGATCTTGATGTTGTAGATCAGGCAGATGATCAACACGCCCAAGGACAAGCCCATCGTGACCGACAAGTCGGCTGTGGGAACAACCCGCAAATTGGGCAGACCCAGCACATGTTCGCCCAACCACGGCAGCAGGTCGACCGGCAGCAAGTCCATCGCATTCATCATGAAGATCCAGATGAAAACGGTCAGCGCCAGCGGCGTGACGAGCTTGCGACTATTGGCGTTGTGGACGATGCCCTTGGCTTGGCTGTTCACCATTTCATAGAGCAATTCGACCGCAGCCTGAACGCGTCCGGGGCGACCCGATGTCGCCGCCCGACCTACCCACCAAAGCAGCAGGCAAACCAGCAGGCCAAGGCCGGTGGAAAAAGTCACTGAGTCAAGATTGACGACAGAAAAATCGACCACACCGACCTGCTCTTTATTCTGCAGGTGGTGTAAGTGGTGAACGATGTAATCGCCAGCGCTCATTGCGCCTTCGTGGCCTTGTGCTGCCATATTCTGTCAAGCCTCGTCGTATGTCAGCGGCCGCGCCACAAGAGCGCGAGCCAGTTCACTTTGATGCACACAACCAATCCGATCAGCAAAGCCGGCCAGCTCAGGTTGGGCAAAACTTTGGTAGCGATCACCAGCATGGCGATGGCTACCCCGATTTTCAGCATTTCCCAGAACAGAAATCCAACAGCCAAGGCCATCGGGGACTCTGCCCTCTTCGTCATTCCTCGCGCCAGCAGCATGTTCGGCAACACCACAGCGGCCGCACCATAGATTGCCGACCACATGCTGCTCACCGAACCCGTCACCAACCAGACCACCAGCCCGCACAAGCAAGCCGCCAAACTCTGCATCGCCACCACAAACCAGGGCGAGAGGATCGGCAGTGACTTTCGCAACTCGGTCGCCTCCTGGCGGCTCAAAGTCTTGAATACCTGCTCTACGTCCTCATCTTCCCAGCCTGACCGGCTTGCTGTCCGCGTTTCACTGCGCCAGGCCTGACCGCTTTTTTCTGGCGCAACACCCAATGTGATTTCTCCGCATTACAAAACTTTGCCTGGGGCAAGATCTCGCTCGGACGCTATTGTGCACAAATTCAGCAGACAATTCACTTGCGCCCAGCAAATCCTTCTTAGTATAAACGATAAGAACGGGCCAGAACAAGCTGCTGTGGTCAGGAAACCATGACCTTGTTCGCGGCGAGACCTGGAACCTCGACCCGGAACTGCAACACGCAGCCTGCCAGCGGCTGTTCGGAGAGCTCGGCGGCACTGCGGTTTTCACGCGCTGTCGTAACGTAGAGCGTGCGCAAATCAGCGCCACCGAAGCAGGGCATCGTCGGGCAGCGCACCGGCAATTTCACTTCGCGCAAGACTTGCCCTTGCGGAGAAAGGCGCAGCAAACGCTGGCCCTCGAACATCGCGACCCAATAGCAACCCTCGACATCGACCGTCGCGCCATCAGGCCGGCCGCCATATTCGGCCAAGGGCTGCTCGGGTTGGCGGCTGGGGAATTCAGCGAAAACCTGGCGCGGGCCAATGCTGCCGGTCTGCGGATCAAAGTCAAACTTGTAGATCTGATGCGCTTTGGTATCTGACCAGTAGAGCTTGAGTTGGTCAGGGCTGAAGGCCAGCCCGTTGGAAGTCACGATGCCATCGGCCATCAACTCGAAACGTCCCTCCGCATAGCGATAAAGCCCTGCTGCAGGTCGTCTCGCATCGTCGATGGTGCCGATCCAGAAGCGGCCTTGACCATCGGGTTTGCCATCGTTGAAGCGCTGCCCGGCAGCGTCATAGGGCGCAGCCGATATTTGTCGCAGCGCACCGCTGTCCGGATCGAGCCGGAACAAGCCATTGCGTTGCGCCACCGCCAAACCGCCACCCGTCGCAATGGCGATGCAACCCGGCTCGCTATCGAGTTGCCAATGGCGCAAGTCGCCGTTGGCTGGATTCAGCCGCAGCACCTGCCGCTCGACAATATCGACGTAATAAAGGCATTGCTCGCCGACATGCCACAGCGGTGACTCTCCAAGGCTTGCAGGCACCAGACCGGCGGGCTCGACCTGATAGAGATGTGACTCAGCGCTCATGGTTGGCATTGAGGTCAAGTTTCAAGTAGCGGGCGCCGGGCAGCGGATTGAAATAGAACGGCGGCACTTCCTCGAAGCCCAGGCTGGCGTACAGGCCGCGCGCCGCCTCCATCTCATCCAGCGTATCGAGCAGCACGGCCGAATAACCGGCCACCAACGCGCGGTCGATCAGATCTAGCGCCAGCATCCGGCCCAGTCCGAAGCGGCGAAACACCGGCCGCACGAAAAGTCTTTTCATTTCGCAGGCATTGGCATCATCGGCATCGGGCAGGTTGCGAAAACCGCCGCAGCCGGCCACCGCGCCGTCGATCAGAGCCAGCAAGATCACGCCGGTTGGCTCCGCATAAGCACCTGGCAGGTCAGCCAGTTCGGCCTCGAAATGCTGAAAATCGAGGCTGACATCCAGGCTGGCTTGATAGTCCCGGAGGATTTCATGCGTCGCCTGCCACTCTTGCGCGCTTGAAGGGATGATGAGGGTGATCTCGGGGCTGGCCATGCCGGAGTTTACTCAGATCAAGGCGAGTCGAGCCCGGCCAGCCAATAGACTGCCGCCGCGCAGCCGGCCAGCAAGGCCAGGGCCAGCAAACGCGCTGCCAGATCGTCCTTCACCGACGGCGCCTCGACGGACAAGACCTTGTCGCCATTGAACATCGGGCCGATCAGCTGCTGCCCCTGGATAAATTGCTTGAAAACAACCGCCAGCAGATGCAGGCCAACCAAGGCAAACAAGACCCATTGACCATAGTCCTTGTGGTACGCGGTCCAGTACTGACTGATTTCGCTCGAGACGAACCGGACCAGCGGGCCGCTTGCAGCAATTTCGTCATCGGCAATCAGACCCGAACCCACCTGCAGCAGCAAGCAGGCCAGCATCAGCAGCACTGACAAGGCCCCCAGCGGGTTATGCCCGACCTCGAAATGATCGGCAGGCCGAGCGCGACCGCGCAGATAACGCCAAACCTGAGCCGGGCGGTAAAGAAAGCTGCTGAAACGCGACCAGCGTCCGCCGAGGAAGCCCCACAGCAAACGAAAGGCAATCAGGGTCAACATGGCGCAGCCCAGCCGCATATGCCAGACCATCGCATTGCCGCCCAGCTTGGCGCTGAGCACCGCGCCGGCAAAGCACAGCGCCAGCGCCCAATGGAACAAGCGCGTCGGCAAATCCCAGACACGCACGAGCCTCATCATTTCCTGCACCATCTCGACTCCTTCGTGGCAACGATAACCCATATCTAGCAAGCCTTGATCCTTTTCCCTACACTGCAAGCTGGCCTCGATATTCAATCAACGACGAACCCAACTGCAAGGATGATGAAATGAAGAAATCCCTGATTGCGCTGCTCAGCTTGGCTGGGCTTGTCGCTGCGCTGCCCGCTACGGCGCAATTCCGCAAAGCCGAAGAGGCGATCGAATACCGTCAGTCGGCCTTCACGCTGATCGGCAATCATTTCGGCCGGGTCGCGGCGATGGCGCAAGGCAAAGTTCCATTTGATGCGAAGCTCGCAGCAGAGAATGCTGCCATCTTGAATACGCTGGCAAGTCTGCCATTCAGCGCTTTTGGCGAGGACACCGACAAGGGCAAGCCCAATCGCGCCAAAGCCGAGATCTGGCAGGAAATGCCGAAGTTCAGGGCAGCGGCCGACAAGATGATCGGTGAGGTCGCCAAGCTGGACATCGCAGCCAAGTCCGGCAATCTGGATCAGATCAAGTCCGCGGTCGGTGCGGTGGGTCAGAGCTGCAAGGCTTGTCACGACAACTTCCGCGCCGAGCGAAAGTAATCGCCTTCAGTTGATCGGCATGCGTTTGCCGATCCAGACGGTGGCAATGACTGCCAGCACAAACGCCACCGTCAAGGCATCCAGTTTTTCACCCAGCAAAGGCACTGCAACCAGCATCGAGAAAAATGGTTGCAGCAACTGCACTTGGCTGACACGTACCGTGCCACCGATCGCGAGCGCCCGGTACCAGGCAAAAAATCCCAGCCACATCGAGAAAAGCGACACATAGGCGAAGCCGCCCCATGCCGCCAGACTCACCGGCTGTTGCGGCCAGGTCAGCAAGGCGAGCGGCGCAGTCAAGGGCAGACTCAGCACCAGCACCCAGCAAATCACTTTTTCTGCGCTCATTGCCAAGGTCAACTGCGCGCCGCTGACATAGCCGGACGATGAGCTGATGATGGCCAGCAGCAAGAGGCCATCCGCCGCTTGAAAACCGTTGGCCCCGCGCGACCAGGCGAAACCAAGCACCAAGGCCACGCCGAGCGCTGAGCAAGCCCAGAACCCGACCGATGGGCGCTGGCGCAGAAACAAGGCGGCTATCGCCGCAGTCGCCAGAGGCTGCACGCCCGAAATCACGGCGGCGTGGACCGCATCGACCTGCCGCATAGCGAGTCCAAGGAAGATCGGCCAGCCGAAAACTATGCCCAATGCAGTCAGCCCCAAAATCTGCAGTTGCCGGCGCGTCGGCAAGGTGGCACCGGTCAAGCGAAGGTAAGCCATTGACAGCAGGCCGGCCAGCGCTGCCCGACCCATCGCGACGAACGCTGGATCGAGCTGTGGCTGATCCTGTGTGCCTCCGGCAAGCCTTGTCATCGGGATGGTGATGGCAAAAATCAGCACCCCGAGAACACCCAAGGCCAGCCCTCGCGACTGATCGGACCAACGCGGCCAAGCCCTCGTCAGCACCGGACACGCCTCATCTGGCTTCGAGTTGTTCCCAGCGCTCCATTGAGGCCAGCAACTCGAGCTCGATCTCGCCAGCACGCGCCGTCACCTCGGCGATCTTTGCAGCGCCCTTTGCGTAAAGGTCAACCCCATTGAGCAGCGCGTTGATTTGCAGGCTTTCAGCTTCCAGTTCAGCCACCTTGGCGGGCAAATCCTTGAGCTCGCGCTGCTCCTTGAAGCTGAGCTTGCGCGCCTTGGCGGCCAGCGGCAGTTCGGCTGGCGCAGGCGGCGCAGCGACCGGCATTGCCGCTGGCGCAGGCTGCTTGGCCTTCAAGGCGGCAGCGCGCTTCGATTGGATCAGCCAATCCTCGACGCCGCCCTCATATTCGCGCCACAGGCCATCGCCCTCGCTGACGATCGTGCTGGTGACGACGTTGTCGAGAAAACGCCGGTCATGGCTGACCAGGAAAACCGTGCCGTCGTAATCGGCCAACAGTTCTTCCAGCAACTCGAGTGTTTCGATGTCAAGATCATTGGTCGGCTCGTCGAGTACCAGCACATTGGCCGGCCTGGCGAACAAACGCGCCAGCAGCAGGCGGTTGCGCTCACCGCCAGACAGGCTCTTGACCGGCGAATTGGCACGCGCCGGTGAGAACAGGAAGTCGCCCAGATAACTCTTGACATGCTTGCGCTGATTGCCGATCTCGATCCACTCGCTGCCCGGGCTGATCGTGTCGGCCAGGGTCGCTTCCATATCGAGCGCATCGCGCATCTGGTCGAAATAAGCCACATTGATCTTCGAGCCCATGCGCACATCGCCGCTGTCAGGCGCGAGTTCGCCAAGAATCATCTTCAGCAAGGTGGTCTTGCCAGCGCCATTCGGGCCGACCAGACCGACCTTGTCACCGCGCAGGATGGTGGCAGTGAAATCGCGGACGATGGTCTTGTCGCCATAGCTCTTGAAAACATTCTCGAGCTCGGCAACGATCTTGCCGCTGGCACCACCGGTGTCGATGTCAAGCCTCACCTTGCCTTGCACATCGCGCCTTGAAGCATGGGCCGAGCGCATTGATTCGAGACGCTGGATGCGCGCCACGCTACGCGTCCGGCGGGCTTCGACGCCCTTGCGGATCCAGATTTCTTCCTGCGCCAGAATCTTGTCGAAACGGGCGTTGTAAAGCGCCTCGTTTTCCAGTTCGTAGACCTTGGCCGCAGTGAAAGCAGCAAAGTTGCCGGGGTAGTTGCGCAGTTGGCCGCGGTCGAGCTCGACGATGCGGTTCGCCACATTGTCCAGAAAGGTCCGGTCATGGGTGATCAGCAGCAACGAACCCTTGAAGTTGTTCAGCAGCTCTTCCAGCCACGTGATCGCATCGAGGTCGAGGTGATTGGTCGGTTCGTCGAGCAGCAACACATCCGGTTGCGCGACCAGCGCCCGGCCCAAGGCCACGCGCTTCTTCAAACCGCCCGACAGCGACCCGACCAGGCGCGAGCCGTCGAGGCCCAGGCGTTGCAGGGTTTCATCGACGCGCTGCTCCCAGTTCCAGGCGCCGATATGCTCGATGCGCTCCTGGACCCAGGCCAGATCGTCGTTCTCGTCGTGGATCTCGTAGCGCTCGCGCAAGGACTTGGCCTCGGCCACGCCCTCGCTGATCACGTCGAAGATCGTCGCGTCGGCGCGCAACTCCGGCTCCTGCGAAACATAAACACTGGTCAGACCTTGCTGCAACTGCAGCAGGCCATCATCGAGTTTTTCGATTTGCGCGAGAATTTTCAGCAACGACGATTTGCCGGTGCCATTGCGGCCGATCAGGCCGACACGCTCGCCTGTTTCAAGCGAGAAGGAAGCGCCATCCAGCAGGGCGACATGGCCGTAAGCAAGATGGGCATTGGAAATAGAAAGGACTGCCATAGCCCATGATTGTCGTTGACGCCGCGGATTTCAGCAGGTCGTCTCGGCTATGCTGCGCTTCACCCGCTGCCGAGACAAGCCATGAAAGCATTTATTGCCGCCCTTGCACTGGCCCCTTTGGCCGCATTCGCGCAGAACACCGACTTGCAACGCTGCCGCGCGCTGGCTGATAAGGAAGCAAGGCTGGCCTGCTATGACGGCCTGGCCGGTGCGATCGCAGCGACGAAGCCAGCGCCCATCGAAGCCAAGTCTGACAGTTTCGGCCTCGACCAGCCGCGCAAGAACGAGGCCGAGGTGGTCAACAGCCAGATCGACGGTCTGTTCGACGGCTGGGGACCGAAGACCGTGATCACTCTGGCCAATGGTCAAGCCTGGCGGATCAACGACAACAGCAGCGCTACGGTCTATCTGACCAACCCCAAAGTGTTGATCCGCCGCGGCGTGATGGGCACTTATGTGATGGAACTGGAAGGCACGAACTCAACCGCCAAGCTGCTGCGCTTGCGCTGAGTCGCAACTCATTGCCTGCCGCGCAGGAACAGCAAAGGGATTTTCAGCCGCGCTGACCATGCCGTTGCATCCTGGCCCTGGCCCTCGGGCCTTTGCTGGATCACGCTTTCGCCCAGCGCTCCTGGCATCAACTGCAGGAATTTCTGCGGGAAATATTCACTGCGATGCAGTTTGCCCTTGTTCCAGACTCCGACGACGATGGTCTCGGGAATGCATCCGGCCTTGCTGGAATCAAACAGCAACTGGTAGCGTTTGTCAGGCGAGTAGCCATTGGGCAAGCAGCCATCGACCAGACTGGCTGGCCGCGATTTGATGATCTGAATGCGCTGGAGGCGCAATAAAGGTCACAAAACGACCAATTTTGTCACCGCTCCGATCGCTCCCTTGGGTAATCGACTTGGCACGCCCAATGCGTACAGCTTGGCGCCTGTCAACAAGTTTCACAACCGGAGTTTTCATCATGAAACGTATCGAAAAAGGCTTTACTTTGATCGAGCTGATGATCGTCGTGGCGATCATCGGCATCCTGGCTGCGGTGGCCATCCCCGCCTATCAGAACTACATCAAGAAGGCGGCCTATTCCGAAGTCATCGCCGCCGCAGGTCCTTACAAGATGGCGATAGACCTCTGTTTCCAGGAAGCCGATGGCGCTGACGCAGCGACCAAGTTGGCGACCTGCGATGCTGGTGCAGGCGGCATCCCTGCGGCGCCGACAGCGGTGACCACCGGCGCCTTCAACAGCCTGGCTGTTGCTGACGCTGTGATCACGCTCACGCCGAACGCAGTCAAGGGCATATTGGCTACAGAAACCTGCGTGATGACACCGACCGCCGACGCGAACAATCGCCTGCAATGGGCGTACTCAGGCGCTTGCGTCACCCAAGGCTATATCAAGAACTGATTTCGCCAGGCGGGCGCAGGCCCGCCGCTTCAGCTGACAAAGGCAGGCCGCGCAACCCCAGGCTGATGGCCAACAGGCCGTAGAACATGAAAGCGATGCGTGGCGCATCCAGCAGGCTGTCGAACAAGCCGACCACGACAAAACCGGCGATCGCTGCCGCCAGCGCAGGGGCCATTGCATGATTGCGGCCGCGGCCGCCGATCAAGCGCCAAAGCGCCAGACTCATCAAGGCCAAGAGCAGCGCAAGACCGATTGCGCCCTGCTCGAAAAGTACATGCAGGCCGGCGTTCTTCAAATGCCAGGGCAGGTGATAACGATCGCTGGAAAAAAACCAATGCGCCATCTGTCCGGCAAAGTCGCCATTGCTCAGCAGCGACCGACCACTGGCATCGATCAAGTTCATAGCGCTGACATCGGCCAATCCACCGCTGTTTCCGATCGCGACCGAAAACACGATGAAGCGCGGTGCGTACCATTTGCCGCCCATCTCAGGCGCTTCACCCAGTGGCAGGGCCACTTGCTGCCAAGCACCGCCTTGCGGCTTGACCTTCACCGACCTGGCCATGCAGGCGGTTTCATAGAGCAGTTGTTTTTCGCAAATTTCGGCATGCAGGGCGACCTCGCTGCGGGTCCGCACCAGCACGGTCAACAAGACCTGTCCCTTGGGAGCGTCGATGCGCTGCGAGACCCGCAACAATTCCCCCCAACTGATCAAGTGCCGGCCACCGGTCAATGCCAGATAAGGCCGCCCGGCATCGGACCTGACGCGGTAATCACCGGTGTTGAGCGTACCCAGTTCAGCCAGGAAATTGCTGGCCGGATAGCGTCCTAGTCCCTTGCCCAACAAGATTTGCTGCGGTGTTTCCAGCATCGCCAGGCCTTTTTCCCAATGCAGGAAACGCGCCTGAAGATCTTCATGCCAGGTCGAGACGCGGTCGCGAAGATAGGCTCCGCCACCGATCGCCGCCAGCAAGCTCGCCAGCAGCAACAAGGAGGTAAACAGTTTGCCGCGCTCGCGCCAGCCATCACGCAAGCCGCCCGCCTGGAAAGGCCAGAGCGCCGGCACCACCCAGAAGAAGGGCAGCAGCAGGCCCAGGCCCGCCATCACCCAGGCTGCATCGTTGCCGGCTGGCGCGCCGCCCCAATAATCGGCAACAAAGACCGGGCAGGCCAGCAGCAAGAACCAACTGGCGGCGACCAGGATGCTGTACATCGGCCTGAGCTGCCCCGGCTTGTCCTGCCAACGCAGCGCGGCTGCACCCAGCCAGGCCAGCGCGTAGAACCCATAAGCCCCCTTGGGGATGGCCTGCGAGGCCGCCCAGCCCATTGCCACCAGCGGCGCGGCCAGCAATGCCCCGAAAAACAGCGCCTGCAGGCGCTGCGCCAGCGTGGGCAGCCAATGGCTGGCTGGCAGGGTCAGCAAGATGGCCAGAACGCCCAGCAACGCCAGCAGACCGCGGTAACCGCTGCCGCCAAACATCAAGGTCGCTGCGCTGCCAAAACCGGCCGTGATCAGCAGGACACCGAACAAGGCGGGGCGGGGCGGTCTTGCCGCAGTTGCGCGCCGCCGCTGCAAGGCCTGCAGCACCAGCAGTATTGCCAGACTCACCGGCAATGCGGCATAAACGCCGCGCGAGAAAGTCGTCAAGACGACATAACAGCCCAGCAGGACCAGCACGGCAGCCGCTGCAAAGCGCCAGGGTGAGCGTTGCCGCAGCCAGAAATCGACCGCAAAGGGCATGCTCATGGCCAGACAGCAGTCGAGGGCTGCGCCGCCGACATGCATTTCCCAGAACAGGGCAGTGCTGCGGTACTGGGTCGAAAAATCCAGCAATGCGGTATAGGCCAGTCGCTCGGACAAGGCCGCCAGTCCGGTCGTTGCCAGCGCGCCAGTCATGCCCAGCAGCAAGGCCGTTTGCAGCTGAAGCGGCCGCGTCGCGCCTGCTTGTACCCAGAGCGGCAGCAGCAGCAAGGCCATGAAATAGCTCTTGCCAGCGCGCAGGCTGTTCATCGGCTCGTGATAGCCCTGGAACCAGCCAAACTCGAAGCCGCCAGCGGCCTCAAAGCCGCGCCACATCGACAGCAGCACCGAAGCACCGAACAAGGCCAGCAGGATCAAGGTCAAGGGCGAATAGCCCAGCATCTGCCGCCAAACGGGGGCACGCTGCGGCGCAACCCGCCCGAGTCCGATCGAGGCATAGCCGCCCGCAGCGCAGGCCAGCACCAGCAAATCAAGCTCTTCGAAGGTGATCCAGCCGCTCCAGGGCGCAAAACCGATCAGCGGCAGCAAGACCAACAACAAGGGCGTCTGCGTCCAGTAGCGCGCTGCCAGGCCGGCTGCCAGCAGCCAGGCGGCAAGCGCCAAGCCTGCCGACAAGGGATGATGCGCCGCAAGCATGACCCCCGCCGCAGCGCTGAGGCCGGCCAGCAGCAAGGAGAATTTGCGCGGAGCCATTCTTGCTGCGAATTCCAGGTCAAATTGCCAGCCTTGCGTGAGGAATGAAGCATTCATGTCGGCGCCAGTCAGGACGAGACCGGACAGCGGGCCGCCGCCGCATCTACGGTCTCGGGTTATTCTGCCCGCCATGAAGTCATCCAGCATCCCCCGAATCCGGCGCCCGCCCCGACCAGCTGCGGGACAAGTTTTCTGATCCTTGCTGCGCCCCGCCAAAGCCCCTCATGCAGACCATCCTCGCCATTACCCTGCCATTTTTTGCGCTGATCCTGTGCGGCTACTTGGCCGCATGGCGCGGCTTGCTGGCTGAAGCGGCGATTCCAGGCTTGAACGGTTTTGTGCTTTTTTTCGCCCTGCCTTGCATGTTGTTCCGGTTCGGCATGAACACCCCGGTGCTGGAGTTGTTGAATCCCGGCGTTCTCGGTGTCTATCTCGCCGCCGCGCTGGTAGTCGTTTCTTTCACCATCGCCGTCACGCATGGCGCCAAGGTCAAGCTGAAGGACGCGGCCTTCGGTGCGCTGGTCGCGGCCTTCCCGAACAGCGGCTTCATCGGCGTGCCGCTGCTGGTTGCGCTGCTCGGCGAAGCCGCCGCCGGGCCGGTAATCTGCACCCTGCTGGTCGACCTGTTCGTGACCAGTTCGCTCTGCCTGGCCCTGGCGCGCGCTGATGCCGGCAGCGCAGACAGCGTCCGGCAGGCTGCCGCTAGCGCGCTGCGCAGTGCGCTGTCCAACCCGCTGCCCTGGGCGATTGCTGTCGGTGTGCTGACCTCGATCACCGGCCTGCACCTGCCCGGCCCGCTCGATGCCTTGGTCAAGATGCTCGGCGATGCGGCCACGCCGGTGGCCTTGTTCACCATTGGCGCGGTGCTGTGGCGTGCCGGTCGCCATGCCCAGAGCCGCACGCCGGCCGGGCTGTACCTGCCGGTCGCAGCGATCAAGCTGCTGCTGCACCCGGCGCTGGTCTTCCTGCTGGGGGCTTCGTCGATCGCGCTGGGCGCGCCGCTGAACCATTTCCAGTTGCTGGTGCTGACGCTGGCAGCCGCCTTGCCAAGCGCCAGCAATGTGTCGCTGCTGGCCGAGCGCTATGGCGCCGACAATGGCCGGGTGGCGCGCATCATCCTGGCCTCGACTGCAGCCGCCTTTGTCAGCTTCACCGGCCTGGCCTGGTTGCTTGGCGCCAGAACCTGAAACCGTCGTCAAGCATAAAAAATTCTCGTTGAGGAATCATTGATGTTGCCGCTTGCTCTTCGCTTCCTGCTCGGCTGTCTGGCTATGGCCCCGGCGCTGCATTCATTGCCGGCGCTGGCGCAAGCCACGGCCTACCAGCAACCTTCCACAGCAGTGCGCGAATTGCTCGACGCGCCGCTGCTGCCACGCCAGCTGATTTCACCCGACCGCCACACGCTGGCATCGCTGGAGCTGCGCCGCTTCAGCACGATCGATGAACTGGCCAGACCGGTGCTGCATCTGGCAGGGCTGCGTTTCGAGGCCGGCAACTCGAGCCCTCAAGCGATCCAGCCGATCCAGCGCTTGCGCCTGCGCAGCCTGCTGAATCCGGATGCGCCGGCGCGCCAGGTCGAACTGCCGGGCAATGCTGCAGGCGCTGTCTTCCACAGTTTCAGCTGGGCCCCCGATGGCTTGCGCTTCGTGCTGGAGCGGCGCACCGAACAGGCCAGCGAGCTGTGGGTTGGCGATACGGCCAGCGGGCGGATCCGGCCGATCGCGTTCCTGAAACTGAACAAGGTGCTGGCGCGTGGAGAGCCGACTTGGCTGAACGCGCATGAAATGCTGGTGCTGAGTCTGCCCGAAAAACGCAGGCCGCAATCGCATGCGCCCACCGGACCTGTTCTGCAGGAAAGCATCAACCGTATCTCCCCCGAGCGCACCTACCCGGACCTGCTGAAAAGCGCCCAGGATGAGGCCTTGTTTGAACACCATGCCCGCTCCAACCTGACGCTGGTCGATATTGCCAGCGGCATATCGCGCGACCTCGGCTCACCCGCGCTGTTCAGCCGAGTCAGTGGCGTCGGCAGCGCTGGCGATCACCAATACCTGTTGACCGAACGCCTGATGCGCCCGTTCAGCTACAGCCTGCCTTGGGATGATTTCCCGCGCGTGGTCGAGTTGCGACATCGCGATGGCCGCTTGCTGCGCGAGCTGGCCCGCTTGCCGCTGCGTCAAGGCGTCAGCATCGGCGGCGTCACTGCGGGTCCGCGCGGCTTCATGGCCTCTCCGGGCAGCGACGCTGCGGTCTTCTGGATCGAGGCGCTGGATGGCGGCGACCTGAACACCAAAGTGCCATTCCGCGATCGCATCATGCGCCTCGACCCACCGTTCACCGGCGATCCGCATGAAGTGCAGCGGATGCCGCATCGCTTTGCACGCCTGGCGTTTCTGGACGATGGTCAGCATGCGCTGCTGACCGAGGTCGACAGCCAGCGCGCCTGGACACGCAGCTATCTGCTGCCGCTGAACGGTTCGAAAAGCCGGGCTTTGTTCGACCATTCGATCCGCGAACGCTACCGCCACCCCGGTACGCCGATGACAAGAATGCTGCCCAACGGGCGCATGGTGGTGATCGCCGCGCAAGGCGAGTTGCTGCTGGCCGGTGCCGGATCGAGCCCGAAGGGCGATCGACCCTTCCTCGACCGCTTTTCGCTGAAGGACCTGAGCTCGAGCCGCTTGTTCCAGTCGAGCGAAAGTCAGCACGAACAAGCGCTCGTCATGCTCGACGGCGGGCGGCTGGTCACGCAAAGGGAATCCGCCACCGAGCCACCGAATCTGTTCCTGCACGAAGGCAACAACGTCATCGCGCTGACCAAGGTCAAGGACAATTCTCCGCAATTGCGCAAGGTCCGTCGCGAGTTGGTCAGCTTCAAACGCGCTGATGGCGTCGACCTGTCGTTCTGGCTCTACCTGCCCCCTGACTACAAGGAAGGCGAGCGCCGCCCCGGACTGGTCTGGGCCTACCCGATAGAATTTTCAGAGTCAAGCATCGCCGGCCAGGTCAGCGGCTCGGCCAACCGCTTTTCGAGCTTCACTGGTTTGAGCCCGATGATGCTGGTGATGGACGGATTTGTCGTCATCAGTGATGCGACGATGCCGATCGTCGGTGACCCTAAAACGGTCAACGACAACTTTGTCGAGCAGATCACGATGAATGCCCGGGCCATCATCGACAAGGCCGAGGAACTCGGCGTCATTGACCCGAAACGCCTGGCCATCGGTGGCCACAGCTACGGCGCCTTCATGACGGTCAACTTGCTCGCCCACACCGACCTGTTCAAGGCCGGCATTGCCCGCAGCGGCGCTTACAACCGCACCTTGACGCCATTCGGCTTCCAGGGCGAACGCCGCAGCCTCTGGGAAGCACGCGAGGGCTACCTGAAGCTTTCGCCCTTCCTCTATGCCAACCAGATCAAGGAGCCCTTGCTGCTGACCCATGGCGCGGCTGACAACAACAGCGGTACTTTTCCGCTGCAGTCGGAGCGCCTGTTCCAGGCTATGGCGGGCACCGGCGGCAATGTACGCTTCGTGTCGCTGCCCTTTGAGTCGCATGCCTACACGGCGCGCGAATCAGTCGGCCATGTGCAATGGGAAATGAGCCAATGGCTGAGGACCTATCTGGGCGATCCGCGGGCGCGTTGAAGCGGCAAGACCCACCTGAAAATTCCAATTCAAATTGATATAAGATATGACCAGCAAGAGTTATCGGGGAAATTCAGCATGAAAATAATAAATCGACGGGATATCATATTATCCAGCGCGCTGCTTGGTTTAGCTTCGGCCAGTATCTCGGCTGAACTGGAAGTATTCCCGGCGCGCCCGATAAAAATACTGGTCGGTTTCGCTGCCGGTGGCAGTTCGGATACGGTCGCCAGAATCATGGCGCCGCGCCTGGCTGAATCTCTCAAGCAAACTGTCGTCATAGAAAACAAGAGCGGCGCCGGTGGCAATATCGCCTCGGACTTTCTGATCAAGGCGCCGGCCGATGGTTATACCATCATGCTCGGCACGGTCGGTTCATTGGCGGTCAACCAGCATCTCAACAAACTCAATTACGACCCGGTCACGGATACTGCGGCATTGTCGATGGCGGTAGTCTTCACCAACGTTCTGGTAGTCAATGCCAGCAGCGACATCCGCACGCTTGACGACTATATCAAGCAGGCCAGGCCCGCCAATACCAGGCTCTCCTTCGGTTCCTCGGGCATCGGCGGCAGCGGCCATCTGGCCGGGGAGTTATTGAAATCAGCCGCCGGACTATCGAACCAGCATATTGCTTACCGCGGCGGCGCACCGGCCATGAACGATCTGCTGGGTGGCGTGCTGCCGACGATTTTCTCCAGCCCCACCGATGCGCTGCAGCATATCCAGTCGGGCAAGATTCGCGCCATCGCCACCACTGGGGCGAAACGGCTCGAGGCCCTGCCGCAAATACCGACAATCGCTGAATCGGGTTATCCCGGTTTTGATGCGACCAACTGGTATGCCTTTGTCGCGCCCCTGAAAACACCCCCCGAAGTGATCCGGAAATTGAATGCCGCAATCATCGCGGCCTTGGCCGATCCGGCTGTGATGGCGCAATTGCGCAAACTCGGCGTGGATCCGACGCCGTCAACGCCTGCCGAAGCGGCCAAGCATATTCGTACCGAAAGTGAAAAATGGGGAATTGTCGTGCGCAACGCAAAAATCAGGGCTGATTCATGAGTGCAACCATTGCTGAAAAAATTCTCGCCAGTCATGCCGGGGTCGAGAAAGTCCGGGCCGGCGACATTGTCATTGCCCGGGTTGACTTTGCCATGGTCCATGATGCGCGCGCACCGAATGCGATCCGCATCATCAAGCAAGCCGGCGCCAGCCATCTGCCTTTCGCGATGCAATCGGCCTGGGTGCTGGATCATTTCTCGCCGCCACCCACCGTCGAGGCCGCGCAAGGTCATTCAGACATGCGCCGCTTTGCCGAAGAACATGGGGCCAAGCTCTACGACATCGGCGACGGCATCTGCCACCAGGTGATGCCCGAAGGCGGGCATCTGACCTGTGGCGATCTGATCGTCGGCACCGACACCCATTCAGTCACCTACGGCGCGTTCAACGCCTTCGGCACCGGCATCGAGGGCACCGACGTCAGCGCGATCCTCAGCACCGGCAAGATCTGGCTGCGCGTGCCGGAGTCGGTGCGGGTGAATCTGCAGGGACGTTTGCAGCCCGGCGTCTGGGCCAAGGACATCACGCTGTATATGCTCGGTCGCTTTGGCGCGGAAGGGCTCAACTATCGGGCGATCGAATATGTCGGCTCGGCTGTCAGTGCGATGGAAATCGATGACCGGATGACCCTGGCCAACCACGCGGCCGAGCTCGGCGCCAAGGCCGCGCTGCTGGAAGCCGACCACAAGACGATCGCCTGGCTGGCTGCACATGGCGCCAAGCCGCCGCAAGTAGTGACTGCAGACGCCGACGCTGTTTATGCCGACCGGCTTGACATCGACGTCAGCCAGTTAGCGCCGCAAGTGGCCAGAAAGCATGCCGTCGACGATGTCGTCGCCGCCTCCGAAGTTGCCGGGCAGAAGATTAATTTCGCCTTGATCGGCACCTGTACCAACGGCCGGCTCGACGATATTCGCCAGGCTGCTGCGATCCTGAAAGGCCGCCATATCGCCAAAGGGGTGCGGATGATCATCACCCCGGCCTCACGGCAGATCTATCTGGCCGCAGCGCGCGAAGGCCTGCTTGAAGCGCTGACCGAAGCCGGCGCATCGGTGGAGGCCGCCGGTTGCGGCACCTGCGTGGGCATCACCAACCACCTGATTCCGGGCGACCGCGAAGTGGTGATCTCGAGCGCGAATCGCAACTTCAAAGGACGGCTGGGCAACCATGAAGCTGACATCTGGCTGGGCTCGGCCGCCACGGTCGCCGCCTCGGCCCTGACCGGGCAGATCACCGATCCAAGGACTGTGCCAGGCGGGCAATGGGAGGCAGCACATGGCTGATGCATTTGGAGTTTTTTCGGGGCCGGCTTTTCTGCTCGGCGACGATGTCAATACCGATCTGAATTGTTCTGGCAAATACCTGCCCGGCAAGGACCTGGACTTCATTGCAGCCCAGGCATTCGAGGCAGTTTCGCCGGGCTTTGCCAAGCGTTTCAGAAGCGGCGGCATCATCGTCGCGGGCAAGGATTTCGGCATCAACTCGTCGCGCGAACAGGCGGTGCATATCCTGCGCCGCATGGGCGTGGCAGCGATCGTCGCCCCGAGTTTCGGACGGCAGTTTTTTCGCAATGCCATCAACAACGGCCTGCCGGTACTTGAATGTGCTGTCGCGGGCATTGCCGAAGGCGAGCAGGTCGAGATCAACATCAATGGCCGGCGCCTGCATCTGCCGGCGCAACAGCTGAGCCGTCAACTCGCCAGCGTGCCGCGGGAAATCTGCGCGATTCTGGGTGAAGGCGGCCTGATGCCATTTCTGCAGAAATACCCCGACTGGAAATTGCCTGCATGAGCGCAGCGATTCCAACCCTCCCGCGCGCCACCCGCTTGCGCCTGGCTTTGCGCCAGGGCCTGCAGGATGCCGGCAAGGCCGGCCCGGCGCTGGTGGCCCCGGGGGTCTATGACGGTTACGGCGCACGCATGGTGGCGCAAATGGGCTTTGCTGCGGTCTATATGACCGGCAATGGCGTATCGGCCTGCCTGCTCGGCAAACCGGATGTCGGCCTGATCGATCTGTCGCTGATGTCGGGGCATGCCCGCCGTGTTGCGGCCTGCGTCGATTTGCCACTGATCTGCGATGCCGACACCGGCTATGGCGGCATCGTCGGCGTACGCCGCACGGTCGAGGAATTCGAAGCAGCCGGAGTCGCGGCGATCCATATCGAAGACCAGTTGTCGCCCAAGCGCTGCGGCCAGTTGCCCGGCGCGCGCATGGTGCTCGAGTTCGACGCCGCGGTGGCGAAGATCGCGGCGGCGGTCGCAGCACGCCAGGATGATGCTTTCATGATCATCGCGCGCACCGACAGCGTCGGCTCGGCCGGCTTGGCTGAAGGCATCCGGCGCGCCAAAGCCTTCGAACAGGTCGGCGCCGATGCCGTCTTTGTCGAGCTCAAAGCACATCCCGGCATCCTTGACGACATCCGCCGCATCGCCGATGCCATCAAGATTCCCTGCATGGTCAATATCGATGCCGGCGGACCGCTGGCGCAATTGCAGACCGGCGATCTGCACCGGCATGGCATCGCGCTGGCAATCTACCCGGCCTTGCTGCGCAATGCGCTCGGCTTTGCCATGCGCGAGGCCTTGACCCATCTGAAGACCGACGGCAACACGGCCGCCATGAAAATCCGCTCGCTGAACTCGCAGGAATACAACGACTGCCTGGGTCTGCCCGAAGTCGAGGCCTGGGAAAACCGTTTTTCAACAGCGGCTGAATAGCTCAAACGACGCCAAAAAGAGAGGATGACGATGAAGCAAGCCATGCTCGCAGGCCTGGCCATCAGCCTGCTGACGGTAGTCGGTTGCGGCTGGGTCAATGCCGAACAGATCGGCGAGGTCGACACCGTCTTCAAGCTGATCGGCCCCGACCACAAGATCGTCGTCGACGCCTATGACGACCCGAAAGTTGCGGGCATCTCCTGCTATGTATCGCGCGCCAAGACCGGCGGCATCAAGGGCGCCTTCGGTCTGGCCGAAGACCGATCCGAGGCCTCAATCGCTTGCCGCCAGACCGGGCCCATCAGCTTTGCCAAGCCCCTGCCGCAGCAGGAAGAGGTCTTCAGCGAGCGCATCTCGCTAATTTTCAAGAAGCTGCGGATCGTCCGCATGGTCGATAGCAAACGCAATACCCTGGTCTACCTGACCTATTCCGACCGGGTCATCGAAGGCTCGCCACAAAACAGCGTCACCGCGGTGGCAGTCGATCGGGCCACTCCGATCCCGGTCAAATAGGCACACATGATGCATCAGCAGACCCCAGCCTTCATTGCCCCGATGGAATTTGCCGACGCCCCGGCCGCCTTGGCCCATGCGCAAAAGATCTATGCCGCCAGCGTGGCCCATTTGCGCGCGGCCTTGCAGCGCTTTGTCGCCGGCGAGAACATCAGCCCGGTGCGTGCCTGCTACCCCTTCGTGCGTGTGCAGACCGATACCGTGGCGCGCGCCGATTCGCGCCTGGCCTATGGCTTTGTCGCCGGCCCCGGCAGCTATGAAACAACGCTGACGAGGCCCGACCTGTTTGCCGACTATTACCGCCAGCAGTTCAACCTGCTGCTGGAAAACCATGGCGTGGCGCTGCAGATCGGCACCAGCAATCAGCCAATCCCGCTGCATTTCGCCCTCGGCGAGCGCGAACATATCGAAGGCTCATTGAGCCTCGAGCGGCGCCGCATGATGCATGACCTGTTCGACCTGCCCGACCTCGCCGCGATGGACGACAGCATCGCCAACGGCACCCATGAACCAGCGCCCGGGGCGCCCAGCCCGTTGGCCTTGTTCACCGCACCGCGCGTCGATTACTCCTTGCAGCGACTGCGCCATTACACCGGCACCTCGAACGAGCATTTCCAGAACTTCGTGTTGTTCACCAACTACCAGTTCTATATCGACGAGTTTGTCCGCCTCGGCCATGAGCTGATGCAGCATGCACCCGACCCGTTGCATCCGCATGAGCTCGACGACTGCATCGGCTTTGTCGAGCCGGGCAATGTTTTTACCTGCCGGATTGGCTGCAGTTCCGATACACCTGCTGGCGCGGCCTTGCCGCGACTGCCGCAGATGCCGGCCTACCATCTGCTGCGGCGCGACCGCAGTGGCATCACGATGGTCAATATCGGCGTCGGCCCGGCCAATGCCAAGACGATGACCGACCATATCGCTGTGCTGCGTCCGCATGCCTGGCTGATGCTCGGCCATTGCGCCGGCCTGCGCAAAAGCCAGCAACTCGGCGACTATGTACTCGCCCATGGCTATGTCCGCGAAGACCATGTGCTCGATGCCGATCTGCCACTGTGGGTGCCGATTCCGCCGCTGGCCGAAGTGCAGCAGGCGCTTGAACAGGCGGTTGCCGATGTGACCCGGCTGGCGGGCTGGGACCTGAAGAAGATCCTGCGCACCGGCACCGTCGCTTCAACCGATAACCGCAATTGGGAACTGACGCCGCATGGCGGTCCGGAGCGCCGCTTCAGCCAGAGCCGGGCGATCGCGCTGGACATGGAAAGCGCCACCATCTCGGCCAATGGGTTCCGCTTCCGCGTGCCCTATGGCACCCTGCTCTGCGTCAGCGACAAGCCGCTGCACGGCGAGATCAAATTGCCCGGTATGGCCGACCAGTTCTACCGTGGCCAGGTCGATCAGCATTTGCGCATCGGCCTGCGCGCCGTCGAATTGCTGCGCGCGGGTTCGCTGAGCCAGTTGCACAGCCGCAAACTGCGCGGTTTTGCCGAGGTGGCATTCCAGTAAGCCCAAGGATCAGCGCGGCGCTTGCGCGGCTGCAGGCCAAACTGCCCTAACACCCTCAACGCTGCGCAAGATCAGCGCCAGCGCCTGATCAAAGCCCTGCGTCGGGCCGAAATAGGGATCGGGCAGATCCTGACCCTCGAACCCTGGCACGAAATCGAGCAGCAGCCGCAATTTCGGCTGCAACTCGGGCGGACAGACCGCACGCAGGTCCTGCAGGTGCTGCGCCTCCATCACCAGGATCAGATCGAAGGCCTCGAAATCGGCCGCCTCGACCTGGCGCGAACGCCATTTTTTCTCCAGCTTGAAGCCATGCCGGTGCAGCGCCGCCGCGGCCCTGGCATCCATCGGCTGGCCGCGCGGACCGGTGCGAACTCCGGCCGACTGCACCCGCAGCTCAGCACCAAAGCGCGCCTTGAACAGGACTTCAGCCATTGGCGAGCGGCATTGATTGGCGGTGCAGACGAACAGGATCGAAGGCATCGCGGGCAGATTCAGCGTGCCAGTTCGGCGCGCATCGCGTCGATCACCGCCTTGTAATCGGGCTGGCCGAAGATTGCCGAACCGGCGACAAAGGTGTCGGCGCCGGCATCGGCAATCGAGCGGATGTTGTCGACCTTGACGCCGCCGTCGATTTCAAGCCGGATGTCGCGGCCGCTGGCCTCGATGATGCGGCGCGCCTTCTCCAGCTTGCGCAAGGCGCTGGGCAAGAAGCTCTGGCCGCCAAAGCCCGGGTTGACGCTCATGATCAGCACCAGATCGACCTTGTCGATGACCCATTCGAGCACTTCAAGCGAGGTCGCCGGGTTGAACACCAGGCCGGCCTGTTTGCCTTCGGCCTTGATCAACTGCAGCGTCCGGTCGACATGCATCGAGGCGTCGGGGTGAAAGCTGACCAGGTCGGCGCCAGCCTTGGCAAAAGCCACCGCCAGGCTATCGACCGGCTGCACCATCAGATGCACGTCGATCGCGCAGGGCGTGCCATCAGGCTTGACCGAATGGCGGCGCAAAGCCTCGCAGACCATCGGGCCGAAACTCAAATTCGGCACGTAATGGTTGTCCATCACGTCGAAATGGATCCAGTCGGCGCCCGCTGCCAGGACATTGCGGACCTCGTCGCCAAGGCGGGCAAAGTCGGCTGAGAGGATGCTTGGGGCAATGCGGTAGGTAGCAGTCATGGTCGGCGCAAGCTAAAGGGGTCAATTCTAGACAACCGACAATGCAGCCATGCAACGCTACCACTGCCATGCCGGTCGAGACATCTTCATCACCTCGGGATCTGCCAAGGAATTGGCACCCGGCGCGTTTGGCGTCTGCGCGATTGGCGGCGGCGCCGAGGGCTGGGGCGTCGTCCATGTCGGCCCCGAAGGCGATGTCGCCGACCTCGGTGGCGAGTATTACTTCGCGACCCATGAAGAGGCGCTGGCCTTCACCAAGGAACTGATCGAGTTGATGCAGGGCTGAAGATGCGCTGCATCCCTGCGCAAAACCCGACAGGCTATTTCCTAAAATTCGGGATGCCAACGCACGGGCGGATCACAGGCACAATTCCCTTGTTGCGTCAAAGGCAGGCTGCCATTTCCGCAGAACTCGCGCATTTTGACTGATTATTTAGTTGCTGCGCTCAGTTGTACCGCTTTTTTCCCCGCCTTGATGGTTCGGAATAGGGCTAATTCTGGCCTTAACTCATTAAACTCTGCCGGGGGATTTTTGAGGTACAACGTTCGATACCAAAGTGTTGTCAAAAACCCAGCCACAGCTTCGTCATGTGGATATGCAATGCGCAGCGTCGCATTCTTTTGAACGTAATATTCGAACAAAAAGTTGTCAACTGTTCCGGCAAGCGCATATGCAAGAGCGACGTATATCGCTCCGTCTTCAGCGCCGCCAGGGAACTGCTGCGCAATGCTGGCAGCGATACGACGATTCCAATCGAGCGTTAGTCGCCGCCACATGTTTTCGAACGGTGTGCCCTGCTCGTGAACTTCCATTAGGCAGCGCATTGCACCTGGATTCGCAGAATACAAGGCTACCATGCGCTGGTTGGCATAATGGATCGCAGTTATTGCCTTACCACTCTTGCTTCGCCCAATTACTTCATTGATGAAACCTGACAAAATTTCTTCTAGTACTTCTTGTGTAATATCGGCCTTTCCCTGAAAGTAGCGGTAAAATACTCCGACACGAACATCAGCCTTGTTTGTTATATCCCGGATGCCAATCTCATGGTATGTCCGTGTCTGCAGGAGCTCATTGAGTGACAACTTAAGCCGTTCTCTAGTAGCTCGACCTCTCGTTGTAATTGGCTGCGGCGGCTTGACAAGAACGGCATTGCTGCGTCGAGTGCTCTGCTTACTAACGCCTGCCTCATCCATACTTAACTTTCAAAAAGTTCATCATCATTTCCAATTGTCATTTTATGCACAGCATCCGCCGCCCACTGACGCCGTTACTACCCACCGTTTGGCGCTGGAAGTTAAGGACGGTGCCGTGTATTTTATGCACGGCGGCCGCAGGTTTACAGATCGCATTTTAGCAGCGAAAGTTCAAGCGATCAACCAGCGGGACGCTGTCATTTCCATTTGAAAAGGTGAAAGGCCCGCCAATCGAGTATTTTTTGGTGCAGCCCGAGGTAATCAATAATGGTTATAGGCTGAAAAATTGCGTGGGGACGTGGCTCAGTTTTCGGTCAGTGCCAACAGTCCAGCATCTTGGCCTCCTTAGGATTCGCTGCCGTTGTCGGAATGGAATCCGTCTATTTGAATCGGGGGCACAGGCAGCGGGCAAGTTTCGCTGGTCCCTCCAAAAGCTTGCCCCTGCTGCCGGCTAACGGCAAGGTCGAGCCCTTGATGCCGTCAAGGTCGCCCTGACTTGCGCAAGTTGTAATACCGCCAGCTTTGACGGGTACTCATGGCTCTGTGACCGCCGTGGACAAAAGGGACTGCAGCAAGTGCACGATGGCAGAACCACAGACGTCCTCGTTGCTGCGGTCCATCTCTACGGGCAATTCGACAGCGCAAGCCGTTTGCATGCGGACAAACGGCTTTGCTGGCCTGCCGTATCGCTTGGCCATTGGCGTCGGCGCCAACCGGTTGGCCTACCAACGATCCACCAGTTGGGGCAGTTGAGCGCGTCTGTAGCAGCTCGTGCGCCTGAGGTAAGCCAGGCCATCCCGCGATCAAGCTTGCTGCGCGCAAGGTAGTCAAAGCGCTTGAGCACGCGACTGAGGTGCTCGCAGCTTTGGACATCCCGGTGCGCGAGCGCGCGCCGAAAAAATAATCTCCTCAGTTGCGTCCAAAAATTCCTGCAGTTGCGCAATGGTGCGCAAGGTGGCTTCACCCATGCCGATCAACATCCAAGGTTGATCAAGCACGCTTCAGTTCATGGGCAAATGCCATGCCTCAGGTCCACTTTTGGATGGAGATACGCGGCTCGTTAAAGCTCAAACCACGGGGCCATGGCGAGTACTTGCTTTGGGAATATTTCTCTGCTAAAGTGAACTTCTGTTCATTTTACTCGCAAAGGAAGTTCAAAATGTTGCTACTCACTTACGCCCGCTCGGGACTTCCCAGCGCCCCCCTAATCGTCGTAGCTACCTTGGCGCTGAACTGCACCGGGCTGGCATTCGCTCAAGGCGTCGCGTCGCCCTCCGATACGCAAAAGGTTGAAGGTAATCAGCAGACGGTAGAGTCCAAAGATGCGCTACCGACGGTATTCGTTGTGGTGCGCAAACGAGAGGAGAGCGCCAAAGACGTGCCAATGTCGGTCTCTGCAATGTCAGGACAGGTACTAGAGAAAATTGGCGCGAAAAATGTGCGCGATATCGGCTCACTCTTTCCTGGGGTGTCGTTTAACGATAGCAACTCCGGGGGCGGAGAATTTAGCATCCGAGGCCTGACATCTTCTGGGTCGGGCAGCGATACGAGCGTCGGCCTTTATGTCGATGAAGTCTTCATCGGCGACGACGCTGCGATGAGTCAGCGCCTCTTTGACCTCAACAGCTTTCAGGTTTTGAGGGGGCCGCAAGGAACGCTATTTGGTCGCAACAGCGTCGCCGGAGCGATCAATGTTGTAACCAACAAGCCCACCAGCAAGTTTGGCGGCTCAGTTGACGCAACACTTGGCAACTATGCCCTGAAGCAAATCGGGGGAACCCTGAATGTGCCGCTTGCCAGTGATGACAAGCTAAGCTTACGTGTGAGTGCAGTGAAGCGGGAACGGGAGGGATACCTGACCAACCTTGCAGTACCTGGAGTCGCGGGCAACGACGAGAACGGAAGCAGTTTGCGAGCGCATTTGCTCGCGCGCCCGACGGACACGCTTGAGGTTCTGCTCAGTGCTGATGATTCAACTGACAAAACTTGCGACAACATGTTTCGCCTTGTCGACGGAAAGCTCTTTACCGGCAATACGAATCCAAACCAATCGGCCTGGGATGGGCCTTGCGGCAGTGTCCGTCGCGTGCAAGGTGGTTCCTTGCGAGCAGATCAGGACCTAGGAGACAAGAAGCTCACATTCATAACGGCATCGAGAACACGCAAGACAGAGTTTCTGACTGATCGTGATTTCACCTCTGCAGATGTCTTGAAGACAGGCCTGAATACTGACGAATCCAGCGTCACGCATGAACTCCGACTAGCCGGAACTAGCAACAAGAATCTCAAGTGGGTCACTGGGCTTTTCTACTTTAGCCGCGACTATAACCAAAACACGGTACTCGAACTTGGTCCAGGTATGTTGGGAGTCGGTCGAAGAAACCTCGTCAATGCCATCGCCGACCTCCATACTGAAAGCAAGGCCGGTTTCGCTTCGGCAGACTATGCGGTCACGAACTCAGTGAACGTCGAACTCGGCGTGCGTTACACCTCCGAGCAGAAGAGTATGAATTATGTGCAAACAGCCACCTTTCCAATTCCAGGCTTCGGTGTAGTGCCTGCCTTTAGTAAACAGGTCACTGGCGATCAATGGTCCCCAACACTAACAGGTACGCTAAAGCTCAACGAAGAAGCCAATGTTTACGGTAGATTTGCAAAAGGGTACAAATCGGGTGGATTCAATGCGGGTCCAAGCTCAGATCCCTCTAAAGTTGAGTTCAAACCGGAACATCTCGACAGTTACGAGGTTGGCTATAAAGGCAGCCTCTGGAACGGTCGTTTGCGCCTGGACGCGTCGCTGTTCCGCCTCGAATATAAAGACATTCAACTTTCAGACCAAGACGGCGCCGGATTCTTCATAAGCAACGCCGCTATAGCCCGTAGCAATGGGATCGAAACCCAGCTAACTGCCAAGCTAGCTGACTATCTCTTGCTATCAGCGGGAGTCGGTTATGTTGATGCGCAATACTTGAGTTACGGCAAAAGAACTGGAAACAGATTGCCTCGCGCGCCAAGACTGACTGCATCGATTACGCCGCAATTTACTTGGGCGGCGAATTCTGGTGGTAATTTCTTCTTTGTTCCAGAACTCGCGTTCAGAGGCGAGAACTATGTCGACAGCGCCAACACGGAGCAGTTCAAGCAACCGGAACACACGATAATAAATCTTCGCGCCGGTTACAGTAACAAGCAATGGAGTGTGACGGGTTGGGTGCGGAATGTCACAGACAAACGGGTCACGATGGGTGGATTCGCGGTCGCACCTCTTATCTACGCCGTAACCACGTCGCCGCCTAGGACCCTCGGCATAGAAACAAAATGGAATTTCTAGAGCAAAAAATGGCTTAAAAATGAACGGCCGTTAGTATTATGAGGACATTCCCTGACGCTCAAAAATGGCGTCAGGGTCCTTGTCGCCAAACAATTTATATCGAGTCCTTCCGTGAATTCCTTCGCAGTGAAAAAATCAAGCGAGACTAGTCGCTCGCGTCTCCAGATTGAGATCCTGCTGTTCTTCGGCATCAGCTTTGCGATTACATGGGGTGTCTTGGGTCTATATTTGTGGAACGCGCCACAGATGACCGAAGCATTTGGACCGATGAAGCTTGGTGCTCCAATGTTTTACGTCGCCGTTTCTGCGCCAGCTACGGCCGCGATCATTCTGACTTTTTACAAAGATGGCTGGCGCGGGGTAGTGAGTTTTTTGGTGTCGCTGTTCCGAGGGCGTGCATATTGGCCCTGGATCTTGATAAGTCTTCTGGGCTACCCAGTACTATGGTTTCTTGTTAACTTCGGGACATCAATCTGGTTTGGCCGATTGGACCAATTCAACTTCAGCCCATGGGTCACCAACTTACCTATCATCCTTCTGAGTGGTCATTTTCTCAAGGACATTGGTGCGCTGGGCGAGGAACCTGGCTGGCGTGGATACGCGCTACCTCGCCTGTTGGCCTTGATGAATGCCCGAATTGCTTCAGTCGTGCTTGGCCTCGTTTGGGCTGTTTGGCATCTCCCTGCATTCTTCCTGAGTAGCATGTCGCAGTCGGGGATTATGCTTTTTCCGTATGTGTTGACTGTGATTGCTTTCTCTGTCTTGATGACCCTAATTTACGTACACACCAACGGCAACGTGTTGTTGTCAGGAATAATCCCTCACATGCTGTTTAATGCGGTGCCAAAGGCAGGCATTGAACCCAACCTTTGGGTGACGGTATTCATCGGCGCCTTCGTGCTCTTGGTCTATGGGCCAAAAATGCGTCGCGATGACGATCTCAATCAGCACGGAGAGTTGAAAAAATGAATAACTCGAAACTGACCGCTGCTCAAATGATGGAGCGAGTCGGCTCTGAAATAGGTGTTTCAGATTGGATCCTCGTCGAACAAGGCCTGATCAACCAGTTCAGCGAGTCGACTAAAGATTACGACTGGTTGCACATCGATCCAGAACGTGCCAAGGACGAGGGCCCTTATGGTGGACCCGTTGCATTTGGTTTCTGGACACTGGGCATGTTGACCCATTGCTCCCATCAACTTGGCATGTGGCCATCCGATGTTGCTTACGGCATCAACTACGGTCTTGACCGTGTGCGCTGGATCCAACCCGTCCCCATTGGGTCTCAAATTAGGATGCGTTGTACCCTCATTTCTCTCCATAAGCGCGACGATGGAAGGTTTCTCATCAAAACGCGGAACACTATGGAAATCGATGGTCAGGAACGACCCGCCATGGTTGCAGATTGGATCGGTTTGTTCGTGCTTAAGCAGTCGTGAATATGAAAGGTTCACACGGCGCGCAGGAAGCACTCGAACGGCGGTTGCGGATTGGTCTTGCTGGCGTACCGCATGGGGGTGCCAGTTTAGCCGTGCTGAGGGGGACTTCCGAGGTCGCCCTTGCGATTCCCGGTGGTGTTCACCACAGCAGCGCTCAATCAGTTGTTCCGGATGAAGATACCTTATTCCACCTTTGCTCGTGCTCCAAGGCGTTTCTTTCCCTGACTTTCGCAAAACTTGTATCCATGGGAATTACTTCATGGGATGACCCGATTGTTGGATTGATTCCCGAAATGGCACTACCCGATGAGTTGGCCAAATCGCACTGCACCTATCGAGACCTCGCTTCCATGCGGACAGGTATTTCCCGGGAAGGAATCGCAGAGTGGGGCATCGACCAGACGTTTAGCAAAGCTAGGCGAATCTCTCGTACTCGCCACATGAAGATGAGCGCAGGTTTTCGGGAAACATTCAGTTATTCGAACCTTGGCTACATCGCTCTAGGACTAGCGGTGGAGCGCTTGACTGGCCGGCCATTGCACGACGTACAGCGCGAGTTGCTTTTCGAGCCGATCGGGATGACCGGCGTTTGGTCCGGATTGAGCAGTTCTGACGTTCCCGGCAATCTGAACCGTCCGTGCGTGCCGGTAAATGGGCATCCCACACAGGTTGATGAGCTTACAGGCCAAAATTCCCAAGGGTCGGCACGTATACATGCGTCGGCGCACGGTGCAATTTCCTGGCTGAAGTTTCTCCTCGACATTGCAGGCAAGCGCGGAAACCATCGGAGCATGGCGGCCATGGCCGAGGTATTTGCACCGCAGACGTCCATCAAGGACGTAGATTTGAGATGGAGCCCAGAACGTGCCAAGTGTGATTATGGGCTGGGTTTCTTTATCTCCGAGTTGGCCGGTCACAGACTCCTGCATCACGGCGGTGGTGGACGCGGGTGGCGGACACAGTGCCTCATCGTACCGGAAGCAGACACAGCCCTGCTCTTGATGGTAAGCGCTGAATCTGCCCGAATTGATGGCTTGGCCTTCGACCTGATGGATTTCCTTCTGGACGTTGCGCCGCGTAATTGGACACGGCTCATGGAAGAAGAATCTGTGAGGCGGGCGACATCTATGCAGACGCAGATAGCCAGCCAGTTTCCCGTAGATAAGGACGGAAGCATCGGTGAAGTAATCGCCACCGGTTGTTATGCCAACAAATTGACGGGTGCCGTGACCATCAGCGAAGGGGAAAATGGCCTGATGCTCAAGTTCGAGGACGCGCCGATCTTCGATTCACATTTGATCCCTGCAGCGAACGGTACGCTGATCATGAGCATAGATACGCCGGCCCTTAAGCCTCAACCTCTTGATCCGCTGTTTCGATTGCGAGCCGCAACCGACTCGGCTTATGCCCTGGATTCCACCTATTTTGGGCGGCTCTACAGATGCTCATGATGCCGCTACCCGCGAATCGGTCAGTGGCTGGATTTAGCCTCTTCCAACTCATTGCCTACAGTTCGCTGGCGTTACCACTCGCCTTGGTTGTGTTCCCCGCCTACGCGATTCTGCCCGGCTTTTATGCACAGAACACCAGTATCCCAATAGCAACGATCGGAATTATCCTCATCGCGGCCCGGGCATTCGACGCCATAGTGGACCCACTCATCGGGTATTGGTCGGATAGAACAGCGAGCAGGTGGGGAACGCGCAAACCTTGGTTGTTGGCCGGCACAGTTGTACTAGTAGTTTCGATGCCAAAACTATATGTCCCCGGGGTTGATGCGACAGCGGGATCGTATCTCTTTTGGTTCCTGGCATTTTATCTCGGCTATTCGCTAATCGAGATTCCACATAAAGCCTGGGGAACAGAGCTTGCCAGTGACTACCGACAGCGCTCTCTAATCGCATCAGCATTGGCTTTCGCATTTGCACTAGGGACTTTGCTGTTCGCCGCCGCACCTTTTTTTCAAACCGGGGTGAACCGCGGTTATGAAGCTGCGACTCTATCGGCGATCGCCATCGGTTTTATTGTGACTTTACCGGCTCTTTGTTTTATTTCGCTCTGGATAGTTCCGATCGGCAACTCCCGCGGTACACCTTCTGCGGTGTCGATCCTTAGGACTGTTCAGGACATGATTAGGAACCGTCCATTGCTTTGGTTTGTTGGTATCTTCGTATTGACGGGGCTTGGGCAAGGCGTCTTCTATGGGCTCGTATTCCTGTATCTGACCGCCGTACTTCCTTTTAAGCAAGACTTTGCCTTGGTCTTATTGGTCGACGCAGTTGTGACGTTGGTCAGTCTGCCGCTTTGGTACCGCCTCATGATTGCCATGGGGAAACACCAGGCTTGGGGCCTTGGCATGGTGATATCAGCAGTGGCGCTAGGGGCACTACTAGTTATTCCGGATAAGTCCAGCAGTCTGCCGATTCTTCTGTTCCTGATTGGACTGCGCGCGCTGGGTAGTGCGGTTGTTTATATTGCTCCCAATGCCTTAATCGGCGATGTGGTGGACTACGAACTTCTTAAGAGCAGGGCTAATCGGGCAGCGAACTTTCACGCGGTGGTGTCACTAGCCACCAAAGGTACAGCAACGTTAGGTGGCGGGGTGGGTCTGATGCTGGTAGGTGTCCTTGGCTTCGACCCAAAAATTGCACTGTCTGCGGAAACATCAGCAGCCTTCAGATTTGTGGCTACTGGGCTGCCAGCCCTCTTATTGTTGGGAGCGGCAGTCGCGGCATGGACTTTTCCGTTAACTAGAAGACATCAGAGAACAGTCGAGAGAGCTTTGGCCAGACGAGGTCGCGATGCCGAGCCACATCCTTAAAGCTGATGTCCGCCCGTTGACGGTCTTTACAGCCGGGTTCGGAACTGAATCAAACACGTTTCTCGGGGAACAAATAACACTGGCCAGTTTTGAGTCCGCGTTCTTATTTCGTCCTGGTGAACACCCGCATGAACTAACGGAAGTATCTGCACCCCTGTACATACTTCGTCAAGCTCAGATACAACGTGGATGGATCGTACAGGAAGGTACCTACGCATTTGCGCTTCCTGGTGGTAGGGTAGAGCGTACTACTTACGAAAATCTGCGCGACGAGATACTTGGTCAGATTTCAAATGCAGGTGCGCTGGACTTCATCGCCTTGAGCTTGCATGGGGCCATGTGCGCTGAGGGCTATGACGATTGCGAGGGCGATTTTCTGCAACATGTGCGCCAGTTGGTTGGGCCTGAACTTCCAGTGGGTGTCGAGATCGATCTTCATGCGCATCTGACGCCCGCAATGTTGGATGCGGCCGACGTAATTATTGCGTACAAGGAGTATCCCCACACGGATTTCCTGGATCGTGCCAAGGAACTCATCACACTATTAGAGAAAGCAGCGCGAACAAGATGGCGGCCCGCCAAAGCGGTTTTTGACTGCCGCACGATCGCGCGATTCCATACCACGATTGAACCCGTCAGATCCTTTGTTCAAAAGCTTCACGAGGCAGAAAGGGTTCCCGGTATAGCCTCAGTGTCATTCATCCATGGTTTCCCGGGGGGAGACGTTAGGGACATGGGGGCAAAAGTATTGGTCCTTGCTGATAACTACGCCTTGGCTTCGAAATGGGCAACGCAGTTGGGAAACCAGGTCATAGAACTTCGAACCCGAAGTACCCGACCAATGATGCCGATTGCCGAGGCATTAGAGAGGGCCTTGCAACGATCTGATCAAGTAACTGTCATCGCAGATGTCGACGATAACCCTGGAAGCGGGGCATTTGGTCAGGATACGACCATCATCTCCTATCTCTTGGATCTACCGGACATAAAGGCCTGCGTGGGTCCGCTTTGGGGCCCTGCAATCGTGGCGGCGGCTACAGCGGCGGGTATCGGTGCACCTTGCTTACTTCCACAAAGACGTTGGTCAGATTCAAGCACCGAAGAACTTACCCCGCTAGTCACCCAGGTTGCCGGCATAAACCCTGAGGTCTTCCAATCTTGGGCCGGTACTCGGATGTACCTAGGAGCGTGCTGCGCTTTGCGCATCGGGGCTTTGACCATTGTAGTCAGCTCAAAAAGAGACCAAGCCTATAGTCCCGATCTTTTCACGGCATTGAGTATTGACGCTAGCGCACAACGTCTTGTAGTTGTCAAGTCTGCTCAACACTTCGTGGCTGGCTTCTCTGCACTCTCTTCATCCATTATTCTGGCGACGGGGGGCGGGCCCCTGAAGTCCGACTTTAGTAAGTTGCATTACCAAGAAGTCTCACGTCCGATTTGGCCACTTGATCCTTCTGGCACCCCCAACTGTTTACACCATTGGGTTCGTCATTGGGCACAAGTACGACCAACGGCGGAAGCTGCAGTAGACCCCCATTTCCGGTTGAATTACGCGGACCTCGAGGCCAAGGTATTTTCCTGCGCTGCGGCATTGATGAAGTCGGGAGTTGAACATGGCGACAGGGTGGCAATGCTGGCTGGCCCGGGAATACAGTTCCTGGTCTATTTCTTGGCTACAGCATCCATCGGTGCGATTTGGCTTGGATTGAGTCCAAAATCCACCGCTCAGGAACTCAATGATATTATTGAAAAAGTCGCTCCAAAACTCCTCCTCGGGCAGCCTTGCATCGCCGGTCGTGACTACCACCAGTGGTTAGTCGTGAAGTCGCAGTCCATCCAGACGATTATGTTGGGTGATTCAATTCAGGCAGAGACACATCTAACCTGCGAAAGCGAATTCATTCAACAGGGCGAGGTGCTCCCCCGTGAGCACGTGAGGGATCGGATTGAACGGACACGTCCAGAGGACATATGTTTGATCGTCTTCACATCTGGGTCGTCTGGCCCAGCCAAGGGCGCCATGATTACGCACGCAAGCCTGAGCGCTACGGCCGAGGTTCAAGCGGCGCTCTGGCAAGTCAGACCTCTTCGAGTCCTCAACAACCTTCCTGTCAATCACATCGGATGCGTGGGTGACTTGGCTTGCTACGCTCTGATTGGCGGTGGGACGAGTGTATTTGCGGAGCGCTTCTCACCTGGCGAAATTCCATTTTTAATTAAGTCAGAGCACGTCACAGTTTTTGGGCAAGTGCCTTCGATGTTTCAACTGGTCTTGGACTCGCCTGGCTTCAAATCCACCGATCTTGCCGACGTGAGGTTAATTTTCTGGGGTGGTGCTCATGCATCTGCCGCTCTAATCGCCCGTTTGCGTGAAATTTGTCCAAGACTTGCGACATCGTATGGGCAGACCGAGACCGTTGGATCGGTCACATTCACCCCGTTTGATCCGACACGGCAGACGTTGGAGGGAACAGTGGGTCGAGCAGTTCCCCCATACGCGATCCGGATCGCGGCCACCCCGAAGTTAATAGCCCATAGTTCAATTGGCGAAATCGAGGTCTTGACTACATTCAAGTTTTCGGGCTACTGGCAGAACCCAGCGGCCAGCCAGCGTGCAATTACGGATGACGGTTGGTTGCGAACCGGTGACATCGGAGAACTACTGGAAGACGGTTGCCTCCGGTTAGTCGGTCGCATACATAACGTATTCAAGTCTGGTGGGTATAACGTCAGCGCGGAGGAAATCGAGGCGACCCTGGCTTTGCTACCTGGCGTGCGTGCGGCTAGCGTGATCTCAGTCGCTGATGCGTTGTGGGGTCACGTGGCCGTGGCATTTATCGTAATGCGAGCGGGTTCAAAGGATGGGGAGGATATCAGGAACCAATTGCGCTCACGGTTAGCCAACTACAAGATTCCAAAAAATATTTATTTTCTTGACGAACTTCCTATTTTACCAATTGGAAAGGTTGACAAGGTTTCCCTTGCCAAGCTCGCGCAGTCACTCCAGCATGTAGTTAAAAATGCGCCGCTGACTCCTTGCTAAAATAATAATTCCAATTTTAATAAATTACTTTCCAGTCGTTTTTCAAATCTCGTAAATGTTCGATTTTTATTGCGAGCAAGTTGAACGGTTCTTTGCATAGGCGATACGCAATTGATACTGATAGATTAGTCACGCCAGCAAATCCATGAATCCCTACATATATGACCTGGCCCTTTAGCCTGAGTGAGTCAACAGCTGCGAAAAACTACTCTGATCTGGCGATCAGGGCAAGCCTGAACGACTCACGAGCCAAGACTACAAGGCTTATCGGAGTACTGGGTGGCATGGGTCCCCTCGCGACCGTTGATTTTCTACAGAAGATTATCACGGTGACACCTGCGCTGAGTGATCAGGACCATGTGCCAATTGTGGTGAGTAACATTCCACAAATTCCAGATCGTGCCAATGCCTATCTGACCGGCAGCACATCTCCCTTGTCAGCAATGCTGGATTGTGGTCGCCGGTTAGTCGCTGCAGGTGCAAACCTGATAGTTATGCCCTGTAATACAGCACATTTATGGTTTGATGAGCTCCGCAACGGTCTTAAAGTTGAAATGCTACATATCGTGGATTCAGCATTAGACGACGCCTTAAATTACTCTGGGCCTGGGGCAAAGATAGGGCTGCTAGCAACCGAGGCAACTTTGGCCTCGTGCCTGTACAAAAAACGTCTCGCCAACATTGGTGATTGCACAGCAGAGTGGGTATTACCTGCGCAAATGGAGATTAGCCGGCTAATAATGCCTGGCATAGCCGCAGTCAAGGCGTCCGACCTGGTTTTAGGAAAGCGACTGCTCTCTTCAGCAGCTCGCGCCTTAACAGATCGCGGCGCAACGATCCTGATCTTGGGTTGCACCGAAATTCCTATAGTCCTGGACCAGCGCTCGGTTAATGTGCCAGTCGTTGACCCCACAGTATCTCTGGCACGACGGGCAGTTACATGGGCCAGAGCGAATCGTGCTGGGCCAAAGCATGAGAATTGATTTAGGGGCGCAACCAGAATTCGGTCGGTATTGAAAACATTAATAACATTGAGATGCCATCGCCGTACCCCCAATAATTAAAGTGAAGATGTATGCCAATTTCTGACTCCAATTGCTTGACACCTGCTCAAGGTCTGGTCGTTCACACAGGTGCGCAGGCGCTGTTAAATGCCTTCGTCGAACTCGGCGTAGAGGTGATCTTTGGCTATCCTGGTGGCGCGGTATTGCCACTGTACGATGCGTTGCATGCCGACAAACGGCTCAAGCATGTGTTGGTGCGGCACGAACAGGCGGCGGTTCACGCTGCTGAAGGTTATGCCAGAACGACCGGTAAGCCTGGGATCGTACTGGTCACTTCGGGTCCTGGCATGACCAATACAACGACTGGACTACTCGATGCCTTTTGTGATTCGATACCGGTTGTGTGCATAAGTGGACAAGTCGCTTCGAATTTGATCGGAACAAACGCCTTTCAAGAATGCGATGCCCTTAGCATTTCCAAGGCCGTCACGAAGTGGAATATCCAGATATCCAGTGCCGACGAAGCCGGCGACGTCGCGCGCCGGGCGTTCGCCATGGCAACGGAAGGCAGGCCCGGACCAGTGTTGATCGACTTTCCGAAAGATCACCAACAAGCAACTGTGTCTTGCTTGAAATATCCGGAAGCCAAAAATAGTCCACCGACTAAACGCGCGCTGCCGTTGCTTGATATACGAGAAGCTGCAGAACTAATTCGGATGGCTCGTAGACCAATTGTGTATGGCGGTGGTGGGTTGATCAACTCCGGTCCATTAGCATGCGACGAATTTTTCGGATTTGTTAGAGATTACGCTGCGCCTTGCACACTCACATTGATGGGGCTCGGCGCTTTTCCATCTTCAGATTCAATGTTCGTTGGTATGTTGGGGATGCACGGGACATTGGAGGCTAACCTCTCGATGTATCACGCCGACTTGGTTATCTGCGTTGGCGCACGTTTCGATGATCGTGTGACAGGAAGGCTTACCGATTTCTGCCCAACCGCCAAAAAAATCCATATTGACATAGATCCAAGTTCAATTAACAAGATAGTTCAGGCAGATGTGGCGCTTGTTGGAGATTGCTACGATTTGCTGAAAGCATTGCGTTATGAACTTTATCAGATGAGCTTGGCCCCTGCTCGTCTTGATGAATGGTGGCGCCATATTTCTGGATGGCGAACTGAACAGTCTCTAGCCTTCGAAGATCGACGGGATTGTATTGTTCCCCAGGCGTTGATGACACAGCTTAATACTGCGCTTTTCGGACGCGATGCCATAGTTTCAACCGATGTTGGGCAGCACCAAATGTGGGCAGCGCAGTATCTATCTTTCGAACGACCTTATCGTTGGTTGACTTCGGGTGGCGCTGGGACCATGGGATATGGTTTGCCGGCGGCGATCGGTGCGCAGATCGCAAACCCGGAAAAGTTAGTATTGTGCGTCAGTGGCGACGCGTCAATCATGATGAACATCCAGGAACTATCCACGGCAATTCAGCATCGTACAGCCATCAAAGTGATTCTCTGCAACAACGGCAATATGGGAATGGTCCGCCAATGGCAAGAACTGAGTTACGACGGCCGTTACAGTCATAGCATTGACGAAACTCCGCCCGACTTCGTCGCTCTGGCGCGAGCATTCGGGTGGAAGGCTCGGAGGGTAGCGCAACGCGATGTTTTAGCCGATGCGATTAACGAATGCATATCAACTGACGGCCCATTCTTTCTCGACGTTCACGTCGATGCTAATGAAAATTGTTTCCCAATGATTCCTACAGGCCATGGCCATCATGAGGTACTACTGAGCAAAGGTAATGTCTACAAAACAGGCTCGCTTGAATAGGTTTGACCGAGTTTTAACATTTACTTTTTTCATGTCAATCGGGAATTTTCTACACGCCAGTTGCGAAATATATACCAGGTAAAAAATGGCTACAGTAAAGATCGGGATCATGGGGTGCGGCGGGCGGATGGCTGTGCTCCTGGACATGCTGCTTATCAACAAAAGACCTTTGGAACTCGCTGCTTTCCATGATCCTGATCGTTCTCGATGCGAACGGTTCAAAGCGAAATTCAAGGTCCCCGAAGCGCCGATATATGACTCTTACCAAAAATTGGTTCAGGATCCGAAGCTCGACTGGGTCATGATCGGTTCCTGGAATTGCTTCCATAAAGAGCAGATCGTCGCGGCACTCAACGCCGGGAAAAACGTATTCTGCGAGAAACCGATAGCTATCAGTCTGAGTCAGTGCGCTGCGATAAAGCGGGCCCATGATAAAAGCGGGAAAAAACTGATGCTCGGATTTACTCTTCGGTATTCACCGCACTATCGCAGAATTAAAAAAACGATCGATGACGGGGCAATCGGCCGGCTTGTCAGCATGGAATTCAATGAAACCCTCGAATTTTTCCACGGCGGATATATTCATTCGGATTGGCGCAGACTCCAGAAAAACGCAGGCTCGCACGTGCTAGAGAAAAACTGTCACGATCTCGATCTTGTCAACTGGATGGTAGGGGCGCCTGTGGTCAAAGCGGCATCGTTCGGCGGACTCAATTTCTTCACGCCCGAAAACGCTCATCGTATGGAACAAGTCGCAAGAGACAGTGCCGGAAGTATCGTATATACGAGCTGGCCTGGGTCATCGGGGATGGATCCGTTCAATTCCGACAAGGATATCACCGATAACCAGGTTGCCATTCTGGAATTCTCAAGCGGTGTCCGATCGACATTTCATACAAATTGCAACGCAGGCGTTGCCGAGCGACGGATGTATATCTGCGGGACTCTCGGAACAATTAGGGCCGACGTACTTACGGGCACAATCGAGTTGAAGAAAATAGGTCAGGCAGAAAACATACAGGACATTTCTACCGGGGCGAAAGGGATCCATGGCAATGGTGATCCGGTCCTTGCAGAACACCTGTCCGATATCATGACCACCAGTATGGAACCGATGACTTCTGTAGAGGAGGGTATCCGTTCGGCGGTCGTCGCCTTTGGTATCGACAAAGCTTTCAATACAAACAAGGTGGTCGATATTCGCCCCATGTGGGCACGGGCGGGGATCGAAATTTGAGGGAGAAATAAGGATTTAGGTATATTCATTCGCCCAATCGGTATTTGGCATCTTCAGGAGATGATTGAGACGGTTTTCATAGAGAATTCAGTGCTATTCTCATTGTGCTTTATTGACAATTATTTTTCGCTGAATACCATCGTTTGCAGAAATTGTTTACACCGTTCCACTCCGAAAGTTCCGGCTCATTGGTGCTGCTGCATGGGTAGAAAAAATTGAAAGTATTCTTATGATTAGGCTTTTTGAGGAACCTCGGTATACTCTCGAACCCTGCATTTTGTCCGAATTCGATGACCTGATGAGGTTTCTCGACAATGCTTTTGCAAAACCGGAGAAAAGATGGTTTGAAAAAAATTTCTCCCATATATTTCAACATTCCGAGAAGTCGGTCGAATGTCACAAGATTTGCCGGTCAGACGGTGTTATCGCCGGGGCGATCGGAATATATCCAATCGCTCTAAAACTCGGTTCATCAGTGCTCAATGTCGGCGGAATCGGATCGGTGTCGGTTGACCCGAATTTCCGGGGCCGCGGTATCATGTCGCAGATGATTCCAGCGGCAATCTGTCTAATGGAAAATGCAGGATATGATATTTCCTGGCTTGGCGGCGACCGGTTCCGCTACCGCAATCACGGATGGGATATCGCAGGGCGTAAGCAAGATTATCATATATCAACAAAAGATTTGTCCCGATATTTGCCTTCGCTACAGCCCTCAACAACAGAAACCGCCCGAGGAAAACATATCGAGCGGCTCAGTAGCCTCTACGCTCGATATTACTCGACCGTTTTCCGTTCAAACCAGAGCTGGGCAATCCAATTGAAGCGACCCACACTTGTATGGCTGCTGGGAACAGGCCCCTCCGGAGACGCATATCTTGCGCATTACAAGGGAGAGCCGAAATCAATCGTTGATATCCAGGGGGAAAATGCTGATGCTGTCGCTGCGCTTCTCATGGCGCACCTGAAAAAAGAGAAAATTGCTCAATGTATCGTTTCGTATCCTCAGCATAACGACCCGGTCTCGCATCGGCTTGCATACTGCTCGGCCTGGGTCAACTCCTGTCCAAATGGTCAGATTAAGATAATTAATATAGATTCATGCTGGAAAAAGATCCTTCCGGAGATTAAAAAGAATTACCGTGGAAAATCTTCGTTGGACATTGTCAAATCCGAGTCACAAAGGCAGGCGGTTCTCAACCGGACGTTTGGGCATCTTGATTTCACCCCTCCCCTTCCAGGAGCACTGAAGCCTCTGGAAGATCTCAAGCCCCTCAACTGGTGGATGTCTACGGTGGATCAGGTATAGGAGTTGCGGAATTTTGATAGCGGATTGGAGGTACCCCGGTCGGTGAGAGGAAAAAATAGCGCATGGAATTCTTAGTATTTTTAAGGCCGTCACGAAGTGGAATATTCAGATATCTAGTGCCGACGAAGCCGGCGACGTCGCGCGCCGGGCGTTCACCATGGCAACGGAAGGCCGCTCCGCCCCTTTTTTTTGATCGACTTCCCGAAAGCTAACGAGCAGCTCTACGCAGACTTATTGCGGCATCGCCAATGCCCGGGCAATGCGCTGGCGTGGCACGGTCGTCTTGGGTACCTTGAAATCGAACCAGCTGCGCACATCCTCTTCCAGGCCGATGCCATGCATGAAGTTGTAGATGGCTTTTTTCAGGCCGACACCGAGCCGGTCGTGGTCGACGCCGGTCGGGTCGATAAAGCCGACATCGTTCTGCGCGAATGACACCGGTGGCAGCGGCAGCAAGGTGACGCCATAGTCTTCAGGGTGCTTGCCGACCGGGGAATGGACGGTGCAGGCGAAGCGATGGAAAAACCCGCTCTGGATGCAGCCTTGCTCGAACAGCTGGCGCACATATTCGAGCGCATCGACGGTGTCCTGCACGGTCTGGGTCGGAAAGCCGTACATCAAATAGGCATGAACGAGGATGCCGGCATCGGTGAATGCGCGGGTGACCCGGGCAACCTGCTCGACCGACACGCCTTTCTTCATCAGCTTCAACAGCCGGTCTGAAGCGACCTCGAGCCCACCCGAGATCGCGATGCAACCGCTGTCGGCGAGTTGCTGGCAAAGCTCGGGGTTGAATGATTTTTCGAAGCGGATATTGCCCCACCAGGAAATCTCGACCTGCCGCGCCTGCAACTCGGCCGCCAGGGCTTTCAAGGCTTTTGGCGGCGCGGCTTCGTCGACGAAGTGGAAGCCGGTCTGGCCGGTCTCGGCAACGATGGTCTGAATGCGGTCGACCAGCTCGGTCGCGGTCGTGCCCTCGTAGCGCGAGATGTAGTCCAGCGAGACATCGCAGAAGCTGCATTTTTTCCAGTAACAGCCTTGCGCTACGGTCAGCTTGTTCCAGCGCCCGTCGGACCAGAGCCGGTTCATCGGGTTGAGCATGTCGAGCAGTGACAGATAGCGGTCCAGCGGCAGACCGTCCCAGGTCGGCGTGCCGACTTCTGAAAACGGCACGTCGGGCTCGACGAAGTTGATGTACTTGACCGAACCCGCTTCGCGTACAAAGGTTCGCACCAGGCGCTGGCGTCCGCGCTTGCCATGCAGATGTTCCAGCAAGGCCAGCAGCGGGCGCTCGCCGGCGTCGAGTGTCAGGTAGTCGAAATAGTCGAACAAACGCGGCTCGGTCAGCTCGCGCAGCTCGGTGTTGACAAAGCCGCCACCGAGCGCCAGCGTGATCTGCGGATAACTCGCCTTGATCGTCTGCGCGATCCTGAAGGCTGCGTAGACAGCACCCGGAAATGGCACCGAAATCAGCACCAGCTGCGGCTGATGGCGAGCGATGACCGCCAGCGTCAGTTCCTGCAGCGTCGCGTCGACCAGGTTCAGCGGCGCAGCCAGCGCTGCGGCGAGCGGCTCGAAAGTCGGCTGGCTGGTCGCCAGCGACTCGGCATAGCGGACGAACTCGAAGCGCGGGTCGACCGCATCGCGCAGCACATCGGCCAGATCGTTCAGGTAGAGCGTGGCCAGATGGCGTGCCCGGTCCTGCAGCCCCAGCGCGCCGAAAGCCCAGGCCAGCGGGTCGCCGCCATCCTCGTCGATATAGACATCGAGCGAAGCAAAGCGCGGCCCCTCGGGCAGGAACTGGCGGCCGCAAATGCGCTGCGCCAAGGTTGAATCACGACCCTGCAAAAAGGCAATCAACGGCGTGATCGTCGCTAGATAGCGCGAGGTTTGCGCTGCGAAAGACTGCACCGGCGGCGTGAGGCTGTTTTGATCCAACGCCAGCACCTGCTGCTGCAAGTCCAGCAGGCCCTCGCGCGAGAACAACTTGAGCATCAGCGCCAGCGCCAGATCCTCCTGCACCGCATTTACTCCGCGCGAACGCAGGAAGCCGGTCAGGTAAGCAGTCGACGGATAAGGCGTGTTCAGCTGCGTCATCGGCGGGATGACTGAAAGCACTCGGAACGCTGGAGTCTGGTTCGGCATGGCGCGATTTTGCCAGCCGCACAAGCTTCAGCCGCTCTGGCTCAAAACGCATTGCTGCTGGATGCTGCCCGGACATGGCCCGAGCCAGCGCAAATGGCTGGCGCCAGCTGGCGCCAGCGGGGCATGCAGCGTCTGCGCCTGGGCCTGCGCCGGCTTGAAGTCGGCAAGCTGGATCCAGGCGCCGGTGGCCGCCTCGCGATATTCGAGCGCATAGCTGCTGCCCGGCCGCAGCTTGCGCGTGCTGATCTGGTATTCACCGTTGACGACGCTGAAACCCGGCTTGTCGGTAAATGGCCGAGCCAGCGGCTCGCCAACAAACAGGCCCTGGCCGGGCCATTCGACCGCTTTCCAATAGGCCTCGATCAAGGTCTCACCACGGTAATAGTGATCGATCAACACCGAAGCGCGCGAAAACTTCTGGGTGAAGTTGCAAGGCTCGGCAACCGTGCCGAAGCTTGCCGTCGCGCCGGCCGCCAGCCAGTTGGTGATCGGCATCTGGCCGCTGGCCGAGGGCAGCAGGCCGCCATAGGAGGTCAGATGATCAGCCGCGGCACCGGGGCGATAGCTGTTGCTGGCAATTTCAGGCACTTTGGCAAGGCCGGTGAAATAGAACAGCAAGCCCGACTTGCCGCTGAGGCTGTCGCTGGCGCCGGTGGCCGGGTTGTCGAGGTAATTGAGCAGCAAGCGGCCGGCCCAAAGCGATGGCAACTGCAAATAATCGGTGTAGCGCACGCTGCGCGCGCTGTCCCTGGTGCGCAGCAAAAAGCCTTCCCCGACGGGAAAACTGGCGTCGGCACTGACGCCGCGGTCGATCAGCGCGCGCGCCTCGGCCAGCGTGGTAGCACCCAGCAGCATTGAGGGGCGAATCCTGAAATCGACCCAGGGCTGAATTGATTCCGAATCGAAATAGGGTGAAGTCGCTGTCACCACACAGCCAGCACCGCAGTATTTGGCATCGAACCCGAAAGCCATCGCGCTGGTGATGCTCATCGTGCAACTGCCGACCACCCGCGACGGCGCGGTCCAGGTCAGCAGCGTCGCCTGCACCGCAGCGGGCAGCTTGGCATCGACCTCGGCTTTCAGCGCGGCAAAGTCGGCCGCCGAGATCTGATCGGCGCCGGTCGCCAGCTTGACATGGATGATGTTGGCCGCTGGAATGCCCCGTGCCGCCTGGTAATAAGCGCTGATGGCTTCGGACTGCGGATCGCCATCAGCGACGATCACCGCGAGACCGGCAGCGTCGATTCCGCTGCGCGGCAGGCTCAGCATCAAAGGCGCCACCGGGACGACCGGATTGCCATCACCGCCGCCACCACCGCAGGCGGCGAGCAACAAGATCGCCAAGCCATGGGGCCAAAACCGGACATTCAAGTTGAAATGCTGCATGTTGTTGGCCTTCCTCAGCCGGCGGTCAGCTGTCAAAGCAAGGCCGGCCAAGAGTCATCTGTTTCTAAAACACAACAGTTTCATCGATAGGCCAGGCCTGTCAACACCCAGAACAGTGCAGCTATTTTTTACAGAATCGTTATAAGTAATGACTTAAAACATAAGTGAGTGCAAGCAAACATCATCAATATGGTGCAATGCAGCGTAAAAACCCCAAGTGCGTGCGTGTCACAAAATATTTACATTCACTCTCACTCGATGCAGAGCTTGCCAAGGCTTGCTTTGCAAGGGCGGGCCGGGGAGACAAGAACAGCAAGGCAAGACAAACGAATAAAGTGACCAGTCACAATTCGGGCACCTGAGTCAAATCAGGTGCCCGTTTTATTTCCGGGCCCCGATCAGCCCGCAACTGCCCGAATCACCCCCGATGATTGAACTCTTCAGCGTTGCCCTGGCCTCACTGCTGGCCGGTTTTGTCGATGCGGTGGTTGGCGGCGGCGGCCTGGTGTTGGTGCCGGCGCTGTTCAGCGCCTTCCCTCAGGCCGCTCCGGCCACCCTGTTCGGCACCGGCAAGGCCGCTTCGGTCTGGGGCACGGCCTGGGCCACAGTCCAATATTCAAAGCGCGTCAGCCTGAACTGGCCGAGGCTGTTGCCGGCCGCAGCAGTAGCGCTGGTGGGTAGCTTCGCCGGCGCCTGGACCGTCACCCAAGTCAGCGCCGATGGCTTGCGTCGCGCCCTGCCCTTCATCCTGGTGGTGTTGCTGATCTACACGCTGGCACGCAAGGAGATGGGCCGCAGCCATCAACCACGTTTCAGCGGTTCGGTCGAGACGCTGGTCGCCGCATCAATCGGCCTGGTGATCGGTTTTTATGACGGATTCTTCGGACCCGGCACCGGCAGTTTTCTGGTCTTCTTGTTCGTGCGGGTGATGGGCTATGACTTCCTGCATGCCTCTGCCTCGGCCAAGCTGATCAATGTGGCAAGCAACGCCGCGGCCTTCATCTTGTTTGCCGCCAAGGGCCATGTCTGGTGGCAGATCGCTGCGTTGATGGCCGTCGCGAATGTGCTGGGCAGCCTGATCGGCACCCGCATGGCGCTGGCACACGGTACCGGTTTCGTTCGCGGCATGTTCGTGCTGGTCGTCAGCGCCTTGATTCTGAAAACCGGCTGGGATGCTTTCGGGCGTTGATCAGCCCGCCCGCTTCGGGCCTGGGCATGCTGGAGTCATCGGATAATCTTGCTCCATGACCAAGAACAGTCGCCTCGCCGCCCTGCAAAAGCTTACCAAGATGCTGCCCCAAGACAAGAAGCTCGAATTGCTACGCCAGTTGATGGCAAAGGCCGGGCAGCCGCCGGTCGCGGCAGCACCCAAGCAGCCGGCCCCGGCCGATGCCGAAGATCAGCAAGCCGTGCTCGACGCGCTGCTGCTGGTTGGCGGAACGCGCGGCGCTGCCGGCCTGGGCCTTTGGTTGCAGGCGATCGGGGTCAGGCGCCATGCTGACGAGCAACCGTTCCAGACCTCCGATGTGACGCGCTGCCTGCAAAACCTGCAGCGCCGGGGTCTGATCTCAGAACGCCCGGGGCGGGGCTACTGGGCCGACCTGGGTGAGCATATCGAGCGGCTGCAAGCCTTGCTGATGAAACCAAAGGCCAAAGTCTATTGGCACCGGCTCGCCTGGGTCTTTGCCGGCGGTTATGGCGAGTTGGATCGGCGTATCGGCTGGATGAGCTTCCACAGCAGCGACGAGATGGTTTCGATGCTGCGCTTGTTCACTTATTCGGGTGTCAGCTGGGATGAATACCGGCAGCAGCTGCAAAGCACCCTGGCCGAAATTGCCGACCCCGAGTATCTGCTCGCGGTCATCACCGACCCCTGGATGCCCAAGGCTGCGGCCTCGCTCGACGTCAGCTTGAGCAGCGCCTTGGTCAGCCAGGTCATCGATCGCTTGCCGGCCAGCGATGCGCGGGTCTTGCAGTTGCAGCAATGGCTGCGTCAGCGCTTCGAACAGGACCCGGATCTGCTCTCGCCCGGCTTGCGTTACCGCATGGCTGAAGTGCAAATGCTGGCGCTGGACTTCGCCGGCATGCAGCAGATGATGGCGGCCATAGCCGGCCCGATCACCGAGGTCTTCACTGCCGGCGCGAGCGCTGCCCAAGGCGACTGGTCGGCTGCAACCGAGCAGTTCGAGACCAGCATCAAGGCCATCAGGCAGGCCTCCGGCGTGCGCCGCGGTGCCCTCAGCTTCGCCTTGGCAAGAATCTATGTGATCAGCCTGCTGGCGCAATCCGACCCCAAGGCCTGGAGCCGGGCGCACAAATACTGCGTTTCCGAATCGGGTTCACGCAGCCCTTCGGCCTATGAAGGATGGGGGCGCTGGGCGCATCTGATCGGTGTGCGCCTCGGCGAAGCCAGCCTCGAAGAAGCAACTCTGCGCTATTCACCGGGGATGGAAACCTATGTTCCCAACCTCGGCCATGCCAGCGACGGATTGCTGCTGGCCGCCTGGCTGGGCCGACCGGCACCAGGCTGGACGGCCAAGGCCGTCGCCACCTTGCTGCAGGGTTTGCAACAGACCGGACAGCCTTGGTTGGCATCCTGGGTGGCGGCGGCGGCGCAGCGGCTCGAACTCGGCTCGCTGCCGGTCGATCTGGGAGGTCGTCAGGCGCCGGCGAATTTTCTTGGCGCACCGCGCGAGCCATGGCGCGATGCACTGGCAGCGATCAGCGCGCTGGCCGATGAAAAAGCCGCCAAGTCCGCCGCCAGCTCGACCGAACTGGCCTGGCAACTTGAGCTCGACGCTCAGGGCCGCGTCCAGCAAGTCCAGCCCCTGGAACGCAGCCTGACGGCCAAGGGTCTGCTCAAGCTAAAACCAATGACGCTGCTGAAGCTGAAGAAGGGCGGCAGCGGCAGCAATCGCGACAACGCCGTGCTGCGCCATATCGAGCGCACGCCCTTCGGCGGCGTCAACAGCTTGCAGATCGACGTCACACAGGCTGCAATAGCGCTGATCGGGCATCCGGCAGTGATGTTCGAAGATGCGCCAGGGCAATGGGTCGAGCTGGTCGAAGGCCAGCCCGAGCTCGAAGTGGTGCGGCGCAAAAACAAGGACAGCGGGGCCGAACAGTTCGAGTTCAGCATCCACCCGCAACTGGTCAATATCGAGCCGCCGCGACTGCACGGCTGGAACGGCAGCAACCATGAAACTGAATGGGCCAAACGCGAAGGCTTGCGCGTGCTGCGCGAAGGGCCGCAGCGCGCAAGGTTGATCCGCATCAGCCCAGCGCAGCGCCGGGTGGCCGAACTGGTGGCGCAAGGCTGGGCGGTGCCGGCCAGCGCGAATGCCGAGCTCGGCGCTGCGCTGCAGGTGCTGAGCGGGATGTTCCAGCTGCACAGCGACGCCGAAGCGGGTCAGCTGGTGCCAGGCGAAAAGCGCTTGCGCGCACGCTTGATCCCGCTGGGCGACGGCCTGCAACTGCAACTGGTGGCACAGCCATTCGGCGCCTTTGGACCGGCTTTGACGCCCGGCCTGGGCCGGCCGCGGCTGATGTGCATGCATGAAGGCGTCAGCCTGGCGACCGAACGCGATCTGACGGCCGAAGCGCAAGCACGCAACGAGGTGCTCGAGGCCTTGCCTTTCCTTGACCCCGAACTGGCCCCCGAAGCGCCCTGGCTGCTGGCCGATGCTGAAGAGGCCTTGCGTGCGGTCGAGCTGCTACCCGGCCTGCCCGGCATCGCCGCGCTCGACTGGCCCAAGGGCAAACCGCTGCGCGTGACGCCGCTGGCCAGCACTGGGTTGAACGTCAAGGTCAGCAGCGGCCAGGACTGGTTGGCAGTCACCGGCGAAGCGCAGCTGGACGAGCAACGCGTACTCAGCCTGCAAGAACTGATGGCCTTGACCCGCGCCTCGCGCAGCCGCTTTGTGCGCCTTGGCGAAGGCGAGTACCTGGCCCTGAGTGAGCAGCTGCGCCAGCAATTGCGCGACCTTGACGCGCTGGGCCAGAACAAGAAAGACCAGCTGCAACTGCCGCAGGCGACTGCTTCCTGGCTTGAAGAAACCTTGACCGATATGGAAGTGGCCGGCGACCGCCAATGGCGCCAGCGCATGGACGCGCTGGCCGACGCCGCCGCCTTGCAGCCGCAATTGCCAGCCGGTTTGCGCGCCGAGTTGCGCGCCTATCAGCTCGAAGGCTTTGTCTGGATGATGCGGCTGGCCCATGCCGGGCTTGGCGCCTGCCTGGCCGATGACATGGGGCTGGGCAAGACCGTGCAGACGCTGGCGCTGCTGGTGCAGCGGGCTGAACTGGGCCCGGCGCTGGTGCTGGCGCCGACCTCGGTCTGCGGCAACTGGCTGGCCGAAACCGCGCAGTTCGCGCCAGGTCTGCGCTGCAATATCTATGGCGAAGACAGCGATCGCGCCGGCATGATCGAGCAAGCCGGCCCCGGCGACGTGCTGCTGGTCTCCTATGCGCTGGCGCAGATCGACGCCGAGCTGTTTGCCGACAAGCAATGGGCCACGCTGGTGATGGATGAAGCGCAGGCGCTGAAGAATGCGGCGACCAAGCGCGCCCGCTCGGTGGCCGAATTCAAGGCTGATTTCCGCCTGGCCTTGTCGGGCACGCCGGTGGAAAACCGGCTCTCCGATCTCTGGTCGATCATGAACCTGATCAACCCCGGTCTGCTCGGCAGCGCGACCAAATTCGCCGAAAACTTCGGCAACCCGATCGAGCGTCAGCAGGACCAGGTCGCCCGCCTGCGCCTGCGCCGGCTGGTTTCGCCTTTCCTGTTGCGCCGGACCAAATCGCAGGTGCTGCAAGACCTGCCGCCGCGCACCGAAATCGTCCATCTGGTGCAACCGAGCAGCGAAGAAAAGAGCTTCCTCGAAGCGCTGCGCCGCGATGCCCAGCAGGCGGTGGCCAAGGCCGCACAAGCCGGCGGTGCGCCGATGCAGGTGCTGGCCGAGCTGATGCGCTTGCGCCGCGCCGCCTGTGACCCGCGCCTGGTCGCGCCCGAGCTGGGCCTGGTCGGCTCAAAAATGGGCGAGTTCGAGCGCATCGTGCGCGAACTGGTCGACGGCTCGCACAAGGCGCTGGTCTTCAGCCAGTTCACCGACTTTTTGAAGCTGCTGGCCGAGCGGCTCGAGCTGATGGGCGTGCCCTACCAATACCTCGATGGCAGCACGCCGGCGGCCGAACGCACCAAACGCGTCGCCGCCTTCCAGCGCGGCGAGGGCGAGGTCTTCCTGATCAGCCTGAAAGCCGGTGGCTTCGGCCTGAACCTGACGATGGCCGACTATGTATTGATCGTCGACCCTTGGTGGAACCCCGCCGCCGAAGACCAGGCCACCGGCCGCGCCCACCGCATGGGCCAGAAGCGCCCGGTGACCGTCTACCGCTTGGTCACCGCAGGCTCGGTCGAAGAGCGCATCATCGACCTGCACCGCGACAAGCGCGGCCTCGCCGATGGCATTCTGGAAGGCCAGGAAGAAGCCACCGTGCTCGACGCCAAGGCGATGGCGGAGTTGCTGCGGGGCTGAAAACAACTCGCCTCGGAAATTCTGTAGCGCTGAACGTCACCCAACCCAGGACCAAGGGTTCAAGGTGGCAACGCCGCTCGGATCAAAGTCGGCCAGATTGCGCGTCACCACCGTCATGCCATGCACCAGCGCAGTTGCGGCGATCAGTCCATCGCGAATCGGGCACGGATCGGGCACATGCAGCCTGGCGGCACGCAAGGCCACGGCGCTATCGACGTCAAGAATTCGTCCGGCAAATGCCGGCAAGACATGTCCGTTCAACCAGGAGCGCAACAAAGCCCCTTGAGCCGGGTCGCGACGTTCGAGCAGCAAGATGCCGATTTCCAGTTCCTGGATGCTGACCACCGACAGATAAAGGTCGCCGGCATCGACGCTATCGGCCCAAGCCACGACATGTGGATCAGCTTTCCCGAGGCGGATTTTTCGCAACTCGGGGACGACGTTGGTGTCGCGAAGAAACCTCAAGACAGGTCAGCCGCTTGCGCGATGTCGCGCCGCTGCGGAATTTCCAGTTCGATGTCCGCAGCGCCAGGCATTGCCAGCAAATCGGCAATCTTTGTCTGCCCACCGCAGATCTTCTTGTACGCGTCAAATGTCAGCAGCACATGCGCTGGCCGGCCGCGATCGGTGATGAACACCGGGCCGGCCATGGCCGCCTTCTTGGCCATGCTGGTGTCCTGATTGAACTGACGGCTTGAGACAGTAGTGTCCCAACGTTGTCACGCGTGGATCTCATAAGTAAATGATTCACTTTGGTTTTTCGGCATTTCGGTCTGGTCTCGATTTGAACGTCGAGTC